>CAYWWZ010000010.1:0-22972 GCA_964462495.1 uncultured Candidatus Planktophila sp. | reverse complement strand
CCTCCACGCTATCGTGCAAGTACCCTACGGATGTGAAATCTTCTCGTGCAATTCGGATTATTACATCACTCTCGGTGGGTGTTGTCTTTATTGCTTCGGTCGCATGGCTTGGTTTGGGCCAAGTGAGTGGACAGATTTCTCGAATCGATGTCTTTGCCAATCTGAAGGACCGTCCCGAAAAAACCTCCCAAGCGCTCAACTATCTCGTCGTTGGATCTGATAATCGTGAAGGTCTTACGAAGGAGCAGATTAAAGAGCTTCGTGTGGGTAGCACCAAGGTTGCAGCAGGTGGCAGATCTGACACGATGCTATTGGTTCACATTAGTAAGTCTCGTGATTCTGCCTATATCGTCTCGATTCCTCGGGATACTTTGGCAACAATCCCTGCGCACAGAAGTCAAGATGGAACCCGCGATATTCCTGCGCTTCCCGGAAAGATTAATGCAGCTTATGCATTCGGTGGGGCACCATTGTTAATTCAAGCGCTCGAAGGTATGACAAAGCTAAAAATTGATCACTATGTCGAAATTAGTTTTGCTGGCTTCACCGGAATTGTGGATGCTCTCGGTGGGATTGAAGTTTGTTCCAAGGTTCCGATAAATGACCCAAAGAGCCATCTCGTGATGGCAGCTGGCACACATACACTCAACGGCGTTGAGGCGTTGAAATACGTGCGTACTCGAGATTTTGACGGAAGAGGCGACATCGGTCGCATGGAGCGCCAACAACAATTTGTTGGCGCTGTGCTTCGAAAAGCCACAAGTACTGGCGTGCTACTTAATCCGATTAAATTGACGAACTTTTACAATGCGGCAATTTCTAGTGTGAAGATGGATGCAAGTATCGATAAAAATGATTTACTCACTCTGGCTAAACAATTGCGAAATCTATCTTCTGGAAATGTGAGGACACTTACAGTTCCGCTCTCTAATCCAAATGGTCGCCATCCCACTGCTGGTTCCGTAGTTATCTGGGATGAAATGCTCGCCGCAGATCTCTGGACAAAAATACGAAACGATGAAGCCTTGCTTGAGACTGTCAAACCAACGGCGAGTGCATCCGCAAAACCTACAGTTATCGATAAGTTCAAGACCAAGACAGCCGCTGACAATCCCTGTGCTAGGGACGCTGTGCAATAGACTCCCTCACATGACTCTGAAGCTCTCGGTTATTGGCTGCGGATATCTTGGCGCAACGCATGCGGCTTGTATGTCCTCGCTTGGTTTTGAAGTAATTGGTATCGATACTGACCAAAACAAGGTTGATCTTCTCTCCCGAGGTGAACTTCCCTTTTATGAACCGGGACTAGATACCTTGCTCGCTGCTGAAATGAAGACTGGCAGACTCTCATTCAGTACAGATTTTGCAGATGCAGCAGATGCAGATGTTCACTTTATCTGCGTTGGAACCCCGCAAAGTAAAGATGGATTAGCTGCTGATCTCACCTACGTAAAATCTTCCGTTGCAGCGATAGCGCCATTTCTCAAGGATGGCGCACTGGTAGTTGGAAAATCAACTGTTCCAGTTGGTACTGCGCAACTTTTGCGAGATCAATTATCAGCGTCAGCCCCACAGGCGGATTTAGCTTGGAATCCTGAATTTTTGCGTGAAGGTTTTGCAGTCGAAGATACCCTGACACCAAATCGCTTAGTTGTTGGGGTTGCTAATGATCGCGCTGAGGATATTTTGAAAGAGGTCTACGCGCCCGTCATTGCCCTCGGTACTCCCTGGATTCGTGCCGATCTTCCAACTGCAGAGCTCGTAAAGGTGGCGGCTAACTCATTTCTAGCGACAAAGATTTCTTTTATCAACGCTATGGCAGAGATTTGTGAAGCAGCCGGCGGAGATGTCACAGTTTTGGCAAAGGCAATTGGCTACGACCCACGTATTGGTAGCCGATTCCTCCAAGCAGGTATTGGCTTTGGTGGAGGTTGTCTTCCTAAAGATATTCGGGCGTTCATGGCGCGCGCTCAAGAGCTTGGCGCAGATCAAGCCCTCGAATTCTTACGAGAAATCGATGCAATCAATCTCCGAGCTCGTCAACGTGTGATTGATGTTGTAAGAGCTGATCTTTCAGATGATCTCACTCAGTACAAGATTGCGGTTTTAGGAGCAACCTTCAAACCAGATAGCGATGATGTTCGCGACTCCCCTGCCCTCGATATTGCAGCTCAGCTACAGGCAGCGGGTGCACAGGTTGTTGTGCATGATCCCAAGGGAATTGAGCCTGCTCGCAAGCGTTTCCCAAATCTTGATTATCAGGAAAAGGTCGCTGACGCTGTTAAAGGCGCTGATGCAATCTTGCACCTTACAGAATGGAAGGAATATCGCGAACTCGATCCATCAGTAATTGGCCAGCTTGTGAAATCTAAGTTTGTGATTGATGGTCGCAACGCGTTAGACCGAAATCTCTGGCGCGCAGCTGGATGGCGCGTTCATGCATTAGGAAGAACTGATTAGAAACCGGTTTTGGTATTGCGACGGGCGCTCAATTGGGCGCCCTTTGCTTTTGCCTCAGTGGAAAGTTGCTCAAGATGCTCCTCAAGCTTGCTTGCAATTGATTTGTTAGCACTTCCAAGAATTCGAGCTGCCAGAATTCCAGCGTTCTTTGCATTGTCGATGCCTACTGTTGCAACGGGAACCCCGCCAGGCATCTGAACAATTGAAAGAAGTGAATCCAAACCATCAAGGTTCTTGAGGGAGACTGGAACTCCGATTACCGGCAAGGTTGTAAGTGCCGCAACCATTCCTGGCAAGTGAGCTGCTCCGCCTGCGCCAGCAATCACAACTTTATATCCCTTGCTCGCCGCAGACTTTGCAAAATTAACCATCTCTTCTGGCATGCGATGCGCCGACACAACATCTGCTGTGTATGAGATGCCAAAAGCTTCAAGTGCTTTTGCTGCCTCCTCCATAACAGGCCAATCAGAGTCTGAGCCCATGATGATTGCTACATCGCTTTCTTTACTCATCAATTTCTCCACTCATGTATTGGCGTGCATGTTGCACGTCATTAGTTAATTGTAGAAGGTCGGAACCAACAGCCGTGACGTGCCCAATCTTGCGACCCGGGCGAACTTCTTTCTTATACTGATGAAATTTCAGCTCTGGATTGCGCGCCATGAGGTGTAGATAGGGACGGTACATATCGGTTTTTGGGCCACCCAAGATATTTCCCATCACCGCAAACTCAGATGTCATTGATGGATCTCCTAGAGGTAAATCCAAGATAGCGCGCAAGTGCTGCTCAAATTGGCTAGTTCGCGAGCCATCAAGCGTCCAATGCCCGGAGTTATGTGGGCGCATTGCTAATTCGTTGATAAAGATTCTTTCCCCTTTTACAAACATCTCAACTGCCATCACTCCTACAACGCCAACTTCTGCGGCAATTTCAAGGGCTAACTTCTGGGCATTTTCAGCGATTTTGGGTTCGATGCATTGGGCGGGCGAGATAGTGAGGGTGCAAATTCCATCTTCTTGAATTGTCTCTGTGGGTACCCACGTTGTCGCTTGACCATGGGGTGAGCGAGCCACCATCACTGCAATTTCAAAATCAAATTGCACCAAATCTTCAATCAACAACTTCGGTGTGGTCTTCAAGAGTTCGGCTAATTCATCTTGCGAGTTAATCTTCCACACTCCACGTCCGTCATAACCACCAGAAATAGCTTTGGCAATTAACGGATATCGCTCAACTTCTCCTGTAGAAGTGATGACCTTCCATTGTGGCGATGGAAAACTACTGAGCTTTTGACGCATCTGCGCCTTATCTTGTGAATAAATAAAAGCATTAGAGGATGGATATACACGTACCCCCGAAGCCTCGAGCCCTTTGATGACCGATAACGGAACCAGTTCGTGTTCAAATGTAATGACATCACAATCTTTGGAAAATTCCAGAAGCGCCGGCAGATCGGTGTAATCACCAACGACATGGTGAGTGATTTGTGCTCCTGAATCAGCCGGAGATTGGGCAAAGAGGACGAGATCAATACCAAGGGCGGTTGCCGGAGCGACCATCATGCGAGCAAGTTGGCCAGCGCCAATAACACCAACTCGGGGGAAGCGCTCTGTCACTGCCCTATCGTAGATGAACTACATCCCCCACGCTTACTCGAGTTCCATCATCAAGGATGAGTTCACCGTGCGCTGAAATATCGAGCGCTTGACCTTCTAGAGTCTTGCCACCAGGAAGTTCTACTCGTATCGAGCATCCGATTGTCGCGCTCTTTTCTCGATAAAGATGGCGTAAATCTTCTCCTTTTTGCCAGCGCGAAAAGAGCTCCTCAAAGTGCTTCAGGAAGGCAGGCAGTAAATAATTTCGATTTAACTGCGCAAAGTCGTTTAAATAAAGAGAGGTCGCATGTGAGACAGGTAATTCACCAGCGTTCATAGCAACATTAATTCCAACTCCTATGATCACACCGTTACCAGCCGCTTGGCTAATAATTCCTCCCAACTTTGAATCAGTTATCAGCAGATCATTCGGCCACTTCAATTGCGTGACAACTCGTGGATCAATCTCTTGTAGAGCAAAAACGACAGCCAAACCAGTAAGCAATGGGATGAATCCCCATTCATCTCTATCTCTCTCAGGTTCAATAAAGAATGAAAAAGTTAGTGCAGAAGAAGGTGCAGCTTCAAACTCTCTATCAAGTCTGCCGCGACCTGCACTTTGAAAATCAGAAACCAATACATCTCCATGTAGTGCATCGCCACAACTTATTTTTGCTGCAATGTCATCTTGAGTTGAACCGGTGACTTCAACCACGCTTACTCGCCAGTACTGCGAGATTCTCTTCGATATCTCTGCTACATCGAGTGGTGGTCTTGGCACAATCAGGCTCATGGCTAGTACCTTATGTTCATGAGCCCAGATCTGCACACTACTGCCGGCAAAATTGAGGACTTGCGCGAGCGAATTGATGAAGCTGTGCATGCAGGTTCAGCGCGTGCCGTTGAGAAACAACATGCAAAAGGCAAGGGCACGGCCCGTGAGCGAATCGAGATGTTGGTCGACCCAAACTCTTTTACCGAGATAGACGAGTTTGCACGTCACCGCGCACAGAATTTTGGAATGGAGAAGAATCGCCCATACGGTGACGGAGTTGTGATTGGCACAGCCACCGTTGATGGGCGTCCGATTGCGCTCTACTCACAAGATTTCACAGTCTTTGGTGGATCTCTCGGTGAGGTTCATGCAGAGAAAATTGTAAAGATTGCCGAGTTTGCGTTGAAGTCAGGCATTCCTCTTATCGGAATCAATGACTCGGGTGGTGCTCGTATTCAAGAAGGCGTGGCATCGCTTAACGGTTATGGAAAGATCTTTCGACTCAATACCCGCTCCTCGGGAGTAATTCCACAGATTTCACTCATTCTTGGCCCCTGCGCTGGTGGCTCGGCCTACTCCCCTGCGCTCACCGACTTCACCGTAATGGTGAAGGAGACATCCAATATGTTTATTACAGGTCCTGATGTCATCAAAACTGTGACTGGCGAAGATGTGGGAATGGAAGAACTTGGTGGCGCACTGACACACAACACCAAATCAGGAAATGCTCACTACATGGCAGATTCTGAGGCAGATGCAATTGATTATGTGAAGGCACTCTTATCTTATTTGCCATCCAACAATATGGATGGCTCTCCGGTATTGCCGCCAACCGAGACTCTCGATAAGTCAGCAACTGATTTATCGCTCAACACGCTCATTCCTGATAGCCCTAACCAGCCTTACGATATGAAGACTCTGATTCAAGCCCTCGTTGATGAAGGAGAATTCTTAGAAGTTCACGCACTCTACGCTCCAAATATTATTGTTGGTTTTGCGCGGATAGAGGGACAATCGATTGGAATTATCGCAAATCAACCTTCCCAACTTGCTGGCACGCTTGATATCAACTCATCCGAAAAAGCCGCTCGTTTCCTACGATTCTGCGATGCATTTAATATTCCAATTCTCACGTTGGTAGATGTGCCTGGATTTATGCCCGGCACAGAACAAGAATGGAATGGAATCATTCGCCGTGGAGCTAAGTTGCTCTACGCCTATGCAGAGGCATCAGTCCCACTTGTAACTCTGATTACTCGTAAAGCATATGGGGGTGCCTTTATTGTCATGGGCTCCAAATACCTAGGCAGCGACATCAACTTTGCCTGGCCAAGTGCAGAAATCGCTGTTATGGGTGCGCAAGGTGCAGTTAATATTTTGTACCGAAAAGAGATCTCAGAAGCGAAAGACCAAGACACAAAGCGTACTGAATTAATCGGCGAATACACTGAAAAGTTTTCTAATCCTTATCTTGCGGCTGAGCGTGGAACGATTGATAGCGTGATTGAGCCGGAAGATTCACGCCAGTACATCACAAAGGCATTTCGTACTCTCAAGACAAAGCGCGACACCCTGCCTGCGCGCAAGCACGGAAACATTCCACTCTAGATATGAAATTTACTGTAACTGCTGGACATCCAACTCCTGAAGAACTGCTTGCACTTCAGGCAGTTCTCGCCAATCACAAAGCGGTAGAGCTCAAGCCTGTCATTAAGCGCAGCGTCTTTGGATTACCGCAACTGCGACAACCGCTACCTCACCAAATCACATTTGGCGCACGTAGGTTCGAATAAATGCCACGTATTGTTCTCGCTTCCCAATCAAGCTCACGCCGCAGGCTCTTGGAGGATGCTGGCCTGAAACCAACAATCGTTGTCAGCCATGTTGATGAGGAGACTGATTTTTTTAACGCAATGAGCCCAAAAGATATGGTGATTGCCCTGGCAATCGCCAAGGCGCATACAGTTCGGGAAATGATTGATTTCCCAGCAATCATAATTGGCTGTGACTCAACTTTTGACGTTGATGGTGTCTCATTTGGAAAACCTGGGACTGCCGATGTAGCACGTGAGCGCGCCAAGAAGATAAGTGGGCGTTCCGGAATCTTGCACACTGGACATTGCATTATCGATACTGAAAAAGGTGTCGAGATTGCTGACCGAGTCAGCACCAAAGTCACTTTCTCAGAAATGAGTGGTGCCGAAATTGAGGATTACATTGCATCAGGAGAGCCTCTCAGTGTTGCAGGCGGATTTACGCTAGATGGATTTGGCTCGCCTTTTATCCCAGTCATTGAAGGCGATTACACAAATGTTGTAGGGATATCGATGCCATTTCTTCGCAGTGCCATGGCCCAACTTGGATACTCATGGCCACAAGTAAAGGAAATGACATGAAACGTGTATTAATTGCCAACCGAGGTGAAATTGCACTTCGCGTAATTCGTGCGTGTAAAGATCATGGTTTGGAATCTGTGGCGATCTACTCCGAAGAAGACCGTGATGCGCTACATACCAAGAGCGCGGATTACGCGTATTCACTCAATGGCACTCTTGCAAAAGATACCTACCTCAACGCTTCCAAGATTGTTGCTGTAGCGAAAGAAGCAGGAGCAGATGCTGTGCATCCTGGATATGGATTCCTCTCCGAAAATGCTGATTTTGCACAGGCAGTTATTAGCGCCGGACTGATATGGATTGGTCCACCACCATCAGCGATTAGCGCTCTGGGCGATAAAGTTTCCGCTCGTCGCATCGCTGCAGCAGCGGGAGCGCCTCTTGTTGCAGGTACGAAAGATCCAGTCACCGGACCGGAAGAAGTTTTAGCTTTTGCACGTGAGCATGGCCTGCCTGTTGCAATTAAGGCAGCCTTTGGTGGTGGCGGTCGTGGTCTTAAGGTTGCGCGAACCATGGAAGAGATTCCAGAGCTCTACGCGTCCGCGGTGCGAGAGGCCATCGCTGGCTTTGGTAGAGGCGAATGTTTCGTAGAACGCTATTTGGATAAACCTCGTCACGTAGAAACACAAGTCCTAGTCGACCAACATGGCAATGCAGTTGTAGTTTCAACACGTGATTGCTCCTTGCAACGCCGCCATCAAAAACTTGTTGAAGAAGCACCCGCACCTTTCTTGACCGAGGCGCAAAATCAAGAGCTTTATCGCTCCAGTAAAGCAATAATGAAAGAGGCCGGATATATAGGAGCCGGTACTTGTGAATTCTTAGTAGGTGCCGATGGAACTATCTCATTCTTAGAGGTAAATACTCGTCTACAAGTAGAGCATCCGGTTTCCGAGGAAGTCACTGGAATAGATTTAGTTCGGGAGCAATTTAGAATCGCCATGGGAGAAAGTTTGGGCTTTACTGACCCGGCTATTCGTGGTCACTCCATTGAATTCAGAATTAATGGAGAAGATCCTGGACGTTCATTTCTTCCAGCGCCTGGTCGAATTACATCCTGGAATTTGCCAACTGGTCCTGGCGTGCGAGTAGATGCTGGCTTTAGAAATGGCGATGTCATCGGTGGAAATTTCGATTCGCTGTTAGCAAAGCTGATTGTTACGGGTGCAACTCGAGCAGAAGCTATTGCACGAGCACGCCGCGCTCTTGCCGAATTTGAAGTTGGTGGTTTAGCAACTGCAATTCCATTCCATAGAGCAATCTTGAACGATCCTGCCTTTACTGAAGATTTCAAGGTGTACACCAGCTATATCGAGAATGAGTTTAATAATGAGATTCCAGCTTTTCAGGGTGTGTCTCATGAGATCGAGACTAAGGTCGCTGCAGAGAAGTTAGTTGCTGAAGTAAATGGAAAGAGATTTGAAATTCTTGTCCATGCGCCTGAGCCAGTTGTTAAACGCCATCGTGCGAAGCAGGCATCAGCTGGTGCAGCATCAGGAACTGGTTTGGCAAGTCCTATGCAAGGCACGGTAGTCAAGATTGCAGTGAGTGATGGCCAGACCGTTTCTGCTGGGGATTTAGTTATCGTCTTAGAAGCGATGAAGATGGAACAACCACTAAGCGCCCATAAAGATGGTGTGATTAAGAATTTAAAGGCAGTTATTGGTGAGACAGTTGCAAGTGGCACAGTTCTCTGTGACATCATTGATGCATGACATCTACTGATCTCCTCTATTCCGATCCCCTCGCTGCTGCAACCAAAGCAGCTGCAGAAATTGCAGAACGTACCGGGGCCGCATCTCATGATGTCGCACTCGTAATGGGCTCTGGCTGGGTCTCGGCGGCAAATGCACTTGGCTCACCTTCCTATGAATGTGATGCCCATGAACTCACTGGCTTCTTCGCTCCTGCCGTAGAGGGACATTCAGGAAAAGTGCGCTCATATGAAATCGCCTCAGGCGAAAAAACTATTCGAGCCCTCGTGTTTCTTGGCCGCACACATTTATATGAGGGTAAAGGTATGGAGCCAGTTGTTCACGGCGTACGTACTGCCGTAAAAGCAGGATGCAATGTAGTTATCCTGACCAATGCTTGTGGCGGTATCAATACATCTTTTACTGTGGGACAGCCAGTACTTATTCGAGACCACATATCACTCACTGCAGCTTCCCCACTGTCAGGTGCAACATTTGTTGACCTCACCGACTTGTATAGCAAGCGAATTCGAGCAATTGTAAAGTCAGAAGATTCTTCTCTCGCTGAAGGTGTGTATGTGCATTGGCGTGGTCCTACCTACGAGACTCCAGCGGAAATTGCGATGATGCGCACAATGGGGGCTGATTTAGTAGGCATGTCCACAGTCCCTGAAGCTATTGCAGCGCACGCATTGGGTGCTGAAGTTCTTGGCATTTCACTCGTTACAAATGCAGCCGCAGGAATCACTGGAGAGAAACTCAGCCATGAAGAAGTAATTGCAGCAGGTAAGGCAGCAGCCGATCGCATGGGCGCTCTTCTTAAATCAACTATTCCTAAACTTATCTAGTTACCGTTAATCTGCTCCTATGGATGCAGCGCTGAGATTAGAAGTCGAAAATTGGATTGCTGACGATCCTGATCCGGCGACCGCAAACGAGCTATCTAAACTCCTTGAGCGCGAAGATGAAGCAACCTTGCGCCAATATTTCAACGGATTCCTGCAATTTGGTACCGCCGGATTGCGCGGTCCTATCGGTCCTGGACCATCGTGTATGAACCGCGCAGTTGTGGGACGCGCTGCAGCTGGGATTGCAGCATATATGCAGAAACGAGGTATGAAATCAGTAGTTATCGGTCGCGATGCTCGCCATGGTTCTGAGGATTACACCTTCGAGACTGCTGAAATTATGAGCGGCGCTGGGATGAAGGTATTTATCCTTCCCAGACCACTTCCTACGCCGGTATTGGCATTTGCAACTTCATATTTGAAATCCGATATCGGAATCATGGTCACAGCTAGCCACAATCCTCCCCAAGATAATGGCTATAAGGTCTATATCGGGCCCACTGCAGATGGAATTCATTATGCAGCTTCTCAGATAATCAATCCAACAGATGAATTCATCGCCGCTGAAATATCTGCCATCTCTTCTTTACGTTCTCAACCACGCGACACTAAATGGACGGTACTTGATGATGAAGTTGTTGATAAATACATCAAACGGACATCTGCCCTAGCACCGCGCTCAAGTGATATTAAGATCGTATATACCGCTATGCATGGGGTTGGGACTGAAACAGTTAAGAAAGTCTTTACCCAAGCGGGTTTTAACAATCTCATCACAGTCGATGAGCAATGCACCCCAGATCCAGATTTTCCAACTGTCGCCTTTCCCAATCCAGAAGAACCAGGCGCCATCGACCTAGCCCTTGCCAAAGCCCGTGTGGTTAGCGCTGACCTAGTAATTGCCAATGATCCTGATGCGGATAGATGTGCAGCTGCCATCAACGATCCGGTTCTTGGTTGGCGTATGTTGCGCGGCGATGAACTGGGCGTGATTTTTGGCGAATGGATTGCGCGTACAAAACCCCAAGGAACCTTCGGAAATTCAATTGTTTCATCATCTGCCTTGCGCAAAATATGTGCCCATTATGGAGTTAATTTTCAAGAAGTTCTCACTGGTTTTAAGTGGCTCGCTAAAATTGAAGACCTCACATTTGGATATGAAGAGGCGATTGGCTACGCCGTAGATTCAGAGACGGTAAACGATAAAGATGGAATCTCTGCAGCCATTTTCTTGGCGCAGATTGTCACTAATCTGGCACTTGAAGGTAAAACTTTGACTGACTTACTCAATGAAATCTGGCTAAGACATGGTTTTCATGGCACAGAACAGATCTCAATTCGAGTCGCAGATATGAGTTCAATTGCTCGACTGCTATCAACGCTTCGACAGAACCCACCTCAAGAGATTGCAGGACGTGCAGTCAAATCAATCGATGACTTAGCAGAGCCGAAGGATGGACTGCCGCCAACTGATGGTCTTCGCATCTGGTTAGATGGAGGAATTCGCATCATTGTCCGTCCTTCTGGGACCGAGGCAAAGATGAAGTGCTATATCGAGGTGATTACTAAAAGCGCACACGATGCTGATTTTCTGCTAGGGCAACTGCGCGAGCCACTTAAATCGCTCCTCTCTTCCTAGTTGCCATATCTTTCTTTAAACTCATCGAGCATCGCTGCTGTTGCGCTAGCACCACTTCGTTTTACCCCTGCCTCCATGAATTCAAGAAGGGCATCGAGGGTCTTCACTCCTCCCGCACTCTTTACTTCAACCTTGGGAGAAACCGAGGCGCGCATCAACTTCACATCTTCGAGAATCGCACCTGTAGGGGCAAATCCTGTAGAAGTTTTTACATAATCCGCTCCAGCTGCTTCGGCTAGCTGACAACCTTTCACAATCTCATCTTTGGTCAAGTACGCATTCTCTAGGATTACCTTGACCTGATTGCCCTCTGCTGCAGCAACCACTGCAGCAATTTCGGCTTGTACTTCATCAAACATGGCAGATTTAAGCCACCCGATATTTATGACAACGTCTATCTCGGTTGCGCCATCTGCGACAACCTGCTTTGTCTCGAAGACTTTGGTGGCGGTCGTTGAATTGCCGTGTGGAAAACCCACAACAGTTCCGACGTGAACATCGCTTCCTTGCAGAATTGCAGCACAGAAGGCGACATCCGCTGGTTTACAACAGACTGACGCCACATCGTATTTCAGCGCAACTTCACACCCTTGGCGAACTTCTTCGCGCGACATATCTGGCCTTAGCAAGGCATGATCAATAGTTTTTGCAACTTGGCGAAGTGTAAATTGTGGGTGCGCCATCTCTATTCTCCTGAAATCTTCTGGTAGCCAGGTTTAACAATCTCTTCGATAATTGCCAAACGCTCTTCGAAAGGAATAAATGCGCTCTTCAGGGCATTGATTGTCACTCTCTGCAAATCCTGGAAGGTCCAATCGCACTGTTTGACCATTTCATTCATTTCGCGTGACATTGAGGTTGCTGACATTAAGCGATTATCAGTGTTGATTGTCACCCTAAAACGAAGTTTTGCCAGTTTTGCTAGCGGATGGTCCGCAAAAGATGTAGCGACTCCCGTTTGAATATTTGACGAAGGGCAGAGCTCTAGCGGCACGCGACGATCGCGTACGTAAGCTGAAAGGCGACCGAGGCGCGCTGGCGTGTGATTGAAATCGATATCGTCAACGATACGGACGCCGTGGCCTAGGCGCTCTGCACCGCACAGCTGAATTGCCTCCCAAATTGAAGGTAATCCATACGCTTCACCAGCATGGATCGTGAAGTGAGCATTCTCGCGACGTAAATATTCAAATGTATCGAGTTGATCGCTTGGCGGAAACCCATCTTCGGGACCGGCAATATCAAAACCAACAACCCCTTGGTCGCGATATTTAACTGCTAACTCTGCAACTTCTTGGGAGCGATTATTCTGACGCATCCCGCAAAGCAAGGATGCCACACGAATAATGCGGCCTTCTGATTTTGCTTCAACTTCACCAGCGCGAAATCCCTCAAGAATCGCTTCAATTACTTCTGAGAGGGAGAGCCCTTTTTCGGTTAAAAGTTCTGGCGCCATACGCACTTCTGCATAGACAACCCCATCACGCGCTAAATCAACTGCGCACTCGCGTGAAACCCGCACAATATCTTCACGGCGTTGCATAACGGCAACGGTATGCGCAAAGGTTTCTAAATAAAGAACCAGCGACCCAGAATCGCAGGATGAACGAAACCACTCGGCAAGCTCCGCCGCGTCGTACGTGGGCAGGGTGTGTCCTATTTCTTGGGCGATTTCAATAATTGTCTGTGGACGTAAGCCACCATCTAAATGATCATGTAGCAGCGCCTTTGGCAGACGCTTTACTTGATCTTCGGTTGGCCTCTTCAGCAAATTACTCATCCCAAAATTCTCTCTACTACTAGGGGAAGACGATTCACAGTTCCTCCCTCAACAATCTCAACTGCTCCAGAAAGCGCTTGTATAGCTCGTGGAAATCTTGCTGGTTCATCGGTGTGCAACGTCATGAGAGGTGCACCGGCTTTGATGTATTCGCCAGGTTTGGCGTGTAGCTCAATTCCCGCACCAGCTTGGACTCTTTCGCCTTGTGCAGAGCGCCCAGCGCCGAGGCGCCACACACTCACACCAACTTTCATAGCATCCATAGTTGTAATGATTCCATTAGTTTCAGCAGTGATGATGTGCTGTTCTTGCGCGATAGGAAGTGGCGCATCTGGGTTTCCACCCTGCGCACTAATCATGCGGCGCCAATGATCCATGGCGCTGCCATCTTTGAGAGCAGTCTCAGGATCTTTGCCCGCAATTCCCGCAGCATCAAGCATCTCGCGCGCTAACAAAACGGTTAATTCAACTACATCGGATGGGCCGCCTCCTGCAAGAACTTCAACGGACTCGCGAACTTCTAGCGCATTTCCGGCAGTCAACCCCAATGGAACATCCATGGCAGTTACTAAAGCTCGTGTATTTACACCTGCATCCCTACCGAGTTGCACCATTATGCGTGCAAGTTCTCCAGCCTTCGTAGGATCTGACATAAAGGCGCCACTACCGGTCTTCACATCAAGAACAAGTGCTGAAGTTCCCTCTGCAATTTTCTTGCTCATGATGGAGGAGGCGATTAGCGGAATCGCCTCAACCGTTGCAGTCACATCGCGAAGGGCATAGAGTTTTTTATCAGCTGGCGCCAAGCCCGCACCCGCTGCACAGATGACAGCGCCGGTATCTTGTATAACTTTTAGCATCTCTTCATTGGTAAGCGATGCCCGCCATCCTGGAATTGATTCCAATTTGTCGAGCGTTCCGCCTGTATGGCCGAGCCCTCTACCGGAAAGTTGTGGAACCGCACCACCACATGCTGCTACAAGTGGTGCAAGCGGAAGCGTAATCTTGTCGCCAACTCCCCCAGTTGAATGTTTATCAACTGTCTTTCTATCCAACATCGACCAATTCATTCGTTCGCCACTTTTAATCATGGCGCTAGTCCAACGGGAAATTTCACGTGAATTCATGCCATTGAGCAAAATAGCCATTAGCAAAGCCGACATCTGTTCGTCAGCTACGACTCCTCGAGTGTATGCATCGACTATCCAGTCAATCTGGCTATCAGTCAGTTCCAAGCAATCACGTTTGGCGGCGATAATTTCAACAGCAGCAAAAGGTTCGAGGCTCGTGCTCAAGATGGCAACCTAGTTGTTATCTCATCTGGGCCAAATGCCCACGGCAATAGTTCTGCCAAAGGTTTGACCCCTTGATCAGTCATTAACTGCAGTTGTGAGCCCCCGTGTTCTTGCAACAACTGGCGACAGCGACCACAAGGCATCAAGGGTTGACCATTGATATCAACGCAGACAAAGGCGATGAGTCGCCCTCCTCCTGTTGCAATGAGCGATGAGACAAGGCCGCACTCAGCGCAGAGCGTGAGGCCGTAACTAGCATTTTCGACATTACATCCGGTGACAACTCGACCGTCATCGACCAGCGCTGCGACTCCGACTGGAAAGTGAGAATAGGGAACATAGGCACGCTTCATCGCCGTGAGCGCTTCGGCGCGTAACAAATCCCAATCAATCTCCATCAACGACCTCCACGTCTATATGGAATCCCATCCGCCGCTGGAGCTCGCACCTTTCCGACAAAGCCTGAAACAGCGATGATTGTTGCAATGTAAGGCGCCATCAACATAAATTCAGATGGGATTGGTGTTCCGGTAATTGTCAGCAGGCCTTGTAGGTTGTCAGCAAATCCAAAAATAAGTGCAGCAGCAACGGCGCCGAGCGGAGACCAACGACCAAAGATGAGCGCCGCTAAAGCAATAAATCCCTTGCCTGCGGTCATCTCCTTACTAAAAGCACCTACTGCGCCAAGAGTGAAGAAAGCGCCACCTAGTCCAGCAACGGCCCCAGCGATGACAACATTTCTAAAGCGCACCTTAAGTACATCTATACCGACCGATTCTGCAGCTGTTGGGTGTTCACCTACTGAACGCGTACGTAACCCCCAGCGAGATTTGAAGAGCGCGATATGAATGACGATGACAACTACATACATGAGATAGACGATGATGCTCTGACTAAAAAAGATAGGTCCAATCACTGGAATCTTTGAGAGCAAAGGAATCTCTATCGGCGCGAAGGTGCCACCTGAATTCCAAGTTGATTGATAAGGAATCAGTAACTTCTTGTAAAGAAATCCAGTCAGGCCAATAACAAGAACATTGAGCACAAAGCCCAATACAACTTGATCGATTCCATACTTAATGGCAAAGACTGCCAGGAGCCAAGAGATGGCGGCCCCTGCAAAAGGTGCAATAAGCAGACCAAACCAGGTGTTCTGTGTCAGGGAAGCGATGACTCCAGACATAAATGCACCCGCAAGGAGTTGTCCTTCGATCGCAATATTGATCACACCGGATCTTTCAGAAAGTACACCCGCCATCGCACCAAAAATCAGCGGCACAGATAAGAGGAGCGCTCCTTGGAGAAGTCCCGTGAATGGAATGAATTTGCCCGCAGCTGCCCAACATAGGAAGGACATAAGGAATGTTGCTGCAAAAAATGCGCTGGCAAATCGGCTAGTTTTTCTCGCTCTGAATTGCAGGGTTGCCAGCATAACCGCAAGAACTGAAGCTATTGAAAAACCTAGCGCCCCAGTCTTTGAGTTAACAATCCACTCCTTAACGAGAATCCACTCATTACCAAGGACAAAGCTGTAGGTAACTGGCTGACCTTCTTTTGGCAACACCCCAAATACTGTAAAGCCAAAGACTGAGAGCGCCGCCATCGTAATGATGCCTCGCTTACGACGACGCTCTGGCGCAGAAAGGGTGCGTACTTCAAGAGCGCTCATCAGCCATTCCAACCCTTCGACGCCATTGCCTCACCGGTTTCCACATTCTTCAGCCTAAATATCGCCTTGATCAGTGCGGGAGCTGCAATAAAGAGAACTACCAGCGCCTGAATAACAAGAACTAAATCGAGTGGAGTTTCAGTGCTGGCCTGCATAGTCAATCCACCCGCACGAAGTGCACCAAAGAGAAGGGCTGCGAAGACTGTTCCAATTGGGTTTGCACGCGCAAGAAGTGCAACGGTAATCGCATCAAATCCAAATGACCCACCGATGCCTGCTGTCATTGCAGGTTCGGAGCCAAGAATTTGCATGGCTCCACCTAAGCCAGCCAGTGCTCCAGCAAGAAACATTACGCTGGTAGTGACACGTGCAACTGAAATCCCCGCTGTCTTTGATGCAGCGGCATTTGCACCAACCGCACGGAATCTAAATCCCCACGTACTGCGATTTAGAAGCCACCAGATTGCACCGGCAACAACAAGTGCAATCACAAACCCTAAATTTGCGCGAAGTTCTTCTCCGAAGAGATGAGGCAATTGCGCGCTCTCACGTACTTCTGGCGCTAATGGATCTTGCCGGCCAGGGCGCAAGAAGGCAGTGGTGCTTAATAACCAAAGTAAAAAGTAGGCCGCAACGTAATTGAGCATAATTGTCACAATCACTTCGTGTGCTCCGGTGCGCGCTTTAAGTAGTCCAACAAAACCACCATAGATTCCAGAGAAGAGAATTGCCGCAGTGATTGCAGCCAAGGTGTGTACTACGACGGGAAGCTCAAAGGTGAAGCCAACCCAGCTTGCTCCGATAGCTCCAGCAATAAATTGTCCTTGCGCGCCGATGTTAAAGAGCCCCGCTTTAAAGGCAAGCGCGACTGATAGACCAGTCAGGATAAGTGGCGTTGCTGCCACTAACGTTTCGGAGAAAGGATAGAAGCCTTCAATAAAGCGAGTTTCGGCTAATCGTGGATCAAATATTGAACCGCGAAAGAGCGCCCAAAATGCGCTGCCTGCCGTTGAAAACGCTCTCTGCAACATTTCAATTGGTTGTCCTTTGAGAGCTAGAACTTTTGAGTCAGAAAATGCCACCAAGAGCCCACTCACAAAGAGCGCCATTGCAAACGAGAGCGTGGGCAGAAGTAACTTCTTCAACTTCATCTCTTTACTCCCGCCATGAGAAGACCTAACTCCTCGCGCGATGTATCAGCTGGAACAATGGCGATAAATTCGCCGCGGTACATCACAGCGATTCGATCAGCCAACGCTGATACCTCATCAAGTTCAGTGCTAAAGAGCAAGACAGCCCGCCCTGCATCTCGTTCGGCGATAATTCGCTCGTGGACGAACTCAATCGACCCCACATCAAGGCCGCGCGTTGGCTGTGATGCCACCACAAGTTTGACGGGACGAGAAAGTTCACGAGCTAAGACAACTTTCTGCTTATTTCCACCAGAAAGAGATGATGCGGAATCCTTCGCAGACTGTGTGCGGATATCAAACTCTTTTACTAATTTCGCAGCTTCAGCGCTTACCGTGCTTTGCGAGATAACTGGACCTTTAGCATAAGGTGGAAGATCGTGGAGATCTAAGATCAAATTCTCTTCAATGCTAAATGAGCCTATTAATCCGTCTTCCTCACGAGATTCTGGAACAAAGGCTATTCCCGCATGAAGAGCATCTCGCACAGATGAGCGGGTGATATCACGACCTTCCAGTTCAATTTTGCCTGTGACATGCTCTTGCAAGCCAACAATTGCTTCTGCGAGTTCTGATTGGCCATTGCCTTGCACTCCTGCAACGGCAAGGATCTCACCTGCGCGAACATCAAAAGAGACATTTCGCACCAGATTGCGTCCAGTGTGATCAGAAATTGTCAGATCTTGTACTGAGAGAGTTACTGAGCCTAGCGTTACCGGTTTCTTTTCGACATCTAATGAGACTGGTCTACCGACCATGAGTGAAGCTAGTTCTTCCTGAGAAGCAGTAGGAGATGCTGTTCCAACAACTTTGCCACGGCGAATAATGGTGATCTTGTCAGCTGCCTCTTTTACCTCACGAAGCTTGTGTGTAATGAAGACAATTGAGGTCCCCTTCTCCTTTAACTTCTTCATATTGCGAAGCAATTCATCAGTCTCCTGCGGCGTAAGGACGGCTGTGGGCTCATCCAGAATAAGAACTTTCGCGTCATAAATGAGAGCTCTAATGATTTCTACCCGCTGCTGCAGCCCGACAGGTAAGTCTTCAACCAGCGCATCTGGATCAATCTCAAAATTGAACTCTGCTGAGACACGCATAATTTCTTTTCGAGCGCTCTCTAAATCGAGAATTCCCAATCTTTTAGTTTTTTCATGTCCTAGAACAATATTCTCTGCCACGGTAAATACAGGAATCAACATGAAGTGCTGATGAACCATACCTATACCTGCTGCAAGTGCATCTAGTGGCGAATTTATTGTTATTACCTTGCCGTCGACACTAATGGTTCCTTCATCAGGCTGAAGGAGTCCATAAACTACATTCATCAGCGTTGATTTACCTGCCCCATTTTCGCCGAGAATTGCGTGAATTTCTCCGTTACCAACTGCTAAATCAATTGCATCATTTGCAGTGAGTGAGCCAAAGCGCTTGGTAATTCCGCGCAGCTCTAAAGACATGCAGTAAATCTACTCGTTTTATCTCACTTTAGAAAGTCAAAATGAAAAATAAAGCGGGCTAACACCGAAGTGTTAGCCCGCTCTTTAAAGTGTCAATTAATTACTTAACTGAAACCTTTCCATTGCGAATATCGTTACCAAGTTTTGTAACTTCGGTTCGAAGTGCAGATGGGACACGACGGATTAGGTCGTAGTAAGGGGCAATGAAAGTTCCCTTGTTCTTGAGGTTTCCAAAGTAACCTTCTGATGAGAACTTACCGTTAGCCTGATCAAGGATTACACCCTTTACAGATGTATCGACACCCTTCACCACTGAGGTAAGAAGCACCTTACGGTACTGAGGTGCAGCCTTTACTCCATCGGTATCAACCCAGATAACTACTGACTTCTTTGAAGTAAGGGAGTTACCTGCTGTTGCTCCACCAAGACCACCAGCAACTGGGAAGATTACATCTGCACCCTGCTGCTCGAAGTTCTTAGAGATCTGAAGTGCCTTTGCTGAATCTGAGAAGCCACCAACAAATGTTCCATCCTTCTTAGCGATGTCCCATCCAAGAACTTCTACTTTCTTGCTCTTGACCTTGTTGTAGTGAGCAACGCCCTTTGCGAAACCATCCATGAAGATAGTGACAGGTGGGATGTTAAGTCCGCCGTATGTTGCGACCTTGCCAGTCTTTGAAACGCCTGCTGCAAGGTAGCCTGCCTGGAATGAAGATTCATTTGTGTCGAACTGGAGTGGCTTCAAGTTCTTGAACTTGGTTCCTGGATAGACAGATCCATCAGGACCATGGTCTTCACCATCCTGATCAACAATTGCGAAGTTAACGTTTGGGTTCGCCTTTGCTGCTGCAACGATGGCACCGTTAATGAGGAAGCCAACACCGATGATGATGTTGCACTTCTCGTCTACGAGCTTCTTAATATTTGGTGCGTAATCTGCATCTGATGCAGCTGCAAGATACTTAACAGTGACAGATGAGTTTGCCTTTGCTGCTGCATTTGCTCCAGCCCATGCGGATGCGTTAAATGACTTATCGTCAACGCCACCGGTATCGAGAGCAAGGCATGCCTTTGTTGCCGCTGCGTTTGCTGCAGGTGTTGCGCCAAATGAGAGCGCTGCTGCTGCTAAAACTGCGACAAATGTAATTGTCTTTTTCAATTTTCCTCCAAGAAGAGATGGATAGTTCCGTAGTGGCGAGCCTAGTAGTTGGAGGCAAAAATCAAGAAAAAACACGGTTACATTCTCGAGTGCGGCATGTAACAGTTAGGAAAAGTCTCAAGTAGAACTTGAGCGCTATGCGGTGATTTTCTCCGCTGTGGCGGCGGCGATATTGATCGCCTTACTCAATCGCATGAGTGCGCTCGAGCGAATAGTGAGCTCTATTCCCCCACCGGATATTCCATATCGCCGGCCATAGATTCCAGCATCTGCATCGAGAATATCTAGATACTGACGTTGTTCTTTGGAAAGCGCGACTATGTCATACATTGCTTTATCAACACGCTTGATGACCGTGGCAAGCAGAAACCGCTTTGTTGCATTTGTGACCGTGATGTACTGATCGGGTTCAACATTAATCATTCCGATAGGAGCGCCTTTTTTCTTTGCTCCGCGTGAAGCAATAACTTTTAGAATTTCAGAGTCTGATCCCTGGGTTGTCACATAGACAATATCTGCACCCGCATCGAGGACCTGACGCGTGGCGAGTGAGTACGAACCTGAAACATACTTGACAATTGGTACAACTCTTTTCTTGGCTGCCAAAACGCCGGCTGCGAAACCATCTTTGTAGATATCTGCCTGATCAGGGTTGGCCAGCATGGCAACTTTGCCACTTCTAGAAATCTGCGCTGCACTAAATCCCGCTAAGTACGCCCCTTGTGTATTGGCAAAGATAATTGAAGTCACATTAAGTGCGGAGACTGAGGCATCGTTGATGATTGCAAAATGCGTGTTGGGATACTCAATAGCTAACGCTTGAAGTGTAGGAGCATATCCACTTCCAATAGCGATGATGGGATCGCAATTTTTCTCAATAAGCGAGCGAATTCGCTTCTCTCGATCTCCACTTGATCCATCGGTAACGACCGGTACAAGTTCAAAGTCGAACTGCTTCTGTGCTTTTTCAAGTCCGGCATGTGAGGCATCGTTATAAGATCTATCGCCTCGCCCGCCAATGTCGTAGGCAACGCCCACCGTGAGATTGGGTTCAGCCGAAGCGGAAACTGGCGTCAATGTTGTTGCCAGAATTGCTACAACCAATAGCAGCGCCCGCTTCATTAGAGAACTACTCCCAAGTTTTTATAGGTAGTTTCAATTGTCTCTTGTGCCACTGCGCGAGCTTTTTGTGAGCCTTTGTGCAAGATATCAAGCAAATGCTTCTCATCCTCAAGGAGCTCAAGAGCGGTAGCGCGAATAGGGCGCAAGTATTCCACAACGACTTCAGCAACTGCTGCCTTAAAGTCACCATAGCCTTTACCAGCGAATTCATCTTCTAAGTCGCTAATAGTTCTACCTGAGAGCGAAGAGTGAATGGTCAGGAGATTACTGATACCTGGTTTTTCTTGCAGATCATATTTAACTTCGCGACCAGCATCTGTGACTGCGCTCTTGATCTTCTTGAGATTTGCGTCTGGAGAATCCATGATTTCAATAACCCCTGTGGCCGAGCCAGATGATTTGCTCATCTTCGCAGTTGGTTCTTGAATATCATTTATCTTTGCAGCAGTTTTCAGTATGTAGGCCTCAGGAATGTGAAAAGTCTGCCCATACCGAGAATTAAAACGCCCCGCTAAATCTCGGGTGAGTTCTATATGTTGCCTTTGATCTTCTCCGACGGGAACGTAATGTGGTTGGTAGAGCAAGATATCCGCCGCTTGCAACATGGGATAGGTAAAGAGTCCTACTCGTGCAGAATCAGCGCCTGCTTTTGAGGATTTATCTTTAAATTGGGTCATGCGGCTTGCTTCACCAAAGCCCGTCATACATTCCATAATCCAGCCAAGTTGATTGTGTTGTGGAACTTGGGATTGCACAAAGAGCGTCGCTTTATCTGGCGAGATTCCAAGTGCCAACAGCTGGGCAGCTGAGGCCAAAGTGCGCTTTCGCAAGAGCGCAGGATCTGTCTCGACTGTAAGGGCATGCAAATCGACGATGCAGTAGAAAGCATCATGGCCGTCTTGAAGTTCTACCCACTGTTTGACTGCGCCCAAATAATTGCCAAGATGGAATGAATCACTGGTTGGCTGAATCCCAGAAAGGACGCGTTTCATAGCGGCAATTCTCGCATGAGTTAGTAGTTACGCGAGATCAATAAACGACCGGCTCGCTTTCCTTCCATGGAAAGCACTGTGATTCGCACGCCGTTGACGCCTACAACGTCGTTAACAACGGGAATTCTTCCAAGGAAATTCATGACAAAACCACTGGCGGTTTCATATGGCCCTTCGGGAAGCTCAATTCCAGTCTCTTCCATGAGATCTTCCAGCGAGATTAAGCCATCAACTTCAAAATCTCCCGTATGAGATTCCTGTGAGACATCGACTTCATCTGTGTCGTACTCATCGCGAATATCGCCAATGAGCGTTTCGACGAGATCTTCGAGGGTGACGATGCCGTCGGTGCCGCCATATTCATCAAGGACGATTGCTAAATGCTGACGCTGGTTACGCATTTCAGTAAGGGCAGGCAGAATTGCCTTTGTTCCTGGCAAATACATAATGTTGCGCGCTAGCTCTTGAATCTTCGCATTGTTATTGGCAAGGCTAGTATCGAGTAAGTCACGCACGTGAATAAACCCGACAACTTCATCGGAGGAACCACGAATCACTGGATAGCGCGAGTGAGCCTTTTCAATAGCTAGCGAAATCGCTTTACCCACTGTCAGAGAAGCATCCATAAAATCAACTTCGGTACGAGGCACCATGACTTCGTGAACCTGGCGCTCTGAAGCGTTAAAGACTTCTTCCACAATATCGCGCTCTTCATCCGTAAGGTCCGCATGTCCTGCAACCAAATCAAGGAGCTCTTCTTCAGAGATCTGCGAGCGCTGCTCTTTAGGGTCAATACCAAAGATGCGCACGACAATACTTGTGGAGTGCGATAAGACCCAGATGATTGGGCGGAAAATTTTGGCAACGATATCGATGAAGCCAGCTGAATACATAGCTATC
>CAYWWZ010000009.1:0-24033 GCA_964462495.1 uncultured Candidatus Planktophila sp. | reverse complement strand
TCACATCCGTAGGGTACTTGCACGATAGCGTGGAGGGGTTATGGCGACACCAACCAATGAGTTACCTGGCTCACCGCTACCTGCGATTAGCGTAATTCTTCCAGTGCTGAACGAAGAGTCACATTTGGAGGGCGCTGTTCTCTCAGTACTCTCACAAGATTATCTTGGTCCCGTCGAAATTATCTTGGCGCTTGGTCCTTCTCGGGATCGTACAAATGAAATAGCAGCAAAATTATCGGCACAAGATGAGCGAGTAAAACTTATTGAAAGCCCAACCGGCAAGACGGCGGCGGGACTCAATTTGGCGCTTGCAGCTTCATCGAGTCCGGTCGTTGTTCGCGTTGATGGACATGCACAGATTCCAAGAAATTATCTCTCGCTGATTGTTGACATACTTAATAAAACAGGTGCGGTAAATGTGGGCGGAATAATGGCTGCTGTAGGCACCACTGCATTTGAGCGTGCCGTCGCAGGTGCGATGCGAAGTCCCTTCGGCGTAGGAGCTTCCCGCTTTCATACCGGTGGTGACGCAGGAGAAGTCGATACGGTCTATCTTGGAGCTTTTCGTCGTGAAGCGCTTGTTGCAATTGGCGGTTTTGATGAGCGCTTTACCCGAGCACAAGATTGGGAATTGAATTTTAGATTGCGTGAAAATGGTGGACTCATTTACTTCGATCCGCGATTGCATGTAACCTATCGACCTCGTTCCACAGTCCGAGCCCTTGCTAAACAATATTTCGAATATGGCCGCTGGCGTCGTGTAGTTTCTCGAAGACATTCAGGGACTATTAACTTTCGTTACCTTGCCCCACCTTTTGCACTTCTTGGATTTGCTACGTCATTAATTTTGGGTTTACTTATTGACCCATTTCTCTTTCTTCCGGCAGTTATTTACCTAGTCTTTGTGGTTGCAGCTTCACTAAAGATTGCTACCTCAATCCGAGAATATTTCCTGCTTTTGCTTGTCATACCAACGATGCATTTCGCGTGGGGAGCGGGCTTTATCTCATCACCAAAGACTCTCGTGCCTACATCTCATTAAGGTGAGATTCCCTGAGGTAACCTTTCACACGTGGATAAGCCAGTAGTCGTTTATGAGCCGTTTCGTGCGGGCTTACCACCCATGCGAGATTATCTCCGCACCTTGTGGGGGCGCCGGACCTTTATCGGCGAATTTTCGCGCTCTGAATTACGAGAGAAGAATTATGGGACTGTCTTTGGGCAGTTGTGGTTAGTTCTCAATCCCTTATTGCTTTCAGGGGTCTACTTTCTTCTCATTTATGTAATTGGGGGCAGTAGCGATGCAACTCGATTCGGCCATCTCACGGCAACACTTTTTCTCTTCTATCTGATTGCAAATAGCCTCACTGGTGGCGTCAAAGCAATTACCTCAGGACAACGACTAATCCTCAACACTTCTTTCCCACGGATCATGCTTCCAATTTCAGCGACTGTGATTGCGCTCTTTAAATTCGTTCCTACAATGATTGTTTTTGCAGCTATTCACCTTTTGATTGGTTTGCCAATTTCTTGGCACATGTTTTGGGCCGTTCCAATATTTCTAATTGCTGTAGTCATGGGACTTGGGATGTCAATCTTAATTTCATGCATCAACGTTTACTTTCGTGATGTCTCAAGCATGCTTCCCTATCTCACGCGCAGCCTTCTCTATCTTTCTCCAATACTTTACGAAGCCTCTAGTGTTTCTGATCAAATTAAAGCGGTGCAGATTGCAAATCCAATTTTCTATCTACTTGATTCATGGTCTCGCGTAGTTGTGCATGCGCAGGCTCCTTCCACATTTGGTGTAATTCATGCTTCAGTATGGGCGCTAGTAATTTTCTTTGTAGGTTCATACTTCTTCTTAACGAGGGAGCGTGATTTCGCTGTCCGCTTATAACCACCCACACGCAACTCATGGTTTAGCAGTTTCCGTCCGCAGCTTGGGTCTGACTTACACAACTTCAATCGACAAGAAGCCCACTCTCAAAGCTCGATTGAGAACTTTGGGGCGCGGTAACAAACATACTCGCGTAGTGAATGCACTTACTGACATCAATCTTGACGTTCAGTATGGCGCAGTCTTGGGAGTTATCGGTTCAAATGGTGCTGGCAAATCTTCACTAATGCGAGTTATCTCAGGGATTGTGCCGCCTTCTACTGGTCGCGTTGAGGTCTATGGCAGCGTCAGTACGTTGCTAGCGCTAGGAGTTGGCTTTAATCCTGCAATGACAGGGCGCGACAATGTGTACCTCGGTGGACTAGCAGCTGGCATGTCACGTGAAGAGATTGATCAGAATTTTGATGCAATCGCTGATTTCTCAGAACTAGGCGAAGCAATAGATGCGCCAATGCGCACATACTCATCAGGAATGTACGCTAGATTAGCCTTTTCTGTTGCTGCGGTTGTAGAGCCAGATATTTTGATTATCGATGAAGCCCTTAGCACCGGTGATGCCAAGTTTAAAGAGAAAAGCCTCAACCGAATTAAGGAACTGCGCTCCGCTGATCGGGCTCTGATATTAGTTAGTCATGCACTGGCAACAATTGAGGATATTTGTAATGAGGTCATTTGGCTCAATAAGGGCGTTTTAATGGCGCGCGGTAAGCCAAGTGAGGTAATTGCGGAGTACCGAACTTTTGTAAATGCCAGAAAGAGCGCATCCTCCGATGAGGACGTTTAAAACTTTTGCACTTGTTGCCATTTTAATCGCTTCTTCTTTTTCATCTGCGCGCGCCGAGGTGCCGACGTCATTTTCATTCACCGGATCTGGATATGGCCATGGAGTTGGCATGAGTCAGATCGGTGCAAAGGTAAGAGCCTTAGCCGGTGAGAGCGCTACGGCAATTCTTAATTACTATTACAAGGATGTAGTTATCGCTCCGATAATTGACACTCATACCGTGCGAGTAAATCTTGGACATGCGGTGCGTTCGGCATCATTTGTTACTACGACACCAAATGCAGTTATTGACATTTATGCCGGTGATATCGGAACTAGCCAAGATGTTCTACCAATCGCCACCTTAGCTTCTCGTCAGAAAGCGACATTTCGAGTCCAAGGAGGCCTTGCCACATTCGGTGCGATTTCCAATACCGCGTTGACGATTCGGTGGAAGGGCCCTGACGCAATAATCACCGTGGGTCATCCTGGTGAGACAGCCCGGTATAAGTACGGACAGATACAAATTAAAATGGTTAAAGGTGCGATGGAAGTTACCAATTCATTGAGTATGCATGATGAGTATTTGTTGGGAATTAGCGAAGTACCTTCTAGTTGGCCCGCAGCCGCACTTGAAGCTCAAGTAATCGCTTCTCGCTCTTATGCGCTCTCTAAATTAGGTCCGATCAGGGCTTCATGTGATTGCCACGTTTATGACCACATCGTGGATCAGAATTTCGTTGGTTACTCAAAAGAGATTGAACCACGATTTGGGAAAAACTGGCGTGCTGCCGTGATGAACACTCATATCGACTCGTCTACAAGTTTGGCCATCCTTTCTAATGGCAAACCAGTTCAGGCCTATTACTTTTCGTCATCAGGTGGCGCAACACAGACCACGCGAGACGCTTGGGGACAGGCCACCAGTTACACCCAGTCTGTTCCAGATCCAGGCAGCCTCGATGTGAAGCACAATCCACGTTTTGTGAGTTGGAGCGCAAGCGCTTCACAAATAACAGTAGCCAACGCATTTCTACTCCCGGATATCGCCACTTTAGAAATATTGACGCGGAATCCCGCGGGAGCTGTTACGAGTATCAAAGGAATAGCCCGCGATGGCTCTTATAAAATTTTACGTGGTGACACCTTTAGAAGTCGCGTCAAAATCCCATCGCCATATTTCTCACTTGCGTGAGGGGCCAATTCCCTTTTTTCTACGCAACCAATTAGATTAATTGGCGTGAAGAACTGAGTTCAATCCACCCCAAGTTCCTGTGCGCATGACAACTTCTAGACCACCAGATAGTGAATTTCGGCGGAAGAGTAGATTGCTTGCACCAGAGAGCGAACCTGCTTTGACAACTTCACCATCTGGCAGAGTGACCTTGGCAGCAGCGGTGATGTATGTCCCCGCTTCTACGACACAGTTATCACCGAGTGAAATTCCAAGCCCTGAGTTCGCACCCAATAAACACTTTTCACCGATAGAGATAACTTCTTTTCCGCCTCCACTGAGGGTGCCCATAATGGATGCACCTCCGCCAATGTCTGAGCCATCCCCAACCACAACGCCAGCAGAGATTCGACCTTCGACCATCGAGGTACCCAATGTGCCGGCATTGAAATTTACAAATCCTTCATGCATCACAGTTGTGCCTGAAGCTAGGTGAGCGCCTAGTCGAACGCGATCAGCATCAGCAATTCGCACACCTGATGGAACTACGTAATCAACCATACGTGGGAATTTATCTATCGCGAAGACAGTGAGATGGCCATCGCGCGCTCGCAAGGCAGCGCGCACTTTTTCAAAACCTTCTGCAGAGCAAGGACCTGATGATGTCCAGACAACATTCGCCAATAAACCAAAGACTCCATCTAGCGATAATCCATGTGGCTTTACCAAACGATGTGAGAGCAGATGTAACCTGAGATAGATATCTTTGGCATCTTGTGGAGCGCTTGTGAGATCAATCTCCAGCGAGACAACTTCTCGCTTCACTCCTCGAATTTCATCTTGGCCAATGAGCGCATTGAGTGCTTCATCAGCAGAATCTCGAAGAGGGCCTAGTGCAGGAGCGGGATACCAAACATCAAGAACGACATCTCCTGCAACAGTTGCAATTCCATGGCCATGAGCTAAAGACGACATGCGCTAAGCCTAACCCCTATCCTGTCTCTCATGCGTATTGCTGTCTTCTGCTCGTCATCACCCACCATTGATCAAAAATTTATCGACCTAGCTTTTGAACTTGGTGCTGCAATCGCCACTCATGGATCAGAACTTGTTTCTGGGGGAGGGCACATCTCTGCGATGGGTGCAATCTCCAGAGGAGCGCGCAGTAAAGGTGGCAGAACTATCGGCATCATTCCGCAGAAGTTGGTAGATATTGAATTTGCGGACCACGATAGCGATGAACTCATTGTCGTCGACTCAATGCGGACGCGTAAAGCCAAGATTGAAGATCTTGCTGATGCATTTATTACTCTACCTGGGGGGCTCGGTACTTTGGAAGAGCTCTTTGAAATCTGGGTGGGTCGCTATCTTGGTTTTCATAAAAAGCCAGTGATTATTCTTGATCCGTATGGAATTTATGAGCCTCTTCATTCTCTCGTTGAACACCTCGAAGAACATAATTTTGTGAAGCCTGGAATGCGCGATTTAATTTACTGGGCGACATCAACAGATGATGCTGTTGCAAAGGCGCTTGATCGATAAAACATGACAACTAATACTCTTCGAATTTCCTTTACGGTAAATGCTCCTTGCGAAAAAGTTTGGGCGAAAATTGCAGATTGGCCGTCGCAAGGTGAATGGATGCTTCAGACGAAGGTGTGGGTAACTAGCAACCAAAACGAGGGAGTGGGAACCACCATTGCAGCATTTACAGGTCCACTCTATTTTCTCTATCCACGATTTAAATTTCTTGGTTTATTGGATCTCATGACCGTCACGGATTGGCAACCGCCGCATCGATGTGATGTCGAGCATGTTGGAAAAGTTCTCAAGGGCAGTGGTAGCTTTCGCCTGACTCCACTTGAGGCTGATAGGACGCGCTTTGACTGGTCAGAGACAATCCTTGCGCCACGAGCGCTCTTTCTCGTAGTTGCGCCATTCTTTTACGCAGGCGTGCGGATTTCTCTTGCTCGATTTGCCCGGCTCTTTTAATTGGTGAACGAGTAACCTTGATTCTGTGAGCAACCAAGAGACAATCGCGCAGTTGCTTGCATCCATGCCTGAAGAAGAGCGAATCATCCTGACGTTGCACCTGCTACGCGGCAAATCAAGCGAAGATATTGCACTCTTGCTACAAGTCCCAGAACGCGCTGTTATCGCCGTCATATCCTCAGGGAAATCCCGCCTAAAAGGCCATCTCGGAATCTAGCGATTGAGCCCTATCGCCTCACTTGGCTCGATTTCACCCGCGCCCAATTCTGCGAGATACTTCTCCCTGCACCTCAAGGCCTCACGGTCCCCAGCAGTTTCGACAACAAGGAGTCCCCACCATGGCAGCAATGAAACCCCGTACTGGTGATGGACCCATGGAAGTAACCAAGGAAGCACGTTCACTCGTGATGCGCATCCCTCTCGAAGGTGGCGGCCGTCTTGTCGTTGAGCTAAACCCACAGGAAGCAAATAACCTCAGCGCAGCCCTAGAGGCCGCTGTAGCCCTCATTAAGAAGTAGAGTGGAATAAGAAGATTCTCGCAGCAATTTCGCCAGAGGTTGAAACACTTATTGGCGCTGATGCCATAGCAATTGGCTTTGTAAAAAGTGGAGATGGATCTTCCGAAAAATATGAAGTCACAGCAGATTCTCGCTTGGTTGCTCAACTAGAGAAATATTTTGAACTTAGTTTTATTGATGAGATAAATTTCTTTGAAGCCTCTGGAAAAGCAGGAGAACTCTATGAAATTCCAGTCGCTCATGGTGAAACTGAGGTGGATCGCATCTATCTCGTGGGATTGGGAGATAAATCTTTAAATTCATTGCGCTCCGCGGGTGCCGCCATTGGAAAAAAGGTTCGGGGCAAGGCTTTGGTTATCGCCTCTCTCTGTGCAGATAGCGCTCTAGAAGTAAAAGCTCATGGAGTCTCTCTGACGCTGGGTGCCTATCAGTGGAACTTGAAGACTGAAAAGACCGCTGAATTTCCACAATTTCTCATTGCAACAAAGGATGAAAAATCAGTTGCGATTGCACAGACAATTTCTCGCGCTTTGTATACAGCTCGCGATCTGATTCACACCCCTTCGAACATTAAGAATCCATTATGGATGGCCCAAGAGGCGAAGAAGATTGCTGATGAGCAAGGATTGGCAATTCAAATTCTTGCGGGCAAGGATTTGGCCCGGTTTGGTGGGCTCAAAGCTGTTGGAAATTCATCACCAAATCCTGGACCGAGGTTTATAGAAGTTACTTATATCCCGAGAGGAAAAGCTAAATCAGCAGCAGCGCTACCTCACATCGTAATTGTTGGAAAGGGAATCACTTTCGATACTGGTGGCGTCTCTCTCAAGCGGCCATACGAATTTATGACTGCTATGAAGAGTGATATGGCTGGAGCTGCAGCCGCACTTGCAACTCTCAGCGCGCTTCCTGATATACAGCCACAAGTAAAGGTCACTGCACTCTTGATGTGTGCTGAAAATGCGCTTTCGGGAACTGCGCAACGTCCATCTGATGTCATTACTCAATTTGATGGCACGACTGTTGAAATCATCAATACTGATGCGGAAGGTCGTTTAGTTTTAGCAGATGGTTTGGGATACGCAGTTGAAAAACTTGATCCTGACTACCTCATTGATATCGCAACGTTAACTGGTTCTGCAACTCTAGGGTTAGGGCGAGGATATGCAGCGATGTATACCCGCGATGAGAAATTAGCTTCTGAGCTTGTTTCGATTGGTGAGCAAAGTGGTGAACGAGTGTGGCATATGCCTCTTGTCAATGACTATCTAGATTCTCTCGATAGTGATGTTGCAGATCTCAATCATGCAGCTGATCGCGGTGACTACTCCGCAGGATCAGTCACCGCAGCTCTCTATCTTGAGCACTTTGTAGGGGATACACGATGGGTCCATCTTGACATCGCTGGTCCTGCCCGGAGTGAATCTGATGCTGGTGAAAATGTGAAAGGTGGCACAGGTTTCGGCGTGCGTTTTCTGCTCGATTGGATAGTGTCTCTCTCATGATTATCAACCCACATGAATATGCAGAGAGTTTTATCGCTGAAGACTCTGTCAAGATGGCAGCGAGGGCTCGTGGGATTGAAATCGGTACCCACGATGTTTCGCCGGGTACAGGTGCGTATTTACGCCACCTCGCTCAACTCTTAAGTGCGCAATCAGTTGTCGAAATCGGAACTGGATCGGGAGTTGGCTCACTCTGGCTCCTTGAGGGAATGATCAAGAGCGGCACACTTACCTCAATTGATGATGAGATGGAACATTCCAGTATTGCAAAACTAGCATTTGCCGAAGCAGAGATAGCAGCACCGCGTTTTCGCTTGATCACAAACTCAGTGATGGATGTGATGACTAAATTAGCTGATCGCGCTTATGACTTGGTGGTTTTTCGCCACAACCCCGAAGATCTAAATTTTGCGATCTCTGAAGCACATCGCATCTTACGTAGCGGCGGAGTTTTTGTTATTGACAATTTCTTCGGTGGCGCAAAGGTGCCTGATCCAGCTCAACGCGATCCTAAGACAATTGCACTTCGCGAAGCAGGAAAGGCAATCAAAGCAGATGCTGATTCATGGATGAGTGCGCTCATCACCACTGGCGATGGACTTTTGCTCGCCACAAAACTTTAGGGAAAGCTGGCTCCTAATAAATGGCAAATTGGAATGAGAGCGGTCATCGCAACGATGGACCTTGGTGGGTTGCGCCAAGTCAAAGTGGTTTAGGACGTTCAATCTCACTACGGACTGCAATTGTGATTTCTCTTGTCGTCGGCGTCGTCGGTGGTGCCTTTGGTGCATCGTCATCAGGTTCTCTCTTTGGTCGATCTGCTAACTTGGTAAAGACCACAGCAGCGGTTGAAAGACCAGCCGGATCAGTGGCTGAAATCGCTCAGAGAGTGCTTCCCTCTGTAGTTTCTATTGAGGCTGAATCTGGGCGAGGTGGTTCAACTGGTTCAGGATTTATCATCGATAGCGCCGGCTACATTTTGACCAATAACCATGTCATCGCCTCTTCTGTAATGAGTGGGGGAGATATCCGTGTTCGGCTTAACAATGGTTATTCATATGGAGCCAAAGTCATCGGTCGAGATAGTTCCTATGACTTAGCGGTTATTAAGATTGCTGCTCCAAATCTTAAAGCGCTGCAATTTGGTGATAGCGACAAGGTTGCAGTTGGAGATTCAGTTATAGCTATCGGATCACCTCTGGGACTTTCTGGCACGGTCACTTTAGGAATCATCAGCGCAAAGGATCGCGCCGTTACTGCGGGAGAAAATGATTCAGAGAATTCATTTATAAACGCACTACAGACAGATGCAGCAATCAATCCTGGAAACTCTGGTGGACCATTAGTGAATTCAACTGGAGCCGTCATTGGAGTTAACTCGGCTATCGCCACACTTGGTTCCAGTTTTGCAGGGCAGTCGGGATCAATTGGCCTTGGATTCGCTATTCCTATCAACCAGGCGCGCAAAACAGCAGATCAGTTGATTAAAAATGGTAGAGCCACCTATCCAGTCATGGGTATTTCAGTCGATATGAATTACGCCGGAGATGGTGCAATGATTGCAAAGACCAGTGGTGCAATTGTGCCTGGTGGCGCAGCGCAGAGAGCAGGTTTAAAGTCAGGCGATATCATCACCAAAATTGATGGTCGTGCCGTCTCATCACCAGAAGAACTTATTGTCGCAATTCGCTCCCATAGCGTTGGCGAAGAGATTGAAGTCACCTATAAGCGTGGTGGAGCAACCAAGACCGTATCTCTCACACTGACTGCTTCGAAATAGCAGAGTAAGGTTAAGTCACTATGTTCTTTGATTTCGGGGCTGGCGAATTAATCGGATTGGCAATTCTTGCCATCATCTTGGTTGGACCCGAGCGATTACCAAACCTCGCTGTCGACGCTGCCAAATTTGTAAAGAAAGCTCGTGCATTTGCATCGGCTGCGACACAAGAGATTAGAACTAATCTTGGGCCGGGGTTTGAGGATCTTTCACCCACAGATTTAAACCCAAAAACTTTTTTAAAGAAGCAATTAGGTAACGTTTTAGAAGATGACTACTCGTCTTCGGTGAAGAGCTCTTCACACATCACATACGCAATAGATCCAGATTTACTATGACAACACTTGATTTAGTGCATGCGGCACTTGCTACCGTGCAAGACCCCGAACTGCATCGAGCTCTACCTGAACTCGGCATGGTCAAATCAGCCCAGATTAATGATGGAGTCGCAGAGTTAGAGATATTGCTGACAATTTCTGGCTGCCCAATGAGAGATCGCTTATCTCGTGACATTGAAACAGCAGTCGGTGCGGTAGAAGGAATCACACGTGTCAATATAACTTTTGGCGTGATGGATGAAGAGCAACGGGCAAACATCAAAAAGTTGCTCCGCAATGGACGAGAAAGCTTTATCTCATTTGCCCAAAAAGATTCACTGACCCGAGTTATTGGTGTTGCATCTGGCAAAGGAGGGGTTGGGAAATCCTCACTTACCGTGAATCTGGCGGTTGCCTCAGCACAGCGCGGACTGCGTGTAGGAATTTTGGATGCTGATGTTTATGGACATTCCATACCTCGTTTGATGAATCTCATTGGGCAACGCCCGACTGCCATCGATCAAATGTTTATTCCGCTCGAATCATTTGGAGTCAAAGTTGTCTCCATGGAGATGTTTAAACCAGAACGTGCAGATGCGATTGCCTACCGTGGCCCCTTACTCCATCGAGTTCTAGAGCAGTTGCTATCTGATGCCTATTGGGGAGATTTAGATCTGCTATATATCGACCTACCACCCGGAACAGGTGATTTGGCAATCTCGCTCGGCCAATTAGTACCTTCATCGGAAATTGTTGTTGTCACAACCCCGCAAGTTGCAGCTGCAGAAGTTGCAGAGCGAGCCGGCAGAATTGCGCACCAGATTCATCAGAGAGTTATCGGTGTTATTGAAAATATGTCCGCCTACCCATGTCAAAAATGTGGCGAGCTCACCTCACTTTTTGGCGAAGGAGGCGGAGAAGAGACTGCGAAGCGCCTTTCACAACTCATCGGAGGCGATGTTCCGCTACTTGGAAAAATTCCATTTAGTCCAGATTTACGAGAAGGTGGAGATGCGGGAGCGCCAGTGGTGGTGTCATCGCCAAACAGCGCCAGTGCAAAAGCTATCGAGGAGATAATTTCTAAATTAATTGTGCGTGAAAAATCGTTACTTGGCGTCCGTCTCGGGCTTGCGTAACTCTTCCACAATCTCTTTTGCGATATCGGAGAGTTCATTACGTAAATAATCTCGAGTTGTTACGTCACCTAAAGCGATGCGCAGGCTCGCTAGTTCGCGAGTGAGATATTCAGTATCTGCAATACTCCGCGCATTTTGTGCGCGATCTTCGTTGAGGGCAATCCGGTCTCGGTCCGCTTGGCGATTTTGAGCAAGCAGAATGAGTGGAGCAGCATAAGAGGCCTGCAGCGAGAGAATGAGCGTCAAAAAGATGAATGGATACTCATCAAAACGTAACGAGGTTGGCGCCAAGGTATTCCAAGTAACCCAGCCAAGAACAAAGCAAGTCATGTAGACAAGAAAACGTGCAGTTCCTAAGAATCTAGCAAAGCGTTCGGAAAGTCGACCGAAGGTTTCTGGATCATAATTTCCGCGAAGAGAACGGCGAGTTTCACGTGGTGTGTCTAGTCGATAGTTGCGTGCCATCTTTAGACCTCCTTTGCAAAATCATTATCGATACTATTTAGCGCAGCAGACGTAGCTGCCGTATGAGAGGCAGAATCTCTGTGGTCATGGCGCCAGTTTTCAGGTAATAAGTGATCAAGCACGTCGTCGACAGTTACCGCACCAAGCAGACGGTCGTTAGCATCAATGACGGGCAACGAAAGCAAGTTATAACTGGCTAAGTATGACGAAACAACATGAAGAGATGCATCAGGATTAACTCCCTTTGTACTCGTATCTACTATGGAGCCCAGCAAAGTCGATGGTGGCTCGCGTAAAAGACGTTGGTAATGAACCATTCCAATAAATCGGCCAGTAGGGGTTTCAAGTGGTTGTCTTGTAATAAAGACTTGTGACGCAAGAGCCGGTGAAATTTCACTCTGTCTCACAGCTGCAAGGGCATCTGCCACTGTGTAATCAGCAGACATAACAATTGGCTCAGTGGTCATCATTCCGCCAGCTGAGTAGTCCTCATATGTCATCAATCGCAGGACATCTTCGGCATCTTCGGGATCCATCAAGTCAATGAGTTCTTGAGCGCGTTCTTCGCCGATTTCGCGCAGTAAGTCAGCGGCATCATCAGGGTCCATCTCTTCGAGAACATCAGCGGCGCGCTCACCTTCGAGTTCAGCAAGAAGTGCAACTCGCTCAGATTCCTCCATCTCTTCGAGAACGTCAGCAAGTCTTTCATCATCGAGCGCGCGTGCTACTTCTAGGCGACGCTTTGGAGCAAGGTCCTGAATTACCGCCGCTAAGTCGGCAGCTCGCAAATTTCCAATCGTGGAAAGCAAGTTTGAAACGCCTTGATTTGTCTCGTTTTGGGTGAAGCCACCGACTTCTTCCCATGCAACTGTAGAAGTTGCACCTTTGCGACGTAATCCACGCCCCTTGCGCATTATGTGAACGCGAGTAATTAACCAATCGCCGGTGCGATTCTGTTCCATAGCCATATCTTCAACAAGCACTTGCTGGCTATCTTCAATTAGAGTCACTGAACGATCAAGCAAATCGCCGAGCACAAGAGTCTCGCCAGTGCGAGTTTCGAATCGTCGCATATTGAGTAAACCTGTAATAACAACAGCGCCAGTTTCAATGGAAGTTACGCGAGTGATTGGGACAAATACGCGACGACGAAGTGGAACCTCCACGACGAGCCCCAAAATACGTGGTGGCTGATTGTTTGATCGCAGGGTCGCGACAGCATCGCGCACCTTGCCAACTGGATCGCCATTCGGGTCGAAAACTGCTGTACCTGCAAGACGGGCGAGAAATATGCGATTGATGTTATTTCCGCTCATGGGGTAAGAGTAACGCGTGCTCTATCGGCTAGGTTTGCCTTATGTCTGTAGAGCCGCGTAATGAGTCAGTGCACAATCACACGGCAATCCCAGCACGACCAGACTTAATCCGCCTCGTAATAGGAATTTTTGGAGTGGGGTCTTCTGGTCCACTCATTGCGCTGAGTGCAATGCCGGTCCCCACCCTCATCTTCTGGAGAAATCTTGGTGGTTCGCTCATTACATTGCCCTTCGCCCTTCGCCATAAAGTAGATCGCACAGGTGCGCAGTGGGCTGTGTTTGCAGGGTTTCTTCTCTCACTTCACTTTATGGGCTTCTTTTTAGCGATGAGAATGACAAGTGTCGCTGCAGGCACTGCAATTGCAGCCCTGCAACCAATATTTGCAGCGCTCTTCTTGCGCTTCAGAGGAGGATTTATTCCACCTAATGCTTGGCTAGGAATGTTTGTGAGCTTCATCGGGGTTTTGGTTGTCACCGGTATTGATATACAACTAGATCGTAAATCTTTTCTGGGTGATATAGCAGCCCTTTTATCTGGTGCGCTTGCTGCTGGTTACATGTTGGTGGGTTCGCACGCACAAAAAACTCTACAGACCACCACCTACACCTCAATCTGTTATCTCACTTGTGCGATGACTGCATTGCCAGTGACGTTGATTGCAGGGTATGAACTCTTTTCATTTTCATCGAGAGAATGGTTCATTCTGCTCGGTCTCATCGTTGGCGCTCAACTACTTGGACACACGATGTTCAATCTAACTCTGAAAAGAGTTTCCCCTGCTGTAGTTTCACTAATTGTTTTCTTTGAAGTTCCTATTGCTGCTTTTTTGGCATCATTCTTTGGCGTTGGCAAACAGCCTCCGGTGAGTATCTATCTGGGTGTGCTTTTAATTCTTGCGGGTTGTATCTTGTTTGTTACTCGTACCAAGTCGGAGAATGTGATGACCGTAGAATGATTGATTTACATACGCACACCACAGCCAGTGATGGCACAGATTCACCTTTTGCACTGGTGAAAAAAGCCTTAGCCACCGGTGTCACTACGCTCGGCATCACAGATCATGACTCTACTGCAGGCTGGAGTGAAGCTGTGACAGCAATTCAACCGCAGATTCAACTTGTTCTTGGGGCCGAAATATCCTGCCTGACAACTGAAGGAATCAGCGTGCATATGTTGGGGCTTCTCTTTGATGGGGATGATGCAAAAATGCAGGAGATGCTCTCTGATTCACGCGATACTCGTTTGCCGCGAATGCGAAAAATGGTGGCGCTCTTGCAGGCAGATGGTTTCGATATAACTCTTGAGGATGTTTATCAAGCCGCTCCTGATCAAGCGACCATTGGTCGCCCTCACTTAGCAGATGCTTTAGTTGCGAAGAAAATTGTTGCTTCACGTGATGAAGCATTTACAGACCTTCTCCACAATGAATCAAAGTATTACGTGACTCACGCTGCACCAACACCTGCTGATGCAATTGCCATCATCAAGCAAGCGGGGGGAGTTGCGGTGATTGCCCACCCTTTTGCATCTAGGCGCGGCCACGTTTTAACTGCAGATTCCTTTCGAGATTTGGTAGCAGCTGGGCTAGATGGAATTGAAGTGCATCATCGTGATCAAAATGAATCAGAACAGCAGGTTCTTATCTCAATTGCGCGTGACTTACATCTCGTAATCACAGGCGCAAGCGATTATCACGGCACTGGAAAACTTAATTCCATGGCAGAAAACACGACTCATCCTGCAGAATGGGAAGCCTTAGAAGCGCGCGCAAATGCACGAAGGGTGGTCAAACTATGAACTCAACTGGAGCGCTCACCTTTGCTGCTCAAGCATTTGTCACTCTTTTTGTCATTATGGACCCACCAGGTGCGACCCCAATCTTTCTTGGGTTGGTAAAAGATAAAACGCCTCGTGAACGTATTCGTCTAGCTTGGCAAGCCGCTGGCGTATCTCTCTTTGTGATTGCCACATTTGCAATTTTTGGGCAGCTCATCCTTGATTACATGCATGTTTCTATTGAGGCGCTACAAGCCGCAGGTGGTCTCTTACTCCTCTATGTTGCTCTTCAACTCTTAACGGGTACGACGAAAAGTGGAACCGAGAAGCAGAGCGACAACATTGGCATGGTTCCGCTTGGTACACCGTTACTAGCTGGCCCTGGCGCAATAGTTGCCACAATGATCTATGTCCAGCAGGCAGATACCAATACTCAAATTCTTGGGCTGGCGCTAGCGATTATCGCTGTTCATCTGATTATAGGAACCGTACTCATGGCCTCTACAAAGATTGTTAGCGTGATAAAGGAATCCGGTGTCACGCTCCTTGCAAGCATCGCGGGTCTGCTCTTGGCAGCGATCGCGGTGCAGATGTTGGCTAACGCAATTAAGGCCTTTGCTGCTAACTAGAGATACGTTTTGTGCGAGTTCGTTCGCGCTTAATTCGCGGTGCGCTCTCAACTTTTGCAGTAGCTGGTTTTGCTACTTTGTCGGATGTTGCTCTAACTTTTACAACTCGACCGGTTGAGCCGGCAGGAATGTTGAGCATTTCGTAGAGATGCTCTGATGATGAATAGGTCTCCAAGGGCTCTGGCAGCCCCAAAACGAGCGCAGTATCGATCATCTTCCAACGAGCAAGTTCATCCCAGTCAACAAAAGTAACTGCAATTCCATGAGCGCCTGCACGAGCGGTACGACCGATGCGGTGGACATAGGTCTTCTCATCTTCTGGACATTGATAGTTAATAACATGGGTGATTCCATCGATATCAATTCCGCGAGCTGCTACATCAGTTGCAATTAACACATCTGACTTGCCGGCTTTAAAGTCATTAAGTGCTTTCTCGCGTGCTGATTGCCCGAGATCTCCGTGGATTGTTGCAGCGCGAAATCCTCTTTCAACTAATTCATCAGAGGTTTTTTGAGCTGTGCGCTTAGTGCGGCAGAAGACGATAGTTGGACCACGCCCTTCTGCTTGCAAAATTCTCGCCAGCATCTCGATTTTATCCATGGCATGTGCACGCACAACGTGTTGTTCGATACGTGAAACTACAGCACCTTCGTCTTCATTATCTTGGGTTCGAATATGTACTGGCTGGTTCATGAAGCGACGAGCAAGAGCAATGATGTCGCCTGGCATTGTGGCCGAAAAGAGCATAGTTTGTTGGCGAGCCGGAGTGCTAGTAAATATCTTTTCGACATCGGGCAAGAAACCTAAATCAAGCATCTCATCCGCTTCATCAAGTACAACGCGGGAAACGTGCTTGAGGCGAAGTTGTCCTTGGCGATATAGGTCTAAGAGTCGGCCTGGAGTTCCAACCACAATTTCGACTCCAGCTTGGAGCGATTCAATCTGCGGCTCGAAGGCGCGTCCGCCATAAACAGCGAGAGTTCGAATGCCTCGGTTGAAGGAAAGTTCTTCAATATCTTTAGTCACTTGCACGCAGAGCTCGCGAGTCGGAACGACGATTAAAACTTGAGGATCACCTTGGTGAGCCAACTCATTCCAATCGGCATCATTGGGTGCAATGACTCGTTCGATGACTGGGATACCAAAGGCCAGTGTTTTTCCTGTGCCGGTTTTGGCTTGGCCAATGACATCGCCATCTGCAAGGGCGATTGGCATGACCTGTTCTTGAATGGGAAAAGGTGAGGTAAAGCCGTGCTCATTGAGAGCTGAGATTGTTTCCTTACGAAGAGGAAGATCTGCGAAAGTCAGACTCACTTACACAACGCCGAAACCGACGCGACGTTCAGTTGGTTCGCCAATTTCAACATAACCAATCTTGTCCGCAGGCACGATGATTTCGTGGCCTTGTACATCTTGAAGTATGAGGGGAGTCTGTGCCGAAAGAGCAGCAGCAACGGCCGCCTTGATTTCAGCCGGGGTTGAAGGGCAATCAAAATTAAGTTCACTTCCCACATGTGTAATTGAGATGCGAACCTTTGATGCCTTTTCACTTTTCTTTGAACTCATATCTCTATCTTATTCGCTAGGAGTCGGTGCGGGGAAATCCAGAGATACCTCGCCACATGAGGTTTTCGACAAGTTCCATTGCTTGCTGTCGAGATAGCTTGCTATCACGCTCAAGCCAGTGACGCGCGGTGACTTGGACATACCCAATAAGTCCAACGCCTAACATCATCGCTGCTTCTTTTGGAAGTCCGGTGTCATTCGAAATCACTCCACTAACAGCTGCGGCGCAGTCGTAGGTCATACGATTGAGGCGTTCTCGAACCTGCGGTTCGACATTCATATCGCTTTCAAAGAGTAAGCGAAATGCTTCTCCTTCATTTTCAATGAAATTGAAGTAGGCCTCAATTGTGACGTGAACTCGCTTTTCATTATCTGGAGTCGATGAAATCGCCTTTTGAATTTCATAAACCAAAGAATCAATATGCAAATCTAGGACAGCAAGGTATAGATCTAATTTGGAAGGGAAGTGCTGATAAAGAACTGGTTTGCTGACATTTGCACGGTCTGCAATTTCATCCATCGCGGCAGAGTGGTAGCCAGCAGCTGTGAAGACTTCAAGTGCAGCAGAAAGTAGAATCGCACGACGCTCATCTCTAGGTAGTCGTGACTTATCTGAACGCGAATTACTTGCAGAAACTGGATCTGTACTCATTATGCGCATCGTATAAGAATTCGCATCGAATGGCACAGTACGGCAGAATTATCGGTATGAAGACCCCTCCGCTTGTGACTCCTGGCCCCACACTCACCGTTGATGAGGTGCGCCGATATAGCCGCCACTTGATCATTCCGGATGTTGCTATGGCTGGGCAGCAGCGGATGATGAACGCCAAAGTTCTCTGTGTTGGCGCTGGGGGATTGGGTTCGCCAGCTCTGATGTATTTGGCAGCAGCTGGAATTGGCACACTTGGAATCGTTGAATTCGATACTGTCGATGAGTCAAATTTGCAGCGCCAAATTATTCATGGGCAATCAGATATTGGTAAGAGTAAAGCAAAGAGTGCGCAAGAGAAAATCTCAGAGATAAATCCTTTTGTTAAGGTCGTTTTACATGAGACGCGTCTTGATAATTCAAATGTAATGGAGATTTTTTCTCAGTACGACATCATTGTTGACGGTACAGATAATTTTGCAACGCGATATCTTGTCAATGACGCCTGCGTGCTGTTGAAGAAGCCATATGTATGGGGATCTATCTATCGATTCGATGGACAGGCCAGCGTCTTCTGGGCCGAATACGGACCTTGCTACCGTTGTTTGTATCCAGAGCCACCTCCTCCAGGAATGGTGCCAAGTTGCGCCGAAGGTGGAGTTCTGGGCGTTCTCTGCGCCACGATTGGTTCTATACAGACTACTGAAGCAATCAAAGTTTTGACCGGAGTTGGCGAGCCACTGGTCGGCTCCTTGATGGTCTATGACGCGCTTGAGATGACCTTCCGCAAGATCAAAGTTCGCAAAGATCCAAACTGTCCACTTTGCAGCGAAAATCCGCGTCAAACTGCTCTTCTTCCCGATTATGAAGCTTTCTGTGGAGTTCTCTCCGATGCTGCTGCAGAGGCAAGCACGGGTTCAACAATTACCGTTCAAGAGTTAAAGTCAAAGATTGATGCGAAAGAAGACTATTACCTTATTGATGTTCGCGAACCAAGTGAATTCGACATCGTCAGAATTCCAACATCCCATCTGATCCCAAAGCAAGGTTTCATTGATGGCTCTGTATTAGCTAGCTTGCCGCAAGATAAGCCAATAATCCTGCATTGCAAGAGTGGGGTGCGATCAGCTGAGTGCTTAGCGATCCTGAAGAACGCTGGCTTTGCCGATGCCACGCATGTCTCTGGAGGAGTTGTAGCGTGGGCTAAGCAGATTGATACATCACTGCCGGTGTATTAATGCGCGATAGTTATCAAGGCTTTCGCGCGCTTTTGGTTCATGCTCATCCCGATGATGAGACCATCAACAATGGTGCAACCATGGCTATGTATGCCGCTCTCGGAGCAAAAATCACTCTTGTTACGTGCACACGTGGAGAAGAAGGCGAAGTACTGGTTCCTGATTTGAGCTACTTAGCTGCTAGCGCAACTGATACTTTGGGCGAACATCGCGTTAAGGAATTAGCTGATGCTATGCAGGCGCTTGGAATCAGCGATCATCGATTCTTGGGCGAAGGTGTTCGTAAATATCGTGACAGCGGCATGATGGGAACAGAGCCGAACAATCGTTCCGATGTTTTTTGGCAAGCTGATTTGGAAGAAGCCGCAGATTTTCTAGTGCACATTATTGATGAAGTGAAGCCACATATCCTGATCACCTACGATGAATTTGGCGGCTATGGACACCCGGACCATATTCAGGCTCATCGAGTTGCAATGCGCGCAGCTGAAAAGTCGGATTGGGATATTCCGAAAATTTACTGGAATGTCATGCCCATCTCCGTAATTCAACAGGGGATTGATGCCATGAAGGGAGTCGATTCTGATTTTTGGGGAGCCGAGAAAGCTGAAGATCTTCCTTTCGCTAAAGATGATTCATTTGTGCACGCTCTTATTGATGGCAACGCATACGTGGATTGCAAGATGAATGCCATGAAAGCCCACAGCACTCAAATTGCACTCGATGGCCCGTTCTTTGCGCTTTCAAATAATGTGGGACTTCAGGTATGGGGAAATGAGTATTACACGCTTGTAAAGGGCGAAAAACATCCGCCATTTGATAAAAATGGCTACGAGACTGACCTCTTTGCTGGAATTACTGAAGCTATTGGAAAAAGCTGAGTGAAGTTGCTTTATGCAATTGCACTTGGGGCAGCAACCGCCTTAGGTGCCACGCTCATTCATCAAACACTTCCACCATTTGGAGTGGCGCTAGGAATTTTCACAACCTATGTCATGGTCTGGTGGGTTGGTCGTTACACAGGAAGGCGGCGCTATCGAATTTATGCGCTCACTGCGTGGTTTGCAGTCATCCTTCGTGCAGGTTCTTTTGGGACGGGACAAGAGCTACTGATTCAAGGAGATAACGCTGGTAGCGCGCTACTGACACTCGGATTTCTAGCAGGAATCGCCGCTCTCTTTCGAAAGATTTAAAGTTATTTCCAACTCCAGGATTGTCCGGTTGGGCCATCATTAATCTCTAAACCGGCTTCTTCCAACTTTTCGCGAAGGGCATCGCTCTGCGACCAATTTTTATCAGCTCGCGCATGTGCGCGGGTTTCAAGAAGGGCTGCAAGTTCAGGGGAGAGCTCTTTGCGTTGAATTGGTCGGGCCAGGTCGAGCCCTAGGACTTGATCAGCGAAGAGAAAGAGTGCGCGCTTATCTAGTACGCCGATACTGGAATCTTTTTCAATGGCACGTAAGCGCTGCATCGCACGTGGGGTATCTAGATCAGTTGTAAGAGCATCCACAATTTCTTGATCAAATTTAAGTTCTGAAGAATCTCCCCATTCTGCCATTGCGTTTCGCCAGCGCCGCAAAGTTGCATGAGCTGCTTCAAGGGATGCCCAACTCAAATCCATTTGAGACCGATAACGGTTTTCAAGTAATGAGAAACGAAGTGCAAGAGGGTCAAGTCCACGATCAATCACATCTTGTAACAAGACGACATTGCCAGCGCTCTTAGACATCTTGCGCCCTTCAAAGAGCAAATGTTCGCCATGTACCCAGGTATCAACAGTTTCTGTTGCCGTTAGGGCATTTGATTGGGCACGTTCATTTTCGTGATGCGGAAAGCGGAGGTCGATTCCACCGACATGAATATTCACGTGGGCGTTGAGAAGGTTAATTGACATAACACTGCACTCGATATGCCACCCTGGAAATCCGCGCCCCCACGGAGAATCCCACACCATCTGCTTTCGTGCTCCTGCCACTTTCCAGAGCGCCCAGTCGGCGTGAAACTTCTTGCCGCCTTCATCGGTGTATTCATAGCGGTGGCCAGGTTTAAGGGAGTCCAATCTATTGCCGCTGATTGCTCCGTAATCAGGGCACGATGCCGCATCAAAATAGACCGAACCGTCACTTCCGACGTAGGCGCTATTTTTTGCAATGAGTTCTTCTATAGCCGAAATCATCTCTTGCATGTTCTCGGAAGCCTTGGGGTAGAGATCTGCAGGTATCACATTGAGTCGGGCTAAATCCTCATGAAATTTTGCTTCGTACTTTCTTGCGATTTCAAAAGGATCTAAATTTGTGCGCTTAGCTTCAGCTAACATCTTGTCGCCTTCAGCGCCCGGCTCTTGGAAATCATCTGCCATATGTCCAACATCAGTGATGTTCTGAATAAAACGAACCTCGAGACCTGTCATTGTGATGGTGCGAGCAATGAGATCGGCTAGAAGAAAAGTACGGAGATTGCCAACGTGTGCATCTCGGTAGACAGTGGGGCCACAGCAATACATGGTCACGACGCCATCGCGATGGGTTATCTCTCGAGTGCGTCGACTCATGGTGTCGTAGATAGATAGGTGGCCGACGTTATTGTCGCGGCGATTAAAGACAGGAATAACTCTCATGAGCGCGATATCTTCTGGATTGAAGGTAATGATTTCCCCTCGGCGATTAATTAACTCAGTCTCACTCTGTAAAACGCCAACGATATCTCGAAAGCCTCCATCGCTTTCACGCAGGCGCAAAGTGGCGCGTTTACCAAGGGCCCTTCCAACCTCGTCACGAAACTGGCTCACATGCGAACACTAATCGTGCAATGCCCGCCTCGCAGGGTTAGAATTACCGCCATCTGAAGACAAGCTGCAAACTGGAGGATTTTTCGTGACTTATGTGATTGCCGAACCATGCGTTGATGTAAAAGACAAGTCCTGCCGTGAAGAATGTCCGGTTGATTGCATCTATGACGGTACTCGCATGCTCTATATCCAGCCTGACGAGTGCGTTGATTGCGGAGCCTGTGAACCAGTCTGTCCAGTAGAGGCAATCTATTATGAAGATGATGTGCCTGGGCAATGGCAGCACTACAAGAAAATCAATACAGAATTTTTCATTGAACTCGGTTCGCCTGGGGGAGCATCAAAGGTTGGTGAAACCAATACCGACCATGCAGATGTAACTGCTCTTGCGCCAAAAACTTCCTGATTTTCCTTGGGATGCCCTCGCGCCGTATGGTGCGATTGCACGCTCGCATCCGGAAGGTGCAATTGATTTATCGGTTGGCACTCCGGTAGATCCAACCCCTGAATTTATTCAACAGGAGTTACAAGAAGCATCTAATGCACCTGGTTATCCACTCACGGCTGGGACACCAGAGCTACGTGAAGCAATTGAGAAATGGGCGCGTCAACAACTTGGCGCTACCGGTGACCTTGGAGTTCTGCCACTGATTGGCTCGAAGGAATTTGTTGCTTGGCTGCCAACTCTGGTTGAAGCAAAGAGTGTTCTCTATCCGAAAGTTGCTTATCCAACTTATTTAGTTGGCGCGCTGCTTGCACAAGCTCAAGCATTTTCAGTTGAACTAGATCCAACAACGTGGAAGCAGGCTGATTTAGCGTGGGTTAATTCACCTTCCAATCCAACTGGTCGAGTCCATACAGAGAGCGAGTTGCGCGCTGCCATTAATTGGGCGCGCGCCCATGGCTCTGTTGTTGTCTCTGATGAGTGTTACTTCGAATTTGGCGATAGCGCACAGCCAACTTCTATCTTGAAATTTACAGATGGAGATAATCGCAAAATCTTGGCAGTGCACTCACTTTCCAAGCGCTCCTCCATGGCAGGCTACCGTGCCGCATTTGTCATCGGCGATCCAGAACTTATCTCCAAGATTCTGGAAGTTCGAAAGCATGCTGGAATGATTGTGCCGCTTCCAGTACAGCGAGCAATGGTTACAGCGCTTTCAGATAGCGACCATGTTGTACAACAGCGGGACAGATATAACGCTCGTCGCGCAATCCTGCGACCTGCGTTAGAAGCGGCTGGATTCATCATTGAAGATTCGGTTGCTGGCCTTTACATCTGGGCTACCCGCAACGAAAGTTCATGGGATTCAGTTGACTGGCTTGCCGATTTAGGAATCTTGGTAACTCCTGGTGTGTTCTATGGTGAAGCCGGCGCCCAACATATTCGCGTTGCCATGACCGCTACTGATAGCCAGATTAAGAGCGCGGCAGATCGTTTACAAGCAAAGGTGCGTGGTTAAGTGGCAGTGGGAATCTTGCTGGTAGGTGGATTTGGCACTCGCTTGAAGCCACTCACCAATGAGTCTCCTAAGCCGATGCTTCCAGTAGCCGGAATTCCTGTCACTGAACATCAAATACTCGCTGCTAAGAAGGCAGGTATCCATACTTTGGTACTCGCCACCTCTTATCTTGCAGAGGTCTTTACTCCTTACTTCGGTGACGGTTCACGATGGGATATGAAAATCCTCTACGCGGTAGAGAAAGAACCTCTCGGCACTGGTGGGGCTATTCGTAATGCAGCACAGTTACTTGGGCGCGATGAAGAGATTGTGATTTTTAATGGGGATGTGTTGAGTCGCCACTCGATTGCAGACCAGATTGCTTTTCACAAGTCACATCAAGCCGATGTCACACTGCACCTCATCCAAGTCGAAGATGCACGCGCCTTTGGTTGTGTTCCTATTGATGGCGAAGGCCGAGTTACTGCTTTTCTTGAGAAGATGGAGAACCCAGTAACGAATCTGATCAACGCTGGCTGTTATGTTTTTTCACCTCACGTGATAGATCGAATTCCACTCGATACCGTGGTGAGCGTTGAACGAGAAACCTTTCCGCAATTGGTTGCCGAGAAACGCCCGATCTTTGGTTATCACGAACAGGCTTACTGGCTCGATGTAGGAACACCAGCTGCACTCTTTAAAGGCTCACGTGATTTAGTGGTAGGCGATTTTCATGCCATGCCAGGTTGCCAGATTTCACCCGATGCCAAGATCACTGGTGGAACATCGATTGGCGCACGTTGCCAGATTGGCTCAGGAGCCACTATCGATGACTGCATTATTGGCGATGATGTTCAGATCGGAGCGGGCGTATCGCTGGTGCGCTCCTTTGTTGCACATGGCGTAAGAGTTGATTCAGGAAGTAATTTCACTGAGAGATATCTATCAAAGAGCGCTGATTTACCTATTTCACTCTAAATTTCTCTCATTTTTTAAAATTTTCGGTCATTTCAGCCTAAAAATTGCCCCCTCGGGGTTGACTCCAAGGGATTACACGGGTGTAATTCTCTTCTAGAG
>CAYWWZ010000008.1:0-28616 GCA_964462495.1 uncultured Candidatus Planktophila sp. | reverse complement strand
AGTGGATTATCAGGTCGTTGTAAAAGATGAGCTTTATCCATCTGCGAGTAGCAAGTGCCTACTCATTTAAATACGGAACCACACAACCACGCGATCTTGTAGCGCGCGCAGCAGAACTTGAGATGCCGGCGCTCGCACTTACTGATCGCGATGGTTTAGCTGGTGCAATCCGCTTTACTAAAGCAGCTGTAGCTCACGGTATTGCACCGATTATCGGCGTTAACCTAGCAATTCGTATTGGTGATACATCAGGTACTTTGCCACGCGTTACCGTCTTGGCACATAGCGATGACGGTTGGCGCTCGCTAGTGAGATTAATGACGGGGCTGCAGATGAATAGCCCAGATCGCACACCCATCCTTACTCCAGAACTTCTCGAAAAGTTCAGCAGTTACACCACACACCTACATCTACTTCATGGACCCGAATCACCGGTGTCGCAAGCGCTGGCATCACATCGCTTTGATGCTGCTCTCACTATCTTTAATCAGACGCGAGATTTCTTTGCAGACCATGCCATCGAATGCGTTTCACATTTAGCTCCTGGCAATGGCCCACGTTCTACCGCCCATGCTGCACGATCTCTTATCTTTGCGCGTGATAACGATATTGATGCTGTTCTCACTAATGCAGTACGTATGTGCCATCGTGATGATGGGCCAGTAGCTGATGTCCTTGATTGCGCTCGTCAATTAGTACCGCTACATCCACGCCATGTCGAACGTCGCAACGCTGAAGGCTATTTAAAGAGTAGCGATGAGATGATCTCTTTAGCTGGTGAAATCGCACGTGCAGCTGGCGAACGCACACCACGCGCACTTCTTACAACAACGCGACAATGGGCCGAACGCGCAGTCTTATCACCGCAACGTGATATTGGTTTAGGGGGAATTCACTTACCTGAACCACATGTGGTCGGCGCTGATTCACCCGCTGGTATGCGCACCTTGCTGCGCGCTCGTTCTGAAGCAGGTATTAATTGGCGTTACAACGACAGCGCCACAATCGCACAAGCACGTGCCCGACTTGATGACGAACTCGCCATCGTTGCAACTCTTGGCTACGAATCATATTTTTTAACAGTTGCAGATATCACCGATATGGCACGCGCTGCCAACATTCGTGTTGCTGCGCGCGGTAGCGGCGCTGGATCTTTAATCTGTCATCTCCTTGGAATTTCTGGCGTTGATCCAATGCAACATGGCCTCCTAATGGAACGTTTCTGTTCGCCACTGCGACGCGCACTTCCCGATATTGATATTGACGTTGAATCTGCCAGGCGACTTGAAATCTATGAGATGGTCTTTAAAAGATATGGTGCGCGCGATTGGAGTCAAGCTGGTCTGATATCGCGTTGCGCCACCGTTGCGATGGTTGATACCTACAGAGCGCGCCACGCCATTCGTGATGCTGGCGCTGCACTGGGCATGCCAGCGCTGGAGATTGACCTCCTTGCTAAATCAATGCCTCACATTCGCGCTGGCAATATCGAAGCGGCCTTGAACTCACTTCCTGAACTCAAGAACCTCAACACCTCTGCTCCATTAACCCGCGCCACCATTGCGCTGGCTGCTCGCCTTGATGGTCTACCTCGCCATTTAGCGATGCATCCCTGCGCGATGGTCTTATCTGATGCAGCTTTTCTTGATCGCGCACCCGTGCAATTCAACGCCGGAGGCTTTCCCATGGTTGAGTTTGATAAAGACGACGTTGAAGATATTGGTTTACTCAAACTCGATATCTTGGGCGTTCGCATGCAATCGACTATTGCTCATGCTGTTCAAGAAATTAAACGTGTTACAGACGAAGAGATCGATATTGATGCGCTACCACTTGATGATGCTGATACCTATGCTCTTATCCAATCAACACGGACGTTAGGTATCTTTCAAGTTGAAAGCCCTGGGCAGCGCGAGCTAGTAGGCAAATTAGAGCCACGTACTTTTAACGACCTCATCATCGATATCTCACTCTTTCGGCCAGGGCCAGTAAAGAGCGACATGATTCGCCCTTTTCTTAATGCTCGCCACGGTTGGAATCCGGCACAAATCATCCACCCTGACTTAGCGCCGATCTTGTCTGAAACTGAAGGCGTTGTTGTCTTTCATGAGCAAGTTATTTCGATTATCTCGGTGATGACGGGCATCTCACTTGCGGCAGCTGATGAAAAGCGCAGAGCGCTCGGGGGTAGAGCAGGCCAGCAAGAAGTCTGCGATTGGTTCTTTCCTGCTGCTACCGAACGCGGCTATGAGCTAAAAGTTATTACTGAAATCTGGGATGTACTGCGCGCCTTTGCTTCTTTTGGTTTCTGCAAGGCGCATGCTGCTGCCTTTGCGCTACCTACCTATCAATCTGCCTGGTTGAAAACTCATCACCCAGCAGCTTTTATGGCAGGGGTTCTTACACATGATCCAGGCATGTATCCAAAGCGACTGATGCTCGATGAGGTCCGTCAAATGGGGGTCACCATCGCGCCCCTTGATATCAATAAATCAACAGCGCACTATCGCGTCGAACGCACACTTGACGGTGATGCTATTCGGATGGCGCTTTCCTGTGTTGCTGGCATCTCTGAAAAAGAGATTGCAACTATTGTGCAGGGACAGCCTTACATTGATCTTGCTGATTTTTATCGTAGATCAGGGGCGTCAGTGCCAGTAATTGAGAATCTAATTATGACTGGCGCCTTTGATGCAATCCACACACACCAACGCGATCTCTTACTTCATTTAGCTGATTTACAGAAATCACCAGTAGCGCATCTTCCTGGTTCGCAACTCAGCCTTGGATTTGCGCCTCCTGCGCTCGAAAGTAGTGGGCTACAGCCACTCAACCTGGCTGAAAAAGTATCGAGCGAAGTTACTCGTTTAGGAATGGATGTGACGCAACATATGCTCACTTTCTACGCACCATTTCTCAACGCGATTGGCGCTGTGAAATCTTCTGACTTACTTTCACTACGTTCTAATTCGTCAGTGCTTGTAGCTGGAGTCAAAGTTGCGCTACAGACTCCTCCAGTGCGTTCGGGGCGCCGAGTTATCTTCTTAACGCTCGATGATGGTTATGGATGCAGTGATTCAACCTTCTTCCCTGATGCACAAGTTGATCATGCATCAACTCTCTATTCGACATCGCTACTTTTAGTACGTGGGCAGACCAGGCGCACTGGCGCCCGCGGTATCTCTATTCGCGCAACCGCGGTATGGGACCTACGTCTTGCCTACGAAAAATGGTGCAACGGCCAAGACCAACGAGACCAAGGAGACGAAAGAGGTAGTGTGGCGATATGACAGTCATCCTGCATGTGGATATGGATGCCTTCTATGCATCAGTTGCCGAACTCGATCACCCGGAATACAGGGGTAAAGCTCTCGTTGTTGGCGCTGGCACTCGCGGGGTAGTGCTCTCTGCAAATTACGAAGCACGGAAATTTGGAATACGAGCGGCGATGCCAGTTGGTCGCGCTAAGAGAATGGCGCCACATGCCATATTTATTGCACCAGAGCATCATCGCTACTCCGAAATCTCTGAGCGAGTAATGGCGATATTTCATTCCTATACGCCGCTGGTTGAACCTATTTCTTTGGATGAGGCATTCCTTGATGTCACGGGCTCACAGAAACTCTTTGGTTCAGGCCGCGAAATTGCAGCACAAATTCGTGCACAGGTTGAAAAAGAAGAAGGCATCACTTGCTCTGTGGGAATTGCTCAATCAAAGTTCATTGCAAAATTAGCATCGCAGCGCTGCAAACCAAATGGCATGTTGGAGATTAAGCCCGAACGCATCCTTGAATTTCTCCATCCGCTACCAGTACGCGCTATATGGGGAGTAGGCCCAAAGACAGCTGAATCTCTGGAGCGACTTGGTCTACATACCGTTGCAGATATTGCGCATACTCCACGCGCAACTCTGATTCGCGCACTCGGTGATGCAACAGGTGAATCGCTCTATGAACTAGCGTGGGGCCGCGACTATCGCGATGTGATTCCGGACGAACCTGAAAAGAGCATTGGAAGCGAGGAAACTTTTAGCGAAGATCTCGATAATCCTGAAGAAATCTTGCGCGAGTTTCTACGTATGACTGAAAGAGCAACAGCGCGATTGCGCGAACGTTCTCTCTTTGCAAAGACAATTAGCATCAAAATTAAATTTGCTGATTTCTCATCTCTTACACGAGCCAAGACAGTGCCCATTGCCATTGATAACACCCACGACACCTATGAAATAGTGAAGTCGCTCTACCTTGCGCTTAAAAATGAGGGTGCACGAATTCGACTCGTTGGCGTCTCGCTCTCCAATCTGCAAGAAGGCGCACCCGTTCAACTCGAACTTGGAGCCCGCGAGCGCGGTTGGCGAGAAGCCGATAGCGCAATAGACCGCGCAAAAGCCCGCTTTGGCAGGGGGAGCGTGCGTCCTGGCAGGCTCATTCACTCAGAGAACGATGGCGAGGACGAATAGAAGCTGTCGTAAGCGCCTACAGAGAAACCATAAAGTGGCGCAACAAGAAGTTCTGTTCTATTGTGTGAATATGTCACTCTCCGACCGTGAACGTCGCCTCTTAGCTGAGATGGAAGCAGCCTTAGCGACCGATGATCCACGCCTGGAATCTCGTCTTGCGGGCAACACCCTCACCCCAACGAAGCCACGATTGCCACTCGGTATCGCCTCTATCCTGGTAGGTATCGCCATTCTCTTCACCGGCCTTGTCACCAAGACAACCCCGCTTGGAGTTGCAGGCTTCCTGGTTGCCCTCGTGGGAGTGATCATCGTGGCACGCTCAATATCTTCGTTGGCCCAACGAGCTCCACGCGAAAAGCGCGCTCGCACATCGCTCTCTGCCCGTCTAGAAGAGCGCTGGAATCGTCGCGATTTCGAACAGTAACTTCTAACCCCCTTGAGGGCCCTGACCACATCGGTCAGGGCTTTTTTTCTGCTGCCCAGAAGGTGGGCAGAGGTGGGGCTACTGAGGGAGAGCTAGGGAAAATATTGGGGAAGAGTGGTGTAAAAAGGGGGAAAGTGGTGTAAAGTGGGGAATTGAGCGGGAAATTCACGCTCACGACCTTGGGGAAGGCGGTGGTTAGAGATGTTTCTCGGTACCCATGAACCGCGCCTTGATGAGAAAGGGCGATTGATCCTTCCCGCCAAATTCCGCGATGAACTCTCAGCCGGCCTTGTGATTACCAAAGGCCAGGAGCGTTGCCTCTACGTTTTTCCAGCTTCTGAATTTGCAACGATTACTGAAACGTTGCGACAAGCGCCAGTTACTGCAAAGAGCGCTCGCGATTACCAGCGCGTGATGTTCGCAGGCGCACACGATGAAATTCCTGATCGTCAAGGTCGCGTCACGATCCCTCAAGGGCTTCGCACGTATGCAGGCCTTGAAAAAGAGTGCGTAGTTATTGGTGCAAATACTCGCGTAGAAATTTGGGATAGCGCGGCATGGAGTGAGTATCTCGCTGATCGCGAAAAGAGTTTTGCTGATGTCTCTGAGGAGGTTTTTCCGGGACTTTTTTAGAACATCAGCAAAAAATTGTTAAACACAACTAAATAGAACTACAAAAAACTAAATAGAGCGCTCATTTGTGGCCACCGCCGACCTTTCCTTACTTGTTGGGCCGGCAACGACGTCCCTTCCCCGGCGTCGTTTTCGAAAAAGATCCGTCGGCCGGCGGTGACCAGAGATGAGCGCTCACTAATCCACACATCAATGAGAGAGAAAGTTTGCAGTGAGAACGGGGGAAAAGATGCAACACATATCTGTAATGCGCGATCGTTGCGTTGAAATTCTGACCCCTTCAATTTCATCATCAAAGAACCCAGTTGTAGTCGATGCGACCCTTGGTTTAGGGGGACACACTGAAGCGCTCTTGTCCCGTTTTGAAAATCTTACTGTGATCGGAATAGATAGAGATAAAAGCGCACTTGAAAAAGCAACTGCGCGCTTAGCGCCCTTTGGTAGTCGCCTCAAGACAGCACACTGTGTATTTGACCAAATCACAGAAGTAGTGCAGAGCTTTGGTTTTTCACAGATCAATGGCGCGCTCTTTGACCTTGGTGTCTCATCCATGCAATTGGATGAATCGGATCGAGGTTTTTCTTATTCTCAAGATGCACCTCTTGATATGAGAATGGACCGCAGTTCCGGCATTACGGCCTATGAAATTGTTAACTCATACGAACCTGGCAAGTTAGTTCAGATTCTGCGCACATATGGTGAAGAAAAGTTTGCAACCAGAATCGTCGAGAACATCGTGAAGGCTCGTGCTAAAGCGCCACTTAATTCCACAATAGAACTTGCCGCGTTGGTGAAGGAAAGCATTCCAGCTGCAACACGTCGCACTGGCGGCAATCCAGCTAAGCGCACCTTTCAAGCGCTACGGATTGAAGCAAATGACGAGCTTGGAGCAATCACTCGTGCCCTTCCGCAAGCTCTCGATCTACTGGCAATTCAAGGTCGCCTCGTTGTGATGTCATTCCAGTCTTTAGAGGATCGCATCGTAAAAGAGATTTTCTCTGAAGCATCTACTTCAAAGACCCCACGCAATCTTCCAGTTGAACTTCCAGAATATGCAGCGAAATTCTCACTTGTCTTCCGCTCAAGTGAAACACCATCGCAGAGTGAACTTAATGAGAACCCACGTTCTGCCTCTGTGCGATTGCGGGCAATCGAAAGGGTGGCCGCCTAATGGCTCACATGAGCGCCCGCAAAGTACAGACTGCGCCCATAATTCCAAAGGCGCGAAAGGTTGTCGCTGAACGAACTGCTGACATCATCTCCGGAATTTTTCCTGACCTTAATTCAGGAGTCCGCGCAACACATAAATATTTTGCCACTTTTCTCACTGTAGTTAGCGCATTTGGTTTTCTCGTGCTTCTTGGAGTGAATACACTTTTAGCACAGGATGCTTTCACGCTCTCCAAACTTAAAGTTGAAGCAAAACAAGTCGCAGATCAACGTGATGCTATCAATCGCGCCATCGATTCTTATGAAGCACCTGAGAACTTAGCTGCAGCTGCGACAGCGTTGGGGATGCGACCTTCTGAGACTCCGGTATTTCTCAATCTTGCTCCGGCGCCAGGGGTGACAAATGGGTGATTTACTTCTATCAAAGGCGCGCATCAAGGCGCTTATTCTCTTCGCGGTGGTTTTGTTTTCACTCCTTGCGGCGCAACTAGTTCGTGTACAGGTAATACAAGCAGCGGAATACCGAAGTAAAGCCTCGAATGAGATGCAACTGACAAGAACTATTCCGGCTCCACGCGGTGACATCACAGATATCAATGGCATCACCTTTGCGCGTAGTGTGTCAGCGATAACAATTGTCGTCGATCAGACTCTCATATCCGATCCTGTCCGAACCGCAAACTTTGTAGCCCCAATCCTGGGGTTACCAGTGGAAGAAGTGCAAGAGAACATCACTGGAACTCGACGCTATTCAATAATCTTAAAGAATGGTCGTCCGGCACTTTGGGATCGCCTCACTAAAGAGATTTATGAACACAACAAAGCGCTCAGTAAAGAAGAACTAGATAAGCGCATTATCGGCTTCTTCCCAGAACGTTCCTATATTCGAGAGTATCCCTCTGGCTCTCTGATTTCATCTCTCGTCGGATTCGTGCGCGCCGATGGCGTTGGAGCGACTGGCTTGGAATCAAGTCTCAACTCAGTAATTACTGGTACGGATGGTCGATACTCGTTCGCGAACGGTTATGGAGCTGAAATTCCTGGTTCACAACAAGAGATCGTGGCTGCAAAAGCTGGAACGAGCGTGCGCTTAACGATTGATAGAGATGTTCAATGGGTCGCATCACAAGCTATTGCTGATGCAGTAAAGAATGCGCGGGCAGCAAGTGGAACCGTGATTGTGATGGATCCTCGAACTGGGGAAATAGTTGCGCATGCAACAGCACCAACTTTTAATCCCAACAACACGAAGAATGTTGACCTTAATTTGATGCGCAATCCCTCTGTGCAAGATGTGTATGAACCAGGTTCAACTGGAAAAGTCATGACTTTGGCCGCGGCTCTAGAAGAAAAGACTGTCTCTCCTACAACAGTGTTTGCCGTCCCGTATGCACTGAAACGTGGTGGTTCGGTATTTCATGACCATGACAAACATCCCGTCCAGCATCTAACCACCTCTGGAATTTTGGCGGTTTCAAGCAATACCGGAACAATTAAAGTTGGCGAGACAATCAGCAACGACACTTTATATTCATACTTAACAAAGTTTGGTATCGGCAAAAAGACCGGCTCTGGGTTACCAGGTGAATCCGCTGGAATTTTGCCTAAAGTCCCGGACTGGTCAGGAACAACTGCGCCCACTGTTGCATTTGGGCAAGGTTATTCAGTGACTGCCATGCAAGCCACGAGCGTATTTGCAACTATTGCAAATGATGGAATCCGCGTATCACCAACAGTGATAGCAGGAACTCGTGATGCATCTGGCCATTTCACTCCTAGTGGAAATCGAACAACTACTCGTGTTATCAGCGAAGATACAGCGCGTAAATTGCGATTAATGATGGAAAGCGTCGTATCTCCTACAGGAACAGCGCCCTCGGCAGCAATTCCTGGATATCGAGTAGCTGGAAAGACGGGAACTGCCTGGCGCTATAACGACAAGACTGGCGGCTATAGCGGCTACACGGCATCATTTATCGGTTTTGCTCCTGCAGATTCACCACGTTACGTCATTAGCGTCACGATTCAGGATCCGCGCAATGGTTACTACGGGGGAGTTTTGGGTGGCCCCGTATTTAAAAAGGTGATGACATTTGTATTGCAAACCAAACATGTTGCACCAACTGGAACCAAAGTGGCGCAAGTTGCTCTCAATCAAAAAGATTTGATCCGAATGAAGGCAGCTCAGGTCAGTGTAGAAAAATCTAAGGCAACAAAAGAATGATTCGTCCTATCGCTGAGTTTTCTGGGCACTTGAAGGAAGCAGCGCAGTTGATTGGAGCCACGCCCACAAATCTTGAGGTAATTTTTACTGGAATCACACATGCTGATAGTGATGTAGAACCAGGAGATATCTTCTTGGCCATTCCGGGAGCACGCTTTCATGGAGCTGAGTTTGTTAAGAGCGCTAAGGCAAAGGGCGCCGTTGCAGTAATTACTGATGTAACAGGCGCGAATTTGGATTCCTCACTGCCAACTCTGGTTGTGAAAGATGTCAGGGTGGCAGGTGCGCTATTAGCTTCATCTTTATACAAATCTCCAATGCGTGACTTGGTGAGCATTGGAATTACTGGAACAAATGGAAAAACAACGGTTTCGACTTTGCTCTATCAAATTTTTCAGGCGGTTGGTCGTGAAACAGGTTTGATAGGAACTGTGGAAACCCGCATCGGTGTCGAACGATTGAGCAGTGTGAGAACAACGCCCGAAGCTCCAGAACTCCAGGCACTTGCAGCTGTTATGCGAGAGCGACATGTGAGAAATTTGGTTATGGAAGTCTCTAGTCATGCTCTCAGCATGGGACGTATGAAGGGGTCCCATTTTGCGATTGCCGCTTTTACCAATCTCAGTCAAGATCATTTAGATTTTCATAAAGATATGGATTCATATTTCCAAGCAAAAGCATCACTTTTTACAGATGAATATGCAGATGTTGCGCTTATCAATATTGATACCCCTTATGGAGCTCGATTAGCTGCGAACACAAAACTGACCTTGAAAAAAGTTTCTCGTTCTAATTCTCAAGCAGATTGGCACTTCACCTCTTTAAACCCAACAGGCAATGGTGTGGATTTTTCTATCCGAGGCTCAGGTGGAATTTTGATTGAATCTCGTACCCGTCTTCATGGAAACTTTAATGCGGATAATCTTCTTTTAGCACTAGCGCTGGCCCATGAATGTGGCGTCGATCCCCTCGAATTAGCCGCGGTAGCGCCACATTTAACAGGCGCATCGGGCCGTTTAGACGAAGTTGTCTTAGGGCAACCTTTCAAGGCATTTGTAGATTATGCGCATACTCCTGATGCAGTGACGAATGTGCTCGCAGCCGTGCGCGAATTCACACCAGGACGAATTATTGCGATCTTAGGCTGTGGCGGCGATCGAGATACAACAAAACGTCCACTCATGGGCAAGGCGCTTTTAAATGGCTCAGATGTTGCAATCTTTACGAGCGACAACCCGCGCTCTGAAAGCCCCTCGTCAATTTTGAAGGAAATGACTTCTGGGATTGAGGTAAAGAGTCCATCTGTTCTCATTGAAGATCGCAAAGCGGCAATCGTCCATGCTGTTGCTCTAGCGAAGGCAGGCGACACAATTTTGATACTTGGCAAAGGACATGAGCAGGGCCAAGAGATTGCCGGCGCAGTTCAACCGTTTGATGATCGCCTTGTACTCGCTACTGCGATTGAGGAGCAAGGATGATTGCGCTGAATGCTTCAGAGATCGCTCAGATTATTGGCGGCGAACTCTTTGGCGAAGATGTTACCGTCACAGCTAATCCTGTGATTAGTTCTCAAGCAGCAGCCGCAGGATCACTTTTTATTGCAATTAAAGGTGAGAGAGTCGATGGCCATGATTATGCCGCAGATGCACTATCTCATGGCGCAGTTCTCACCATCGCTGAGCGCTCTGTCGTTGGAACCCATATTATTGTGAAGAGTTCGGTACTGGCTCTTGGAGTACTCGCACAAGAGATTCGTAATCGTTTGCCTCGATTGTCTGTAATCGGAATAACAGGTTCGCAGGGAAAGACGACAACGAAAGAATTACTCGCCTTCGTTTTGTCATCTGTCGCACCCACAGTCGCGCCAGAGGGCAATTACAACAATGAGATAGGCGCTCCTTTATCAATCTTGCAATGCGATGAGCAGACGCGCTACTGCATCGTTGAAATGGGTGCACGCCACAAAGGTGACATCGCGCATCTATGCAAAATTGCTCAGCCAAATATCGGTGTTGTCTTAAAAGTGGGGAGAGCGCACTTAGGGGAATTCGGTTCGCAGGAGGCTATCGCCGAGACTAAATCTGAACTTATCTCTTCACTTAATCCAGAAGCTGTTGCAATTTTGGGACAGTACGATGCATTTACTCCACAAATGGCTAGCTTGCATGGAGGTCGAACCGTAACTTTTGGAGAAACCGCGGGATGTGAAATTCGTGCAACCGATATCGAAGTCCGTGAAGGGCGAGCTCATTTTGATCTAGTGACACCCGAAGGGCGCGCTACGGTCGGCTTGCGAATTGTGGGGCTACATCAAGTAGCGAATGCTCTCGCTGTGGCTGCAGTTGCCACAGTACTTGGGTTGACGCTAGATCAAATTGCAAGTGGTCTCTCTACCGCGGAATCAAACGCAAAGTGGCGTATGGAAATTAATGAGCTCAACTCTCTCGTTCTTATTAATGACTCTTACAACGCAAGCCCAGAAGCAATGTCTGCTGCCCTTTCAACCCTCGTCCTTATTGCGCAAGAACGTGGTGGGCAAACGTGGGCATTTCTTGGAAAAATGCATGAACTCGGCGAGTCATCAGCCCAAGATCACGCCGCTATTGGCACGCTTGCCTCAGAACTTGGAATTGATCACCTCGTCTGCGTAGGCGCGCCAGAATATGCTCAATTAGTTCCGGCAGAGAGCGCGACGTCAGTGCATCTATTCCCAGATAAAGAGCAAGCGGCCACCTTGGTGGCGGATATGAATAAGGGAGATGTCGTGTTGGTAAAGGCATCTCGCTCTGAGAAATTTGAAGAGTTAGCGGAGAAGATCACAGACGCATGGTCTGAGCAGAGCGAAAAGATGGCAGATAGCGAATGAAACTGATACTTATCGCCGGAGCTCTAGCGCTCTTCTTCTCGCTCTTTGGAACTCCGGCACTCATTAAATTTTTAGCGCGTCGCGGTTATGGTCAATTTATTAGAGATGATGGTCCGTCCACCCATCACACAAAACGCGGTACACCAACAATGGGTGGAATCATCATTATCTTGGCAACCGTATTTGCTTATTTCCTGGCGCATCTGATCACGCAGAAAGCAGTGACAGTTTCCGCCCTTCTGATTATTGGTCTTGTACTTGGGCTTGGCCTAGTGGGATTTTTGGATGACTATCTCAAGGTCTCGCGCCAGAACTCTCGAGGCATTAGTGGAAAACAGAAGATATTTGGCCAAGTCTTCTTCGCCTCTGGTTTTGGTTATTTAGGTCTGCAATTTCCCGATGCTGATGGTTTAACACCAATCTCGCAGAATCTCTCAACTGTTCGCGATACAGGGATTTCTCTTGGCGTTGTGTTGGTAATTGTCTGGATTGCTTTCATGGTGACTGCTACGAGCAATGGCGTCAATCTCACGGATGGTTTAGATGGACTGGCCACCGGTGCATCAGTGATGACTTTTCTAGCATTCGTACTTATTGGTGTATGGGAATTCGGACAGAGTTGTGCGGTAAGTGTTTCTCCAAACTGTTACAACGTCCGTGATCCGCTCGACTTGGCGGTCTTGGCTGCAGCATTCGCCGGATCTTGTACTGGATTCTTATGGTGGAACGCATCTCCAGCGAAAATCTTTATGGGTGATACCGGATCGCTTGCGCTCGGCGGTGCGCTAGCTGGCCTTGCGGCTTCATTACGTGTCGAACTACTCCTCATTCCACTCGGTGGTTTGTTTGTCATCATTACGCTTTCGGTGGCTCTACAAGTCATCTACTTCCGACTCACGGGTGGCAAACGCCTCTTCAAAATGGCGCCACTGCAACACCACTTTGAATTGATGGGTTGGGGAGAAGTAACCATTGTTTTGCGGTTCTGGATAATCGCTGGCCTATGCGTAGCACTTGGTCTAGGACTCTTCTATACCGACTGGGTAGCAAGTTAGAACCCTTATGGCACAAGAACTCTACAAAAATCTAGCTGGTTTAAAAATCTGTGTAGCCGGAGCTGGAGTTACAGGAGTCGCGGTTGCACGAAGCCTCTCAAAACGAGGCGCAGAAGTTACGGTAATAGATGAGAATAAGAACTCAAGCGAGGAGTTTTCGATAGTCCATCCCGATGCAATTTCGATTGCAGATTTTGATCGCTTGCTGGTTTCACCTGGCTGGAAAGAGAGCCATCCACTTGTTGCGGCAGCTCGCGCCGCCCACGTGCCACTTATTAATGAAATTGATTACGCATGGAGCGTTAAGAAACCAGCTCAAAAATGGATTAGTTTGACTGGAACAAATGGCAAGACATCAACAGTGGAGTTAACGGCCAAGATGTTGCAGGCAGGGGGGCTGAGTTCGATTGCTTGCGGAAATGTTGGTACCACTGTTATCGAGTCTGTGGAGTCTCAAGAAGATTATCAGTATCTAGTTCTTGAATTATCTTCATTTCAGTTGCATTGGATGGAAGATGCTTCCTTCGTGGCAGCAGCTATTCTTAATATCGCTCAGGATCATATTGATTGGCATGGCAGTTTCGATGCTTATGCCACGGACAAGGTCTCCATTCTCGATAGAGCAACAACTGCGATACTCAATGGAGAAGATGGAGAAATTGTTTCTCGAGTGGCACATTGGCAAGGCCAAAAAATTTTCTTTTCACTCGATACGCCTGGTCCAGGAGAAATTGGAATCGTGGAAGAGTTATTGGTAGATCGCGCCTTTGTGCCAGATCCACAAGAGGCCGCGATGATTGCCGAACTTACAGAGGTCAAACCTACTGTGCCGCATAGCGTCTCCAATGCACTGGCAGCAGCTGGATTAGCGTTATCTGTTGGTGTTGCCCACGAGGCCTTGCGCTCTGCGATTGTTGAATTTATCCCAGGTCGCCACCGTATTGAGAAAATTTATGAGGCCGAAGGAATTTCTTGGATTGATGACTCCAAGGCAACTAATCCGCATGCGGCAAGCGCATCAATCATGTCTGCACTCTCAGTAATCTGGGTTGCAGGTGGCTTAGCCAAAGGTGCAGAAATGGGTGAGCTGATAGAGAGAATTAAGGCGCGAGTTCGAGGTGCAATACTGATTGGTGAAGATCGCCATCTCATTGCTCAAGAAATCCAAGAGCGAGCTCCACATATCTGGGTTGAATTAATCGATGCTCCGATTGAATACACCAAAGGTGGAGAAAATAATTCTCTTATGGAGCATGTGGTTAGGTTGGCAAAGTCGAAGGCGGTCTCGGGAGACACAGTTCTCCTCGCTCCAGCATGCGCTTCGATGGATCAATTTCTTTCTTACTCTGACCGTGGAGATCGATTCAAGAGAGCAGTCGAAAAGGTAGTACGAAATGGCAACTAAGGTTCAGAAGAAATTCCTTGCCCAACCCGTTAATCATTTCTACATGCTTTTGGTGAGCGCAACTGCGCTGACTTTTCTTGGAATCGTTATGGTTTTCTCGGCATCCACGATTCACGCTATTGACACCAAAGGCAGTGCGACTTCTATCGCCCTACGACAACTGCTCTTTGTGCTTGTCTCAATTCCAATTGCGACTTACCTAGCGCGGTTGACAGTTACACAATGGAATTTGATAGCGCGATTTGGTCTCTCTATATCCTTGGTCATCCTGGGAATCCTGCTGATTCCCGGAGTTGGCAAGACTGTTAACGGAAATACAAACTGGATTGATCTCAAGGTTTTCGATATTCAACCGAGTGAATTTGCTAAGTTCTTTATGATTTTATGGGCAAGCCGATTGTTGGCTAAGAAAGAGACAGCCGGCAGATTTAACGCCAATGTCTTTGCGCTGCTCGCACCCGGATTTGTAATCGTTATGTTGCTCATTATGGTTGGCCGCGATTTAGGAACCACATCTGTGATTGCTGCAATCTTGGCCGGGATGCTCTTTGTGTCAGGTATTCGACTTCGCATACTTGGCTGGGCAACGGCAACAGGTGCGCTCTTTCTCGCATTTTTCATCGCTACCTCAGATTACCGAGCGCAAAGATTCCTTGTTTTTCTAGATCCATTTGCGCCAGAAGATTATCGATTTGCAGGATGGCAACCTGCTCATAGTCTGTTGGGACTAGCATCTGGTGGAATCTTTGGGGTTGGTTTAGGCGGTAGCAGGCAGAAATGGGGCAATCTTTCACAAGCCCATACAGACTTCATCTTGTCTGTTATTGGTGAGGAGCTGGGATTGATCGGAACTCTCGCCGTTCTGGCTCTGCTCGGTACGTTAATTTACTCAATATTTCGAATTGCTCTTCGCGCAAAAGAACCGATGATTCGTTATGCCTGTTCTGGAATAGCTTGCTGGTTCTTGATTCAATCGTTTCTCAACATTGGTTCAACAACGAGTGCGCTACCAGTAGTTGGTGTCACGTTACCGCTTGTTTCATATGGTGGTTCTGCACTATTGACCACGCTCTGCGCAATTGGCTTTGTGGCAGGTGCTGCACTTCGGGATCCAGAAGTGCGTAAAGAGATTTTGAAACGTAAAAGCGGATGACTCGGGTTATCTTTGCTGGAGGTGGCACGGCAGGGCACATTGAACCTGCCTTGGCAGTTGCACGTGAATGGCGAAGTGTGCACCCTGATTCGCAGATTGGTTTTCTTGGCACTCGCGTTGGTTTAGAGAGTTCGTTGATTCCATCTGCTGGTTTTGAACTTACCTTCATACCGAAGGTTTCGGTTCCACGTCGCATCTCTCCACAGCTCTTCTTGCTACCGTTTTCACTCATTCGTGCAGTCAAAGAATCAGTACGAGCGCTATCTGGGGCAGATCTGCTCATTGGATTTGGGGGTTACGTATCAGCTCCTGCTTATTTGGCAGCAAGGATTACCAAGACCCCCTTTGTCATTCACGAAGCTAATGCCAAACCAGGTTTAGCTAATCGCTTGGGGGCGCTCTTTACTCCCCATTGCGCTGTTTCTCATCAGATTTCCAGAGGCACCTTAAAGAAATCTCGCCTGACTGGATTGCCGCTTAAAGAGAATATTGCTCAAGCTTTTTCAGCAGCGAGTTCAGATTGGAAAGCTGCTCGCGCAGCAGCTAAACGTTCTTTAGGTTTTGAAGAGAATGCACCATTGATTTTTATCTTTGGTGGATCACAAGGTTCAGCGGCGCTTAACTCTGTGATGGCCGAAGCGCAGGGAGCTCTCACCGAACGTGGTATCAATATTCTGCATGGGGTAGGAGCACGTAGTGATCTGCCTCAATCAAGCGCTCGGTACAAGGCGGTCAATTACATCTCCGATATGGCAACGGCTTATCTTGCTGCTGACCTCATCATCTCTAGAAGTGGCGCTGTGACATGTGCAGAGGTGAATTCACTTGGCAGGTATGCGCTCTTCATCCCGCTTCCGATTGGAAATGGAGAACAGAGGTTCAATGCCACCGCTCTCATTTCCCAAGGCCGCGCCGAATTAATTTCTCAAGCGACATTTAGCCGAGAGTGGTTACTTCACAATATAGATCGGCTGTTAGCGCAAAGTGGCCGAGCGCCAATTTCTGGTTCGCCGCAAGATAGCGAGGCGATAACTAAGATTGTGGAACTTATGGAATCCGCGCTTTCTGGAGGTAGATAGGTGCAGTCGCTGCAAGGCAAGAAAATCCACTTCATCGGGATTGGTGGCTCAGGAATGAGCGGTCTAGCGCGCATCGCACTTTCCGATGGAATTTCAGTCAGTGGCTCTGATTCTAAAGATTCTTCAGTTCTGACAGCACTCACTGCATTAGGCGCAAGGGTCTATACATCTCATGAAGCAGCTCATGTTAATGGGGCGGATGTCGTTATTTACTCAACCGCGATCTCTGCCAGTAACCCAGAGATGGCTTATGCCATTGAACGTTCTATTCCCATTCTGACGCGAGCCCAAGCGCTAGCGCTCTTAATGAAGGGCTCTCGTAGCATTGCTGTCGCAGGAACGCATGGCAAGACAACAACATCTTCCATGATGACTGTTGCGCTCCAAGCTTGTGGAACCGATCCCTCGTTTGCGATCGGCGGAACTTTGATGGCTTCTGGCTCTAATGCACATAGAGGCACTGGAGATTTCTTTGTCGTCGAAGCTGATGAATCTGATGGTTCCTTTGTGGAATACAAACCTCTTGCAGCAATCGTGACAAATATTGAGCATGACCATGTCGATTTCTTCCATACCCCTCAAGCCGTTACAGAAGTATTTGACTCCTTTGCTGCCACTATTTCTCCAGAGGGTTTTCTTGTGTACTGCGCCGATGACCCCGGATCAAAACGTCTTGGTCAGTCTCACCTAACTTGCACTCCCATTTCATATGGCACTTCGGAGGGCGTTGATTTAGCGCTCGACCAGATTTCGCTGCAACCCATGGGCTCTTCTGCGCGAGTCATGTGGAAGGGTCGCACAGTTGGTGCCGTCGAGCTTCAAGTTCCAGGTCTACACAATTTACTTAATGCTGCAGCATGTCTTGCGATGGGGATGGCGCTACAACTGCCGATTCATCAACTTCTAGAAGGTCTCCATAACTTTAGAGGTGCAGGTCGACGTTTTGAGCTCAAAGCGACCGAACATGGAATCCGCATCATTGATGACTATGGCCATCACCCTACGGAAATTCGCGTGACCTTAGAAGCGGCGCGGCGCTATGCCGGAGATGGTCGCGTTCTAGTGATCTTTCAACCTCATCGTTACTCGCGCACCCAAGCATTTCTCGATGAATTCGCGGCAGCGTTAGATTTGGCCGACGATGTCACCCTTTTGGAAATTTACGCAGCGAGTGAAAAGCCAATTCACGGAATTACCTCGGAACTCATTGCCGAAAAAATGCAACGGGGGCGCTACCTACCAAATTTTGCGCAAGCAGCGGATCGTCTTATAGAGATGGCAAAACCGGGAGATGTGATAATCACTTTAGGCGCGGGGGATGTTAATTCACTTGCTCCAATTATTGCTGAAGGGCTAAGCCGTCGCTTTGCGTAAGAATCGTTCTCTTCCTATCGCCATATTCGTGGCTATTGCTCTCTTTGCCGGACTTGCTTATCTACTTGCCTGGTCATCCGTCTTTACAGTTTCTGCAGTGGCAATTAATGGCGCGCCAACGCAGGCAAGCAAAGAGACGATTACAGAAATTGCAGATCTGGAAGTTGGGGATAAGTTAGCCAGAGTAGAACCACGCGCAATATCTCTTCGAATTTCGGGCGTTGAGTGGGTTGAAGAGGCAAAGATTTCCCGAAATTGGCTAACCGGAGAAGTGCTTGTTGAAATTACCCCTCGCACCCCGACTGCTTTCTTTAATGACAAAGTCCTTGATGCATCTGGAAAGGTCTTCTCGCTTCCAGGTTTCGAGGGCGCAGAATTGCCTCGGGTTTCAGCGACCACCCCAGAGTTGGGGCTAGTTGCTATAGATCTCTTTCAAAGCCTTCCTGCCTCAATCAGAGCAGATGTGCTCAACCTTGCTGCATACAACGAATCTAATTTTTCATTGCGAGTTTTAAGACAGGACCGCCAGCTTCAGATCCTTTGGGGTGCAAATGACCAAAATGAATTGAAGGCAGAAGTGATCGATGCTCTTTTAGCGCTTCCTGAAAATAAAAAAATCCGTCGGATTGATGTCAGCGCTCCACATGCTCCGATAGTCAAATAGTTCTGCCACACTAAACATTGACAGTAAAGTTCTTACTCAATACTTGTAAAAATTAGTTCGTGGCGGTCTTTGATTACCGAGACCAATACGCATACGTTGCCGCCATCAAAGAGAGTAGAAATGTAATTCTCAAGTTGAGGTTTACAGTTCTAAAGGGGGACTCACGTGGCTGCACCACAGAATTACTTAGCTGTCATCAAGGTTGTTGGAATTGGCGGCGGCGGAGTAAACGCAATCAATCGCATGATTGATGTTGGATTAAAAGGCGTTGAGTTCATCGCAATCAATACTGATGCACAACATTTATTGATGAGCGATGCAGATGTGAAATTAGATATTGGTCGTGCATCTACAAAGGGTTTGGGTGCAGGCGCTGCTCCTGAAAAAGGTCGCCAAGCTGCAATTGATCACACTGAAGAGATTGAAGAAATTCTTCGCGGTGCAGATATGGTCTTTGTTACTGCCGGCGAAGGTGGCGGTACCGGAACAGGTGGCGCACCTATCGTTGCAAAAATTGCGCGAGATCTCGGCGCACTTACTATCGGAGTCGTTACAAAGCCATTTTCTTTCGAAGGAAAAATCCGCACACGTCAAGCAGAAGAAGGAATTGAACTTCTGCGCGAACAAGTAGACACACTCATCGTTATTCCAAACGATCGTCTGCTGGCGATTTCAGATCGTGCAATCACGGCCGTTGATGCGTTTAAGAGCGCAGACCAAGTTCTGCTCTCTGGTGTACAGGGAATTACAGAAATCATTACACAACCAGGATTGATTAACCTCGACTTTGCAGATGTAAAGACAGTCATGACAGATGCTGGATCTGCGCTTATGGGAATTGGTTCTGCACGAGGTGAGAACCGCGCAACTCGCGCCGCAGAACTTGCGATCTCAAGCCCGTTACTAGAGGCATCGATCGATGGTGCGATGGGAGTTCTACTCTCAGTTGCTGGTGGTTCTGATTTGGGCCTCTTCGAGATTAATGAAGCGTGCGAACTTGTGCAGGCGGCCGCCCATCCTGATGCTCGAATTATCTTCGGTACCACTATCGATGATGCCCTTGGTGATGAAGTCCGTATCACTGTCATTGCAGCTGGCTTTGCAGGTGGAGAACCAAAGAAGGTCGAGATGCCGGTAATCAACGCCAGCACTCTAGGTGGAGTAGCCGATCCAATTCCTTCGAATGATCCACTTTCCGTGGCGCTTGACTTAGAAAGTTCAACGCCACGCAAGCGAATCACCTTCGAAGAGTTGGTTTCAGAAGATGAAATTGATGTCCCAGACTTTATGAAATAAATGGGTTATCGATTTACCAATCGCACCGGTGGAGTTAGCACCGGTGCGTTTTCGTCTCTTAACTTAGCGCTTCATGTTGGAGATGTAGAGTCGGATGTGATCCGGAATCGATCTTTACTCGCGAGAGAGATCGGGCAACATCAATATATGAATCAAGTGCACGGCAATCGCACCGTTATTGTCGAATCCGTATCAGACGAGTCTCCCACCGCCGATGCTCTCGTCACAGGAATTCCCGGGGTGCCTGTTTCAGTCATGGTCGCAGATTGCATTCCGCTTCTCATGTCATCTGATGTTGCAGTTGCTGCTGTACATGTCGGTAGAAAAGGGCTGATGAATTCAGTGGCGCTTAACGCACTCTCTGCGATGCGTGCAATTGGTGCCGCTCAGATTTCGGCGATTATCGGACCTTCCATTTGTGGGCGTTGTTATGAAGTCTCAGAGGAGATTTTTCAAGAAGTCACTTCGATATTTCCGCTAGCTGCTTCAGAGACTGAATCCGGAACGCGCTCTCTTGATTTGCCGGGTGCACTGACTGCAGTGCTTGCGGCTGAGGGGATTGAAGTACTCCACGAGAACGTATGCACAGTTGAAGAGGATGACCTCTTCTCTTATCGTCGAGATGGAGTGACGGGCCGGCAAGCGGGGGTCATCTGGCTATGAGTCGCCGCGATGAATTAGCTGAAAATTTGCAAGCTGTGCAAGATCGGATTGCTCGTCCCGATGTAACTCTTATTGTTGTGACAAAGACTTATCCCGTGAGTGATGTACAAATTCTTAGAGAGTTAGGCGTTGCGAATTTTGGCGAAAATCGCACTGAGGAAGGTGAAGAAAAGGCCCATGTGGTGCCAGCCACGTGGCACTTTCAAGGAGGCATTCAAAGCCGAAAGATTAAAGATATTGTGAAGTGGGCTGATGTTATTCACTCACTCGATAGCGCCGACCATGCTCTGAAACTTGGACAGCGCGCGCTGCGACCGCTGGAAGTATTTGCACAACTCTCACTCGATGGCGACCCTGACAGAGGAGGAGTCGTTGAGTCAGAGCTATCCGATCTTGCTGCTGTGATTTGCTCCCAACCTCATCTCATTTTGAAGGGGTTGATGTGCGTGCCTCCAGTGAGCGCTACACCACAAGAAGCATTTTCAAAGATTCAAAGCGTTCACCAAAGATTTCTAGAAGAATTTCCATCAGCGCAATCCCTCTCTGCGGGGATGTCAGGGGATTTCGAAGTGGCAATCGACCATGGTGCGACACATATCAGGGTAGGCAGTTCAATCCTCGGCTCTCGCACCTACCGCTAGTAATCTAAGTCGCATGTCAGCACTCAATAAAATGATGGGCTTCCTTGGCCTGGTCGATACCGATGAAGAGGCCGCCGTTGCGCAGACACCTACGCGCACCCCAGCAACTCGCCCCACTCGTGAACGCACTGGTGTGACAGTTCTCGGAACACACTCAACACCAGTAGTCGCAGCGCCAACCCAACCTGCGCTTATCGAAGATTCATCGTCATACAACATCATTACATTGCAGCCTCGCTCTTATTCTGAAGCCCGCAAGGTAGGAGAGTATTACCGCGAAGGAAATCCAGTCATCATCAATCTTGATGATATGGAAGAAGGAGAACGCAAGCGTTTGGTCGACTTTGCGAGTGGATTAGTTTTTGGTCTTCACGGACGAATTGAAAGAATTAGTTTGAAGGTATTTTTACTCTCACCAGCAAATGTCAATGTGAGCAATGAAGATAAGACTGCTGCACAGGCAACTTTCTTCAATCAGAGTTGATTAACTAGATGCTCGAATCAGTTCTAGTCCAACTTATAGGACTCTTTAAACTCGCACTCTTTGCGCGCATCATCATTGATTACGCTCGTATGTTTGCTCGCAACTGGCGTCCTAACTCTTTCTTGTTGGCAGTCTTTGAGATCGTCTATTCCATTACCGATAGACCGATGAGGTATGTCCAGCGCTTTGTTCCACCGCTTCGCATTGGTGGAGTTGCGCTAGATCTCTCATTCATCGTCCTGCTTATCGCAGCCAATATTGCGCAAGCTGCAATTCGCATTATTCTCTAACTGCTTTTTTCTAGAGAAATACCCACACCAAGCTCATTCTCCTCAGGAGCCACGGTTGCGTCATAGTCAAATGAGACTGCAAGGACTTCCTCCGAAATATGAGCGCTAGCTGCACGAATAGTCTCTTGTAACTCAAGTGAAGCGTTCCAGCGCACTTTGATTCGATCTGAGATATCGAATCCATCGCTCTTTCGCCTTTCCTGAATCAAGCGGATCACTTCGCGGATATTTCCTGCAGCAATCAACTCCGGAGTCAGTGCTAGATCTAGCGCCACGCTTTCACCATCATGGCTAGCCACCATCCAGCCTGTCTTAGGAACTTCGGTGACCACGAGATCCTCCAATGACAGAGCGAACTCGCCAAGAGAGGCTGCACCAGTGGTGCGCAGCTCTTTTACGAGCGCAACAGGATCTGTAGCGGCAATCAGTTTTGCAACATCTTGAACCGCTTTTCCATATTTTGCGCCGAGCGATTTGAAATTGGCCTTGATGGAAACATCGACGAGATCTCCATCGGCGCTTGCTATATCTTGCAAGTCAATCACATTGAGTTCATCAGATATTTGAGCCTTCATATCGGTAGGTAGTTGGGCCCATCCTTGCGCCGAAATGAGTGCTCGTTGTAGAGGTTGGCGAATTTTGATTGCGGATTCGGCGCGAGCGGCTCTTCCTAATTCAACAACTCTTCGCGTCATTGCAACTTGCTTATTGAGGTTGTGGTCTACCAGCGCTACGTCTGCAACAGGAAAGTCGGTCAGGTGGACCGATTGTGCAGCTGCTGAGTTAGCTGGGCGAACTAATACTTGCCATGTGTGTTCTGCAATGAAGGGAACCATAGGGGCGAGAAGTTGAGTAAGAGTGACAAGACATTCATGAAGAGTTGCGAGCGCTGCAACATCAGCATCCCAGAATCTGCGACGAGATCTTCTGACATACCAGTTAGAAAGGTCGTCGATAAATCGAGCAAGCACCTTGCCAGCGGCTTGCGAATCGAAATCTTGATAGGCCTTATCGACATCTGCAATCAGAACGTTGAGTTCACTCAATATCCAACGATCCATGATGGTGCGATCTTCGATTGCAGGGCTCTGCGATAAATCAAAGTCTGACGCTTGGGCGTAGAGGGCATGAAAAGAAATGGTGTTCCAATAAGTAAGGAGTGTCTTACGCACAACGTCGGAAATTGCATCATGGCCCACTCGTCTTGCCGACCAAGGCGAGCCAGCCGCCAACATGTACCAGCGAACAGCGTCAGCTCCATGTTGATCCATGAGAGACATTGGCTCAAGAACGTTGCCAAGGTGCTTGCTCATTTTTCTACCATCTTTGTCAAGAATATGGCCGAGACAGAGGACGCTCTTATAGGAGCTCTTGTCGAAGACCAAGGTTCCTATCGTCATTAAGGTGTAGAACCAACCTCGAGTTTGATCGATCGCTTCGCAGATGAAGTCAGCAGGGTAGGCTGCTTTAAATTTCTCAGCTGAACCAGGTTTATGTGGATAGCCCCATTGCGCAAATGGCATCGCTCCCGAGTCGTACCAACAGTCGATTACCTCTGGCACGCGAGTCATTACGGAAGAGCATTCGCCGCAAGCAAAGGTGACATCATCAACATAAGGGCGATGAGGATCGAGGTTACTTAATTCTTTTCCGGCAAGTTCACCTAATTCTTTGAGTGAATCAACACAAACTTCGTGTTTATTTTCACAGCGCCAAATGGGTAGGGGAGTCCCCCAGAATCGGTTTCGCGAAAGCGCCCAGTCAATATTGTTATTAAGCCAATCGCCATAGCGACCAGTCTTGATTGTTTCTGGATGCCAATCAGTTGCTTGATTTTCACGGATAAGCGCATCCTTGATTGAGGTTGTTCTGATATACCAAGATGGTTGCGCGTAGTAGATCAGAGCTGTGTGGCAGCGCCAGCAATGTGGATATGGATGCTCGTAGGGAAGATGCTTGTAGAGCGCACCGGAAATCTTTAACTCTTTGACAAGTTGCTTATCCGCTTCCTTGAAGAAGACTCCACCGACCACAGGAACGCTCGCTAGAAACTTTCCATCAGGAGCGATGGGATTAACGACAGGCAAACCGTAGGCTCGGCAAACTTGTAGGTCATCGGCGCCGAATGCAGGGGATTGGTGAACAAGACCTGTTCCATCTTCAGTAGTGACGTAGGTTGCCAGGACTACAAAGTGCGAATCGGGAATCTCAACGTAATCAAAGGGGCGCTTATAAGTGGTGCGCTCTAATTCACTACCTTTCAGAGTCTTGAGTACTGTCTGTTCACCGGCTACAGCAGATAGCAGTGGCTGCGCAACTACAAGCACTTCAGACTTTTCATCAACTTCACTCTTGACCACTACATAGTCAACATCTGGATGTACTGCAATGGCGGTATTCGAAACTAACGTCCACGGAGTAGTTGTCCAGACTAAGAGCGAAGCTCCGAGTTCAGCCAGTTCGCCAGATGTGATTGGGAAGCGAACATAGACAGATGGATCGACTACTGTTTCATAGCCTTGTGCCAATTCATGATCAGAGAGACCGGTACCGCAGCGAGGACAGTAGGGTGCAACACGATGATCTTGAACGAGTAAACCTTTTTTCCAAATTTCTTTAAGGCTCCACCAGACGCTCTCCACATATTCAGGCGCCATCGTCCAATATGCTTGATCAAAATCAACCCAGAAACCCATACGTTCTGTCATGGCGGTGAAGGCATCAACATGTCGCGTCACCGATTCTCGACACTTATCGTTAAAAGCCGCTATTCCATATTTCTCAATGTCGCCTTTGCCAGAGAAGCCCAACTCTTTTTCGACCGCAATTTCAACAGGAAGTCCATGGCAATCCCATCCCGCTTTTCGCGTTACGTACTTGCCTTTCATTGTTTGATAGCGAGGGAATACATCCTTAAAAACGCGCGCTTCAATGTGGTGCGTTCCAGGCATGCCGTTTGCTGTTGGAGGGCCTTCATAAAATGTCCACGGGCTTCCAGATGCGCGCGATTGAGTACTCGCTTCAAAGATTTCATTCTCACGCCAGAATGCAAGGATGGAACGCTCCATCGCAGGCAGGTCAATCTGTGCGCTAATAGCGCGAAACGGTGATGGCATAAAAAATCCCCCCAGCTAAAAAACCTGGAGGGACGAAACTTCGTGTGTGAAGGTCCGCGGTACCACCCGCCTTGCTCTCAACACCAGATGTGCCGAGCGCCGCTTACTTTCCGATGCCTTTGGCCAGTTCTACCCCGCATGCGCGGATCTTCTGACGTGCTCCGAAGGTGATGGCCTCATCAACGCACTTTTCTTGCTCGGTCTAACGCCCCCAAGTCTAAACCATGCGTGGCGAAGTTGGTGACCTGCACAAAAAACGCATAGGGTGCGCGGCGTGCCAGGAAAAAAGGTAGTGAAGAAAGCGGCGAAGAAAGCCCCAGCGAAGAAGGCTGCGGTAAAGAAGGCTGTTAAAAAGACACCTGCTAAAAAAGCTCCTGCAAAGAAAGTTGCAAAGAAGGCGCCTGCTAAAAAAGCTCCTGCAAAGAAAGTTGCTAAAAAGGCTCCGACTAAAAAGTCGATTCCGGTGAAGAAGGCTCCAGGGCGTCCATTTCCCTCAAAGGTTGGAAAGACAACTCTTACAGTTGATGAGAAGTCTCAAACTGTTTCAGTAGCAACGGTCGTAGCTCCTACAGCAGCACCTATAGTTGAAGAACGTCGCTTGGTCATGCCACCACCACCAAGACCTGTAAAGAGCGGTAAGAAGATTGCACCGTTGAAGCCGATTAAAGCTGCGCCTACCCCAGTGACTGCTTCCAGTGACGAAGGTCCATGGACTGCGGCAGAACTCAAGTCAATTCGTGCAGAGATTGCAGCTGACTTGGCAAGATTGCGTGCAGAGCTTGCCAGTGTTGAAGCCGAAATGGATGAGTTGATTGCTGATTCTGGCGAAGGTGCTGGAGATGATCAGGCAGACTCTGGAACAAAAACATTTGAACGCGAGCACGAAATGTCCCTCGTCATTAACGCCCGCGACATGGTCTTGCAAACCGAACGTGCTCTCGAACGTATTGATGCTAAGACTTATGGAATGTGCGAAGAGTGTGGATCACCAATTGGCAAAGCGCGCCTACAGGTATTTCCACGTGCGACGCTCTGCATGATTTGTAAGCAGAAAGAAGAGCGCCGCTAAGGTGCGCCTTCCAGCTACACCTGCAACATCCCGAGTTATTTGGCTGACTGCCTGGACTATTTGGCTCTTCGATTACATCACTAAGAGTTTGGCGCTTTTACATTTCTCTTCTGATCCAAAGCCAATCATCGGAAACTTTTTGCAATTCACTCTCCTTAAAAATCCGGGGGCTGCTTTCAGTTTAGCGACAGGTTTTTCTCTTGCCTTTACTCTGCTTGCTATTGCAGTGATTGCCACAATCGTGAAGTATGCATCGCAGATAACATCACGGGGATGGCTCACTTGTGCAGGTTTATTGCTGGGGGGAGTACTTGGCAACCTCACCGACAGAATCTTTCGTGAGCCAGGATTTTTCGTTGGCCACGTGATTGATTGGATTCAAATTCCACACTGGCCCGTCTTTAATATCGCTGATATTGCTATTTCAACTGCCGCCTTCATCGCATTTATTCAGACGATGAGAAATGTTCCACCCATTAGACGAGTACAGTAAGGACTTATGACACGCGATTTACGTACACTTAGCGTCCCTGAGGGCGTTGCTGGTGAACGAATCGATAGCGCACTTACGCGTGTTCTTGGCCTATCTCGCACAGCAATTGTGAAGTTGCTGGAGGATGGTGACATCACTTCCGGTGGCCGTGCCATGTCGAAATCAGATCGTGTACTTGCTGGACAAGTTATTGAAGTACTTATGCCAGCACAGGTAAATCTTGAACCGATTCCTTTGACTCCCATTGAAGGGTTAACTGTTATCTATAACGATGACGATATTGTTGTTATTGATAAACCAGTTGGTTGTGCAGCACATCCCAGCCCAGGTTGGATGGGGCCTACAGTAGTAGGCGCTTTGATGGCGGCCGGTTACACCATCACAACATCTGGGCCAGCAGAGCGTGCTGGAATTGTGCATCGCCTTGATGTGGGAACTTCAGGTTTGATGATTGTGGCCAAAACTGATCGCGCATATTTAAAACTCAAAGAGATGTTTCGAAACCACGAAATAGAGAAGACCTACCACGCACTTGTTCAAGGGCATATGGACCCAGCTACCGGAACAATTGATGCGCCAATTGATCGCCACCCAAAAGAGGATCACCGCTTTGCGGTCGTTGCAACAGGCAAAGAGAGCATCACTCATTACGAGGTGATTGAGTTTTACCGTTCAGTTTCGCTCGTAAAGGTTGAATTGGAAACTGGGCGCACTCACCAAATTCGTGTGCACTTTTCCGCGCTGGGCCATCCGCTCGTTGGAGACACTACGTATGGCGCAGATCCAGTGTTAGGCAAGAAATTAGGTGCGGCGCGTCCTTGGTTACATGCGCTGGAACTGCGATTTAACCATCCAATCAGCGCGCTTGCGCTAACGCTCCGCGCTCCATATCCACCTGACCTTCAGGCTTCTCTGGCGTTGCTATCCGAGGCGGTACTGCCTTAGGCGCTAATGTTGCGCCACCATGTCATCTGAAGATCTTTCAGCTTCACGGGCATCGACGAACGACTCGTTTGTACATTTACATGTGCATACCGAGTACTCGATGCTCGATGGTGCCGCGCGCGTAGGCGATTTAGTAACTGAAGTAGCGCGTCTTGAGATGCCAGCGATTGCTATGACAGATCACGGCAATGTGTTTGGTGCATTCGATTTTTATAAGCAGGCCACCAAAGCTGGGGTAAAGCCAATTATTGGGATTGAGGCTTATGTTGCCCCCGAATCTCGCTTCGATAAGAAACGTGTGCAATGGGCTGAAGGTGGCGAAGATGATGTCTCTGGTGGTGGCGCATACACGCACATGACCATCTTGGCAGAAAATAACCAAGGGCTAGGCAATCTTTTCCGACTCTCATCCCTAGCTTCACTTGAAGGCTATTACTACAAACCTCGTATGGATCGAGAGCTCATCTCTCGTTACGCGGATGGGTTGATTGCAACAACTGGCTGCCCTGGAGGAGAAATTCAGACGCGATTGCGAATGGGCAATTACCGCGAAGCGCTGCGCGCTGCCAGTGATTACCGAGATATTTTTGGAGCAAATAACTTCTACCTTGAAGTTATGGATCATCAGATTGATATTGAGACCCGAGTGAAGGCAGATCTGCTAAAACTTGGAAAAGAGCTCAAGCTGCCGTTGTTGGCGACCAATGACCTTCACTACACATTCCATGAAGATGCTGCTGCGCACGCTGCCTTGCTCTGCGTTCAGTCTGGCACAACGCTGGCAGACCCCAAGAGATTTAAATTTGATAACGATGAGTTTTATCTCAAGACACCTGCACAGATGCGCGAGCTTTTCAAAGAGATTCCGGAAAGTTGCGATAACACCTTGCTCATCGCTGAGCGATGCAATGTCAAGCTCCGCGAGAACGAAAACTTGCTCCCTGCTTTTCCCGTACCGCAAGGTGAGACTGAAGATTCATGGTTGCGCAAGGAAGCCGTTCGAGGGTTACTCGAAAAAATGGGCGATCGAGCGACCGATGAATACAAAGTTCGACTCAACTATGAACTCGATGTCATGGCAAATATGGGATTTCCTGGCTACTTCTTAGTTGT
>CAYWWZ010000007.1:0-29206 GCA_964462495.1 uncultured Candidatus Planktophila sp. | reverse complement strand
CCAATCCGCCGCGACGCCACACATATGCAAATGCGACGAAGACTGTTCCGATAAAGATTGCCATTTCAACTAAGCCAAACAATCCAAGTTGATCAAAGGTGACCGCCCATGGATAAAGGAAAACGATTTCGATATCAAAGACGATGAAGAGCATTGCGGTAAGAAAGTACTTAACTGGAAAACGTCCACCCTCGAGCGCCTGTGGAGATGGTTCGATTCCACATTCATACGCCTCAAGTTTGGCGCGGTTGTAGCGAGCCGGACCTGTCACGGCGGCGATCGCTACTGAAAAGACTGCAAATCCAAGGCCAATGGCGAAAATAACCAGAATTGGGATATATGGATTCGAGCTCACGAGCGAAATCCTAAGCGTTCGGCCAAGGCAATCAAACCGTTATGGCTTGCGGGCTTTGTGAACTGCGACAACTCCACCGGTGAGGTTCTTCCAGGTGATATCTACCCACCCAGCCGCTGCAATCTGCGCCGCCAAAGCCCGCTGATCTGGCCAGGCTCTGATCGATTCGGCGAGGTAGATATAGGCATCTGGGTTTGAGGAGGTCTTACGGGCCACCGCTGGCAGGGCCTTCATCAGGTAGTTGGTATAGATCGCTCGGAATGGGGCGAAGGTCGGGCTGGAGAATTCGGTGACTACGAGGTGGCCTCCCGACTTAGTCACTCGCAGCATCTCAGCGAGCGCCCGGTCAGTCTTCTGGGTGTTGCGAAGACCAAAGGAGATTGTGGCGACATCAAACTCCCCGTCCCCAAAGGGAAGATTAAGTGCATCGGCCTTGGTGAAGTGAAGATGCGGGCGAGCTTTACGGCCTGCAGCCAACATCCCTTCCGAGAAATCAGCGGGAATGACATCGGCGCCCGCTGCAGCCAGCGGCTCTGAGCTTGAGCCGGTCCCTGCTGCCAAGTCAAGAATCTTCATTTCAGGTCGGGGAGCAATAATTTTAGTAGTTGCCTTACGCCACGCCTTCGTGCGGCCAAGGCTCAACAAATCGTTAACGAGGTCATAGCGCTTGGCAACGCCATCGAACATGGCGGCTACTTCATCAGGATTTTTATCCATATTGGCGCGTGACATGTTCGCATTCTCCCTGAGAGTAGGCTTCGCGCACAACTTAAAGAGCTTACGAAAGGTTGCTGCGATGTCACTTCATGCCAACACGGGTTCACTCCGCGCTACTGTCTTTCCTCGTAGCACCGCGCTTACCCAAGCCCTCTTTATTGTTGGTGGGGTTGGATTTATCGCCGCGCTTGCCCAAATCGCAATTCCAGTTCCAGGTTCACCAGTGCCTGTCACAGGACAAACCTTGGCAGTACTTTTAATCGGAACAACCTACGGCGCTCGCTTAGGTGTACTTACCTTCGCTACATATCTACTTGCTGGCGTTGCCGGTGCGCCAATTTTTGCTGGGTCTACCCACGGAATTGAGAAGGTAATTGGTGCAACCGGCGGATATCTCGTTGGAATGCTCTTTGCTTCTTTTCTCCTCGGATACCTAGCAGATCGCAAAGCTGATCAAAAATTCCGCACATCTTTTCCTGCACTGCTATTTGGCGACCTCATTATCTTTACCTTCGGCCTTCTCTGGTTACATGCATCCCTAGATCTCTCATGGTCTGCCACATTTGCTGCAGGTTTAACTCCATTTATCCTCGGTGAAGCTCTCAAGATTGCAATTACAGCAACTTCACTTCCACTTATTTGGCGCAAGATTTCCAGAACTCTCCAAAACTAAATGGCTGCACTTATTCCAGTCACCACAACTCGCGTTGGTGAACATCTTCCCCTGTTGGATTTACTTCCTGACAACCAACCACTTTCATGGGTGCGCGGCGGAGAAGGATTCGTGGGTTGGGGAATTCACGCCACGACAACGGTGACTGGACGAGATCGCTTCGCACAAGCTCGTGCATGGTGGCACCAGCATCTAGAAACATTCTCGATTGCCAATCACGTTCATGGCAGCGGCACTGGGCCACTTCTCTTTTCCTCTTTTTCTTTTGATCGTAATGAAGAGTCAATTTTGATTATTCCAAAAGTTATTGTCGGTAAAAAAGGAAATCAATCTTGGATTACTTGGATTGGCGAAGGTGCGCAACCTGCCCTCCTTGAAAGTCCGCCTGTAATTTCACAGAGTTCCATTACTTTTAGCGATGGAACGCTTACCAGCACTGAATGGAAGGCGCGGGTTGCGCAAGCAATTGCTCGCATCGAAACTTCACAGGTTGACAAGGTTGTTCTGGCGCGCGATCTCCGTGCAACCTCTGACGCCGAGATTGAACAACGGGCGATTCTGAAGGATTTAGCTGCGCAATATCCATCTACCTGGACCTTCGCTGTCGCTGGATTAATCGGCGCTACCCCTGAACTCTTACTAAGACTTTCACGTGGCATGGTCACATCACGTGTTTTGGCCGGAACTATTCCGAAGACAGGCGATGATGAAAAGGATCTTGCTCTCGCTGCATCCCTTGCGCGGTCCTCGAAAGATTTAGAGGAACACGAATATGCAGTGCGCTCTGTCGCTGATGCGCTGGAACCTTTCTGTTCATCAACCAACGTTCCTGAATCACCATTTGTGTTGCATCTAGCCAATGTAATGCACCTAGCCACTGATGTTACTGGCGCCTTAATTGAGAGTAAGCAGCACGTCGATGCATTTTCTCTCTTGCAGAGTTTGCATCCATCGGCTGCAGTATGTGGAACTCCACGAAACGTCGCCTTTGACATCATCTCGGAGATTGAAGGTATGAGCCGTGGTCGTTATGCCGGACCAGTAGGTTGGATTGATGCCAGTGGCGACGGCGAACTCGGTATTGCACTTCGCGCGGGTCAGATTAAGGATCGTGAAATCAGAATCTTTGCTGGGTGCGGAATAGTTGCAGGATCAAACCCTGAAAAAGAGCTAGAAGAGAGCAACGCCAAGATGGTTGCTATGCGCTCTGCGCTACATTGAATCGACGCTTGAGTAAATATTTTTTAAGAAATCTGCAGTTGCTTCACGATCAGGAGCGGTCACAACAACCACGCTGATGCCTTTAACTGGCGCAATAAGTTCAGATTTCAACTCTTCTTTCGATGCAATACTTTTAGCAGGCAAACCAACTGCCTTGGCAATAGCCACTAAATCTTTGCCGTGAGGCGTCCCGAAGACCTCTTCAAATCCAGCAACCCCACGTTGGGAGAGCGTAGAGAAGATTCCTCCGCCATTGTTATTGATAACAAAGATTTTGAGATTGATTTCTTCATTATGAATGAGGCCAGTGAGATCATGTAGAAAACCTAAATCTCCAAGAACAGCGATGGTTGAGGTGCGCTGAGAGGCGATACCTAACGCAGTTGAAATATTGCCATCAATTCCAGCCAGCCCACGATTCGCAAAGGTTTCTATACCAGTGCGAGCAACCGCAAATCCTTCAAGATCTCTAATTGGTCGTGAAGATGAGATAAAGAGTGATGTACCGGCCTGAAGGGTTGCGCCAATCTCGCGGGCAATCAACGCCTCAGACCACTGAGAAATATTATTTACCAGTTTTGCAGCGCGCTGTGAGTACTTCTGCCACTTATCTCTGTATTCAGAATCTGCTGGTTGTACTTCTATCTGAGGTAATTGCAAAAACTTCTGATGCGCCATGCGATCTGAATCCACTGTGGCTATTCGTGGATCAATCACAATCTCCTTGCGCGCACTCTTGATAAAAGAATTGATTGATCGCGACAATGTCGTTCTCCCAATAACCACAACGGTATCCGCAGTTAAATCTTCCGCAATTGTTCGTGAAGTAAGAAATACGCTGGCATGCGAGATAGCCCCTTCAAAGGTGAGTGGGTCTTCCGCAATAACAGGCCAACCCAACTCTTCTGCAAAATTCTTAACCGCACTAACTGATAAACCAGCTCGGTCAAATCCAATGACCAAAACACCCCGTGTAGATTTTGTATAAAAAGTTCCGGGACCTTTGCGGTTAAAAACTTTTGGTGGATTAACAGCGAGATTTTCTAGCCAACTTTCATCACCATCACCAACTAGTGGTTCTTCAAACTGAATATTGAGGTGTACTGGACCCGACTGCAGTGAGTTAAGCGGCAGCTCCATCGGATAAGCGCTACCCGAAACATCTGCAAAGTAGCGCACTGCTTTTCCAAAGATGCGCGCCTGTTCAGTTGTTTGATTTGCGCCCGTGCGACGAAGTGAAGCAGGACGATCCGCTGTCATGACTAAGAGAGGGGTATTTGTATGGGCTGCTTCCAAGACCGCTGGATGGTAATTCGCCACAGCTGTCCCGCTTGTACAGACAATTGGCACTGGACGTCCTGATGCTTTGGCAATGCCGAGTGCGAAGAATGCCGCAGTGCGTTCATCAATCCTGACATGCAACTTAATCAAGCCATGTTGATGAGCTTGATAGAAAGCCAAAGATAGGGGTGCATTCCTTGAACCTGGGGAAATCACGACATCGGTAATTCCGGCTTCCAAAATCTGGCGCACAATAACGCGCGCTAGCTGCGTTGCTGTATTCATGACAGTAGCTCTGCAGTTCTCATAACTCGATTCTTCCACCATTCGAAGCGATCAGCCGCCACCTCGTAACCGCTAAATTTCGGCTCACATTCTTGGATTGCAATCTTGCCATCGACAATCGGAAATTCAGCAACATCTGCACCTAAAAGTGATCCAGTACCAAGGCCGCAATCAAAATTCATCTCGGGAAATGATGCTGCAAGAAGTAATCCATAATGAATTCCGACAGCGCTTTCTAGTGCGCTTGAAATAACGACTGGAAGTTTATGGTGTTTCGCTAATTTATGTGCTCGTGCAATTCCACCAAGTGGTTGGACTTTGAGCATAAGTACATCAACAGCACCCGCGAGGTCCACTAAAAATGGATCATCCGCTTTGCGCAGAACCTCATCGCCAGCGATGGGGATATTTACATTCAACTTTTCTTTCAACTCGCACAGCTCTGCGACTGTTGCACATGGTTGTTCTACATACTCAAGTGGCCCAATATTTTCATAGATAGCAAGCAGGTTTGTCAGCGCCTCTTGAACTGACCAATTGCCATTGACATCGATTCGTAGCTTCGCTTGCGGTCTCAGCGATTTTACTTTCACCAAGCGAGCAATATCTTCAGATAAATTATCGCCAACTTTTACTTTGAAAGTTTCTACTCCTGGGAATAACTCAACTATTTGCTCAATATCTGCATCGTTATTGAGAGCAGGAATAGTTCCGTTTACCTTAACCTCGCTTCGAAACAGGTGTGGACGGGCTTGCGTGGCCGCTTCTATCGCGCAAGCTAACCAAGGCGCTGATTCTTTGTCGTCATACTCAAGAAATGGCGAGAACTCTCCCCAACCTGCAGGTCCTTGAAATAAGGCAACTTCACGAACTCTAATCCCACGAAAACTCGTCTTAGTAGGCAGCGCAATAACGCGCATACTTTCGAGCAGTGAGAGGTCCATGTAATTAAGGTCTACGCGGAAACTTTCCGAAATCAGGTTTGCGCTTCTCTTTGTAAGCGTCACGACCTTCTTGACCTTCTTCAGATAAATAGAAGAGCAGAGTTGCATCTCCCGCCAGCTGTTGCACTCCAGCAAGACCATCATCAGCTGCATTCATTGACGCCTTCAAAAGTCGCAGCGCCATTGGGGAGTTCTGTAACATTTCACGGCACCAGGAAACTGTCTCTGCTTCAAGTTCTTTCAACGGCACAACTGTGTTAACTAGCCCCATTGAAAGAGCCTCTTGGGCATCATATTGACGTGTAAGGAACCAGATTTCACGAGCTTTTTTCTGACCGACACTGGCCGCAAGTAAGCCAGAACCATATCCACCATCAAAGGAGCCAACCATGGGTCCGGTCTGTCCAAACTTTGCATTATCTGCAGCGATGGAAAGATCGCAAACGACATGCAGCACATGACCGCCACCAATTGCCCAACCCGCAATCATTGCAACAACCGGTTTCGGTGTACGACGAATTTGAACCTGCAAATCTAAAACGTTAAGTCGACCAACACCTTGCTGCGAAAGTGAGTCATCACCCAAATAACCATCATCACCTCGGACGCTGATGTCGCCGCCAGAACAGAAAGCCTCATCACCTTGTCCAGTCAAAATAATGACACCTACTTGCGCGTTATCGCGCGCTAAATCAAAAGCAGCTTTTAACTCAATGATTGTTTGAGGACGAAAAGCATTTCGAACTTCTGGGCGATTTATGGTGATCTTTGCAATGCCATCGCCGATTTCATATTTAATATCGGTAAATGTCTCGCCACCCGGACCAGTCACCCATGCAGGGATGGTTCGGTCACCAAAATCACGCTTTATCGGCTTGCTCACGATTCCTCCAATTGGTCTACGAGCGATAGCCTACGCGGGCAATGGAGCAGAACGCACAACGAGAACTTCGCGGAGTTAGTCCCGAGTGGACCATCAGCGAATTGATGGCTCGTATCGCGAAAGCCTTGGTCTCGGATGGCCCAGCCCTCAGCTTCTCCAATACTTCGTTTACCCACGTTCCGCCGCGCATCAGTGTTGTGGTCAAAACCACTGGCTCTTCAGGTGTTGCGAAAGAAGTTGGTCTATCAAGTGGAGCACTTCTGGCATCGGCAAAAGCATCACATAAATATCTTGGTGCAGAGTTTGGAAATACTTGGTCACTCTTACTGCCACTTACACATATCGCAGGCGTTAATGTTCTTATTCGATCTCTAGAGCTTGGGACAGAACCCCTCGATCTTCGAAATTACGAGGGTGAATACCCACATGCAGATTTCACGGCGATTGTTCCTACTCAACTATTTCGTGCGCTTAATGGTGATGACAAGCTTTTACGCCATTTGCAGGCTGCCAAAGCTGTTTTAGTTGGTGGCGCTGCGCTTACCTCTGAATTGCATCTACAGGCGGAGGCCGCTCACATACATGTGGTTACTTCATATGGTTCATCAGAAACAGCGGGTGGGTGCGTCTATAACGGAATTCCTCTGGAAGGCGTTGATATTGCGATAACTTCTGAGAACAAAGTTGCAATCCGAGGTGCTGTGCTTGCCACAACATATTTAGGTGCAGAAACTTTATGGGAGACCAATTTTAAAGACGGTTGGTATGTCACTAGCGATAGCGGTCGCATAGAGAATGGAAAGCTAATTGTTGAAGGTCGGATCGATGATGTCATTATCTCTGGCGGTGAAAACATATCTCTCTCCGCAATCGAAGGATCGCTCCATGCCCACTATCCACATAAATCATTTGCTGCATTTTCGGTGAAGGATCCACAATGGGGAGATGCGCTACACATTGCTGTTGCAGGAGATGGCTTCCCCACAGAGAATGAATTAAATGAATATTTAACAGAGAAATTCGGAACTCAATCCAAGCCAAAAGGTTATCTTTACCTCCCTGAACTTCCCTTAATGGGAATTGGCAAAGTCGACCGAAAGAAGTTGCAGGAGCTATTTATGGAGGCGCCAAATTAAGATTTGGATTCAAGGAGCCAGACCACGCACTCTGCCGGCTGCTATTGCTCCAGTTGTGGTTGCCACCGTATTGGCAGGTGGTAATTGGAGGCCATTACACGCGCTCCTTGCACTCATTGTCGCGTTATCTCTGCAAATTGCAGTTAATTATTCAAATGATTACTCAGATGGCATCCGAGGAACTGATGACATTCGAGTTGGGCCAACTCGCCTCACAGCATCAGGACTGGCGACTGCTGGCGCAGTAAAGCGAGCTGCTCTCATTTCATTTGCTATCGCGTGCCTAGCAGGGTTCTTCCTGGCCGCAATTTCTTCATGGTGGATACTCATAGTTGGTGCAATTTCGGTGCTTGCGGCATGGGGATACACGGGAGGTCACGCCCCATATGGATACCGTGGTTTTGGCGAACTATCTGTCTTTACCTTCTTCGGCGTTGTTGCAACTGTCGGAACATATTACGTACAAACTCTTGAGTTTTCGGGAGCAGCATTTGCTGCTTCAATCTCTTTAGGATCTCTATCGTGCGCGCTCTTGGCCATCAACAACATAAGAGATCTTTCTCAAGATGCTCAGGTTGGAAAGAAAACTTTGGCTGTTCGATTGGGAGACTCTAACTCCCGACGTTTCTTTATTCTCTTATTGGTGGTCCCTTACATCTTTGCTCCTCTCACAGGAAACCCACTGGCTTTTCTCACACTTGCAACCGCGCCTCAAGCACTCGCGATTGCAAAAGAAGTGCATGCAGGCGCATCCGGCGAAGCGCTTATTCCACTTCTCGGAAAAACTGGACAATTACAACTCCACTTTGCTCTTACCTTTGCCCTCGCCCTCTCCTTCTAATTGAAGAGCGCACTCGTCTGGAAGCGGCTAGAATCTAAATATGGTTCGTGCACTAGTGATTCTCTTGCCCCTGGCACTAACGCTTTACACTTTTATCGATTGCGCGATGCGCGATGATTCACAGTTAAAGAAGATTCCTAAATGGGGATGGTTGTTAGCGATTCTCTTTCTTCAACCAATCGGTGGAATCGTTTACTTAGTTATTGGACGTGCACGCCGTCCCAAAGGACCGAAGCCTGGACAGAAGAAAATTCTTCCTCCAGATGATGATCCTGATTTTCTACGCAGCCTTTAACTTTTATAGGCCAGAATAGGTGTGCTTTCCTGTTCCCCAGACATTCACATATACGTAATTAAATAAGAATGTGGATCCTGCAAAGATGCAGAGCCATGCGGCTCGACGACCACGCCAACCAGCGGTTACGCGAGCGTGTAGGTAAGCAGCGTAAGCAACCCAGGTAATAAATGCCCACGTCTCTTTTGGATCCCATCCCCAATAACGCCCCCATGCGCTCTCTGCCCAAATCGCACCCGCAATAACAGAAAAGGTCCAGAGTGGAAATACAAAAGCAACGAGTCGGTAAGAAAGTTGATCGAGAACTTCAATAGATGGAACGCGTTGCAGCCAGAGTGGTCGACCACCACGAGATTCAAGTCGTTCTAGATATAAGTAGGCGCCTGCAACAACATTTGAAAAGAGGAAGACTCCACCAGAAATAATTGCGGCGACAACGTGAATAACTAACCAAGTCGAATTGAGCGCCGGAACTAGGGGCGCGCTATCGCGATACAGCAAAGTAATTGCTGTGCCAAGGGTTAGTAGCGCTGCAAGTGAGACAAATAGTCCCAACCAACGAAGATCATATCTGCGAAGTGCAACGAGGTAGGCGCCAGTAAATGCCAGAGCTCCAGTGATAGAGAACTCATACATGTTGCTCCATGGAACATGCTGATTTGAAATTCCTCTGGCAATTACTCCACCAAATAGCAGTACAAATCCAAGAGCCATGAGCGCCGTTGCAATTCGCGCAGCTTTCTCAGTTCTTGTGTAATCAAGCGTCTTTACCAGTACGCTGCCAGATGTTGCGTCAGAGGATTCTGGTGTTCGCACCGCAAACGCAGTTTCAAAGGCGTGTGCTACAAAAGAGAGTGCAAAAACTGCCATGGCACCATAAACGAGATTATTGGAGATATATGCCCACGTAGTCATTCCTATTTCCCTTCCTGAACTGCCTTGATAAGAACTGCGATTTCTTCTTCAAGTCCGGGTACACCATTCTTTGCAAGACCTGCTACTTCAATGCCTGCATTTGTCCGGCGAACCCAAATTCTTCTGCGACGACCATATAAAGATGAAAGTAATCCGAGAACCGCAACAATACCTCCAAGAAGCGCATAGTTCTTTCCGGGATCTTTTACGACCTGCAGATTCACCCAAGGCACAACAGTTTCAAGTGTGATGGAGCCCTCAGGATAGGTATAAGTCTCGCCTGGCTTCACTGACCCAAGAGCGATCCGCTGCAAATTTTCAGTATCGATACGGTAGACAGATTGCGGAACTCCAGAATCTAAACCTAAATCACCTTTCCAGATAGAGAAGAGCAATTTCGGATCAAGGAGTTCGGGAAAGATTGAGATTGAACCTTGTGTTTCGGTACGTTGATTTGTTGGTAAGAAATTTCCCACAAAACCTACTGGCGGTACCGCATCGGGAACTTTAATCGCGCCAATCGAACGGAGATTTCCATCTTGTGGCAAGAAAGGTACTGGTCCTTGTAGCGCCACATTTCCTCGCGAATCGCGCACCGTCACCACTGGGCTGTAACCATTTGCTTGTAGATAAACGCGTGAGCTACCAAAAGTGAGAGGTTTATTGACTTTGAGAACTTTCTTGGTGGTTTTACCGTTTTCAGTCACTGTCACCCACGCTGTGTAATCGCGTGGTTGATTTGTTCGAGGATCGTATTTCGCTTCAAATCTATCGAGCTTCACCTCAAATAAATCCAAAGATTTTTCATTACTCAATTTACCAAGCGATAAAGAATCATAAGTTGTCGGTACGTTAATGAATCGCTCTCCCACATTGATAATTGCTTCTCCCCGCATTCCAAAGAGGGCGCCAAAACTTACGCCCACCAAAATAAGAATGAGTGACAGGTGAAAGAGGAGGTTTCCGGTCTCGCGTAAATAACCTTTCTCAGCTGAGATTGAATCTCCTTCTCGCCTTACGCGAAAGCGATTCTGCTTAAACCAATCTGCGGCGCGTTCTAGCGCATCCGTACTTGCTGGAAACTCTTGATGGAATTCCATTCGAGACAAATGGCGCGGCGTCGCAGGTGGCGCCGCACGCATCGCTTTGAAGTGCTCCACACTTCGGGGCAGAACACAGCCGGCTAAGGAAATAAAGAGAAGTATGTAAATCGCGCTAAACCAGGGCGATCCATAGACATCAAAGAGGTAGAAACGGTCATACCATCTCGCCATATTGGGATCATTGATATAGAAATCTCGCACTGCAATTGGATTTGTGATTCGCTGCGGAATGAGAGAACCAGGAATCGCAGCAATGCCAAGGAGCATTAAAAGAATGAGCGCAGTTCGCATGCTCGTCAGTTGGCGCCAGCCGTAACGTAAAAGTGCAAGTGCACCGATCTCTGGAACTTCTATTTTTTCACTCATTAAATCACCGGTATGAAATCTGAAATCCAGGAACGCATTTCAATCATGAGATCAGTCCAAAGTCCTGTCAGTTGCAAGATTCCAATGAGAATCAAGAAAACGCCACCAGCTTTAGCAATTGCACCACCGCTCTTGAGTGCAACTCTGCGAATCTTTTCAGATTTATCCAAGAAGAGGCCGGTGGCAATAAATGGAGCACCTAAACCAATGCAATAACCCAAAGAGAGAATTGAGCCGCGCACTGCGCTGGACTCTTGAAAGGCGAGCGCCTGCACGCTAGCTAGCGCTGGACCAATACATGGCGTCCAACCAACCCCAAAGAGAAAACCAAGCACAGGTGCGCCGATTAATCCACCAGTTGTTGAAATTCGCGGCTTGATTGTTGGCATTAATGGAAAGGCTCCCAAGAAAATCACGCCCATCAAAATTGTGAGCACACCCAATACCCGCGTAATGCTCTCTTCATTAGTTGCAATGCGCGCGCCGAGTTCACCGAAGAGCGCACCGTATGAGACAAAGAGCGCGCTAAAACCTGCAACAAATAGGAGAGATCCGAGGAAAACTTTCCCGCGTGATTGCGAAAACCCTGCTGCAAAAGATAAATAGCCAGGAACTAGTGGCAGGACACAAGGTGAGACAAAAGAAATAACTCCAGCCAATACTGCAATGGGAAAGGCAGTCAGTAAAAATCCATCAAGGAGGTGGTTAACCACAAATTCCCTCATTCTGCGCTCACATCCTCAATAAGTTTGGTGAGTGATGCGACTGTAACTGCGCCAGAAATACGAGCTGCGACGAATCCATCGCGATCAATTACCAAGGTCGTGGGAATTGCATTGGCAGGAAGCGATTTACTAAACCCAACTAAAATTGAGTCATCGATAATCGTTGGATATGGAATACCTCGTTTGCGCGCAAATGCCTCTGCATTGACTGGGTTATCGCGAGTCAAAATTCCAATAAAAGCAACATCTGTGTATTTCTTTGCCAACGCAGAAAGCGCTGGTTCTTCGGCACGACATGGTGAACACCATGATGCCCAAACATTTACCACCGCAACTTGCCCACCAGGGAAGGAATAATTTTTGCCGCTCAAAGTCATTCCAGAAATTTCTGGCGCTTTCTGACGAGAGCCTTCTTTAATGGTGGTTACCGCACCGCTACCAGCTATAAAGCTCTCTTCAGCCTGAGAAGTTCCACTTGTTCCACATCCAGTCAGCGCAAGCGCCGCGATTACGATGGGTATATATCTCTTCATCTTATTTCTTTGGTAACAAATGCTGTGCCGGTTCCACATAGGAAGTTCCGGAAATCATTCCATCATCATCAAAGTGGATTCCCGTTACAGAAGCTAGGGTGCATTCGCGCTTGCGCGGATCATGTAACAGTTTTCGACCCTCTATTGCGCTACGTAAAATCCAGATAGGTAACTGATGGGAAACCACGATGGCATCTTTTCCATCTGCAGCCCTCTTGGCATCAAATACTGCAGCTAACATCCGTGAAATCTGTTCTTCGTACGGCTCCCCCCATGATGGCTTCCATGGGTTATAGAGATGGCGCCAAGAAGAAGGATGCTTTAAAACTCCACTTCCTAGCTCAAAAGATTTTCCCTCAAAAACATTGGCTGCTTCAATCAGCCTTTCATCGGTATGAATCTTGATTCCATGAACATCCGCAATCGGTGCTGCTGTTTCTTGTGCGCGTTGCAACGGTGAGACATGGAGCGCACCCAAATTGAGCGGCTTTGACCATTCGCCAATTACCTTTGCCATTTCCTGTCCACGTTGTGAAAGTCGCCAGCCAGGTTGACGTCCGTAGAGGATCTTCTGCGGATTCTCTACCTCGCCATGGCGAATTACATAAACGGTGGAACTCATGGAGATAAGCATAAAGCGTCGCTCTCGCGCTCTCTTCGCTAGGGTAGTGACATGGCACTCACCGCTCAAAGAGCTGCCTTCTTCGATGTAGATAACACCCTTGTGAGAGGGTCCACACTCTACTTTCTCGGACGAGGTATGTATCAGCGTGGGTTTTTCACAAAGGCTGACATCTCGCGATTCGTAGTAGCCAACATACGTTTTCGAATGACTGGGACTGAAAAAAAGGAAGTAATTGAAAAATTCCAAAATGCCGCGACAGATTTTATTGGCGGGCATGCAGTTGACGATATTAAAAAAATTGGAGAAGAAATCTACGATGAATTCGTCTCTCCAAAAATTTGGCAAGGAACATTTGAGATTGCAAAGTCGCACTTAGATAAGGGCGAAGAGGTTTGGCTGGTAACAGCAGCGCCACAAGATATGGCAAACATCATTGCGCAACGTTTAGGGCTTACTGGAGCACTTGGTAGTAAAGCTCACGTTGAAAATGGAATTTACACAGGGTCACTAGAGGGAAAACTTCTACATGGATCTGAGAAGGCAGTCGCTATCGAAAAATTAGCAGCAGAACGTCAATTCATCTTGTCAGAGTGTTTTGCCTATTCAGATAGCCACAATGACATTCCACTTCTGCAAGCGGTTGGTAATCCCTGTGCCATTAATCCTGATGCAATCTTGCGTATCCGCGCACTTGCCGAAGGTTGGCCGATTCATGATTTCCGTCGCGCGCGTTTTCTCAATCGCTTGCTCGGTCCGGCAGTCAGTCGTATGGCGGCTCTGGCTGCTTTGCTTACTCCTCGCAAGCGTTAAATTCCGAACTGCTCTGTGGCTGCACTCAATTAGCGGACCTGCCCAACTAACGGCTATCGTTGGCAGGTTATGGAAATTCGCTCTTACGCAGACTACTTGCGCGCACTTGATGATGCGGCGCTCATTTCCATGTTCACCCATCGCCCTGATCTTGTAACGCCTGTACCTCCCGATATTGCAAGTTTGGCGGTCCGAGCGTCTTCTGCTCCGAGCTTGGCTCGAGCTGTTGATGGGCTCAATAAGTGGCAACTACAAGTTCTTGAAGTCTGTGCAATCTTGGAAGAACCATTCTCTGAAAAAGATGTCGTAGCGCTCACCGAAAAATCAGCGCTCTTTATCCTCCCTGGGCTGATTGAAAGAGGGCTTCTTTATACAGATAAAGATGGGCTACGTACTCCAACAAATCTTAAAGAGGTGCTGGGTAATGAGGTGGCTGGCCTTGGCCCACATTCAATGGCTAAGTTAAAGTTGAAGAAGTTAGATGACGCGCCAGCAGCAGCGGTAAAAGTTCTCTCGGCGATGGTGTGGGGTCCTCCACGCGGAACAATCAGCGATATTAAAAAACCCTCCGCAGGGGTTGCATGGTTACTTGAAGAAGGATTTTTGATTCCATTTAATCAACAAACCGTGGTCTTACCGCGTGAGGTCGCAATTTACTTAAGAGGCAATAAGGTTCATCGCGAACTTGAAGTAACGCAACCTTCTGTAATTGGCGGAAAACGAGATGCGCGCAGCGTCCAGTTGGCAGCAATCGCAAATATCACCACCTTCCTTCGCTGGACTGAGGAAGTTCTTAATTACTGGGCGCAAGAGCCTGCTACAGCGCTTCGTTCAGGTGGACTTGGCGTACGTGAATTAAAGGAGCTTGCATTACATCTTGGCGTTGATGAAAGCTGCGCAGCCTTCATCGCTGAAGTTGCTTATGTTGCAGGGCTCTTAACTATCGAAGCGGATGATCGAATTTTGCCAACTACTCAATTTGATATGTGGTTGATGCAGAGCGCTTCTGCTCGTTGGCAAGCACTAGCTAGCGCATGGCTAATTTCATCTCGCGTTCCTGGATTAGTCGGAAAAGAAGGTAGTAAGAACGTTGCACCTTTAGGGCCAGAACTCGATCGAGCCAACGCTGCTAGCGCAAGGCGGCTCACTCTTAATTTGTTAAAAGAGAATTCATCTATTGCACCTGATTTTGATTCACTTTATCAGGCAGCGCTCTGGCTCGCCCCAAGTAAGCGCGCAGGTGGGCTACAACGAGATTACCTGGCATGGACTATTCGCGAATGTGAGTGGCTAGGAATCACCGGCCAAGGGGTAATTTCACAGTATGGAATTGATTTTCTCGATGGCTCCGACTGTTCGGCAATTGATGCTGATCTTCCAAAAACTGTTGACCACATCTTGATTCAGAGCGATAACACTGCAATCGCTCCCGGTCCACTTGAGCATGAAGTTGCTCAAGAGTTGGCACTGATTGCCGATGTTGAATCGCGCGGTGGAGCAACTGTCTTTAGATTCTCAGAGAGCTCCATCAGACGTGGATTAGATCATGGTCGAACCGGCGATGAAATCGCCAAGTTCCTAGCAAAGACTTCTAAAACTCCTATGCCACAGCCGTTGGAGTACCTCATCGCTGATGTCGCAAAGAAACATGGCAAGTTACGAGTTGGCAACACCGCCTCATTTATTCGTTGTGAGGATGCCGCGCTGATTGCACAGATTATTGGAGATAAGCGTTTAGAGATTTTAGGTCTGCGCAGAATCGCACCTGAGGTTTTAATCTCTTCCTTTGATGCAGCAGAGGCTATGCATATCTTGCGAAGCTACGGATATCTACCTGCAGGTGAAGATGCTAAGGGGCTACTACTCAGTGGGCCGCGAGTGCAACGCGCACAAGGCAAGGCGCGCCCTCCACGCATTATTGGTGAATATGACAGACCTGATGAAATTCAGATTGAAGGCGCACTGCGCGCACTACGTACCGGAGAAAAATCTAGCCGTAAGCAGAGCACGATGCGCAATATTGCAACCGAAGCGCTCGGCTCACTTCCACGCACAACAGCTAATGAAACTCTCGAGCTGCTCAGCGACTACTTGCAAAATCAGCCAAATAAATCGCTTTCTATTGGTTATGCCGATAACAACGGCTTAGTCTCACATCGCATTGTTGATCCACTAAAACTATCTGCAGGCTCTCTTCTGGCACGTGATCACGCTAGTGGCGAAGTACAAACCTTTAGAATCGCGCGAATTACTGGGGTCGCGGCGTTATGACAAGCGAGAAGCCAACTGAATACGGCAGACTTGAGCCTATGTTGGCAGCCCTAGAAGCGTTGGTTCGTTGCGAATCTCCTAGCGATGATTTAGAGGCTTGTCATGAAGTTGTTCGTCTAGCAAGTGATATCGCTACTCGCGTCCTGGGAGTGCCAGCGCAGATAAAAAATATTGAAGGGCGTCCAGTCTTCTGGTGGGGTTCTGAAAAACCGGAAGTACTTGTCTTAGCCCATCTCGATACCGTGTGGCCTGTCGGTTCATTCCAACCGGTTTGGGAAGTTAAAGGTGATGTTCTTCGCGGACCCGGCACATTTGATATGAAGGCTGGATTTATCCAAGCCCTCTATGCACTTAAAGGAATTGAAGGACCAGTTGCACTAGTTGCAACAACCGATGAAGAGACCGGAAGTCATGCATCAAAGGCGCTAATCAAAGAACTTTCAAGTAACGCTAAGGCAGTTTTGGTTTTAGAGGCCTCTCTTGATGGCAAAGTCAAGACTGGTCGTAAAGGAACTGCGATGTACCAGATCAAGGTTGTTGGTCTGGCATCCCATGCTGGTCTTGAGCCAGAAAAGGGCGTCAATGCCACGACAGAAATTGCTCACGCAATTCTTGCGCTAGGGCAATTAGAGAATTTAGAGCACGGAACAACAGTTGTTCCAACTCTCTTGCACTCTGGAACCACCACAAACACTGTTCCAGATTTGGCAGTACTTGATGTTGATGCGCGTTCATTTTCCCAAGCTGAACTAGAGCGCATTGACCGTGCTATCAAAAATCTCGCTGCTGTAAATCCTGCTGCGCGACTCGAAATCACAGGAGGTCTCAATAGACCACCACTACAACCGTCAGCTACCAAGGCGCTCTATGAACGTGCTGAAAAAGTTGCTGCAGCAATTGGCATGAAGCCACTGGGATGCGCTGAAGTTGGTGGCGCTAGCGATGGAAACTTTGCAGCTGCAGCAGGTGCACCGGTTCTTGATGGCCTTGGTGCAGTGGGTGGCGGTGCACATGCTCCATCCGAATGGGTAAGCATCTCTTCTATGCAAGAACGCAGCGATTTTCTCCATGCGCTGATTAAGGATCTACTCTCATGACCGATGGACCACTAATCGTCCAGAGCGATAAAACGCTGCTGCTAGATGTTGACCATGTTCTCTCTACCGAATGTCGTCGCGCTATCGCACCTTTTGCTGAACTTGAAAGATCACCTGAACATATCCATACCTATCGCCTGACCAACCTCGGGCTATGGAATGCGCGCGCTGCTGGGCATGATGCAGAACAGGTAATTGACACATTAATTAAGTACTCTCGTTATGCAGTCCCACACTCACTGTTAGTTGATGTTGCTGAGACTATGTCGCGCTACGGCCGACTTCGTCTTGAGGCAGATCCAGTACATGGATTAATCCTGGTAACAACAGATACAGGAGTTCTCGAAGAGGTCATTCGCGCCAAGAAAATTGCGCCACTGCTTGGAGTTCGCATTGATAAAGAGACTATCGCCGTACATCCCAGCCAACGTGGACAGATAAAACAATCACTTCTGCGCTTAGGTTGGCCCGCAGAAGATTTCGCTGGTTATGTCGATGGACAGGCTCATGAGATTGCACTGAAAGAAGATGGTTGGAAGATCCGCCAGTATCAAGAACATGCAGCTGAAGGTTTCTGGCATGGCGGCTCAGGTGTTGTTGTCCTACCGTGTGGTGCGGGAAAGACAATTGTTGGGGCAGCAGCTATGGCTCATGCGAAGGCAACGACGCTAATTCTGGTTACTAATACAGTCGCAGCACGTCAATGGCGTGATGAATTACTGAAGCGAACCACGCTCAATGAGGATGAGATTGGTGAATATTCTGGCTCAAAGAAAGAGATTCGACCTGTCACTATCGCGACCTATCAGGTAATGACAAAGAAGAAGAATGGTGTGTACGCACATCTTGATCTCTTCGATACCCACGACTGGGGTTTGATTATTTATGATGAAGTCCATCTATTACCTGCACCAATCTTTCGATTTACAGCAGATATTCAATCTCGACGCAGGTTAGGGCTCACCGCCACTCTTGTACGTGAAGATGGAATGGAAGGCGAAGTCTTTTCACTAATTGGACCTAAGAGATTTGATGTTCCCTGGAAAGAGATTGAGGCACAGGGTTACATCGCACCTGCTGAATGTATTGAGGTGCGCGTCAACCTCACTGAGACAGAGCGTCTCTCTTACGCGACCGCAGAGCCAGAAGAGCGTTATAGATTCTGCGCCACGACTCGTACCAAGCGAAATGTTGTCGAAGAGTTAGTGGCACATCATGCTGGCGAACAAGTCCTGGTTATTGGACAATATATAGATCAACTAGATGATCTCTCTGAAACTTTGGGAGTTCCACTTATTAAGGGAGATACTCCACAAAAGGAACGTGAAAGACTTTTTGCAGCCTTTCGAAGTGGAGAAGTAACTTGCTTGGTGGTTTCAAAGGTTGCAAACTTTTCAGTTGATCTTCCTGAAGCAACTATCGCGATTCAAGTTTCAGGTGCCTTTGGTTCACGCCAAGAAGAGGCACAACGCTTAGGTCGAATCTTGCGCCCTAAATCAGATGGGCGTGGAGCGAAGTTTTACTCGGTAGTTTCGCGCGACACTATTGATCAAGATTTTGCGCAAAACCGTCAACGTTTCTTAGCCGAGCAGGGTTATTCGTATCGAATTATTGATGCCGACGATGTTTTTCAAGGGAAGTTTTAAATCTTTCTGGATCAACCTTGAAAAAATCATGGTGCTCGCCATTGATATGAATGACAGGAACTTGATGTCCATACAACTTCTCTAAATCAGCGTTACCGTCAATATAAATGACATCAATAGTGAAGTTGAGTTCTTCGCGCATTTCTTCCAGAATTTTCACAGCATTTTCGCAAAGATGGCAGCCATGACGAGAGTAAACGGTAACCATGACTGCATTCTCTCATCCTGATAGCGTTACCTGCTATGAGGAGCCTAATTCTGCGAAAAGGTGGACTCTTTCTTGCCCTCTCTGTACTTATCGCCGCTCTTCTTCCTGCACCAGCACAAGCACTTTCACAATTTAAAGTTGCTCCATCAACAGTATGGGGACATACCTATGCAGGTAAAGCTATCGGTACCGCAACAACTACCCCTCCCAAAGTTTTTAACCTCGAAGCTAAATCAAAATTTGTCGTTAACTATAAGAATTTCCCTGAATGGGCCAAGAAAGACTTTCAATCGGCAGTCGATATCTGGGCAGCAAACTTCGCTTCAAACGCACCAATCACTATTGATGCAACCTGGGGACGTTCCCCATCGTGGGGAGTTCTCGGAAGTGCGCGACCTGGCAATTACTACTCAGGCTTTGATGGAGCTCCCGACCAGAGCCTTTGGTATCCATCGGCCTTAGCAAATGCGCTTGCAGGTAAAGACCTTGATCCGGCTAATCCCGATATGGTGATTCAAATAAATTCACTCGCGAGTTGGAACACTCGTAATGATGGAACTCCTCGGGCTAATGAATATGACCTACCATCAGTTTTTTTGCATGAGATGGCACATGGCCTCGGTTTTCTCTCAACTGATTCCTACGACTCATTCTTTGGATACGGAAATATCGAACAACCAACTCCATATACAGCCTATGCACAATTACCAGATGGGCGGCGCTTATCAGATTTGCCATCTCCCTCCATCGAACTCGGTAAAGCACTGACTTCAACGCTCCTATGGTCAGGACAGAATGGCAACGCTGCAAATGGTGGAGAGAAAATAGTTCTCTATACACCTGCTAAATATGAAGATGGTTCATCGGTAAGTCATATCGATGAAAATACCTATAAGGATCTTGGGGCTAATTCGATTATGACCCCTAATCTCGATGCTGGTGAAGTTTTCCGCGAACCAGGCTCATTGCTGCTGGGAATGCTAGAAGACCTGCGCCGCAAGCCTCCGGTTGGTGTTGCGGTAGGTATTCCGCTTCCCGTGCGTAACGCCACGGCCCTTATTGCAGATGGTTCCGCAATTATTACCTTCGACCCTCCAGCAAACGCGCGCACAGCGCAAGTAACAAGTTATTCAATCCGTAACCTGACTACCAACCAAGTCAAAAGCGTTACTGAATCACCGCTGACCTTTACTGGGCTAAAAAATGGCACCAGTTACAGCTTTAGCATTGTTGCCTCCAATACAAATGGCACATCAGATGCAGTTATCACTGCACCCATGATTCCCCAACCTGGGTGGAAACGATTTATCATCGACCAAAATGCTGATGGAAAGCGTGTATCTAGCGTTAATTTCAACGGAAAGCCCTTGGTTGCATATACCGATTCCAGAAGTGGTGTACTTCGCATCGCTACATGGGATGGAAAGATTTGGCGTAAAGCAACTGTTGATGGCGCAGGCGGTTCTGGCGAGCGTACAAAATCAAAGATCACGAGCCCGATTTCTCTATGTGTAAATGGTTCGGGAACTAAGCAGTTACTACACATTTTTTACTCAGAAAGTGATGATCGCGACCTTCGCTACTCCACATACGATGGCAAGAAATTCACTCATGAAATTGTCGATGGCAACGGCCCGCAAGTAAATGATTACAAAGACCCAGTTCGAGTTCGCACTGGAAGCGATGTCAGTATCTCAAATGCATGTGTAGCAACAGCTGGTGGTGTACAAGTCTTTTATCGCGATGAAAGCCAAGGAATTTTATTAGGTGCAACCAAGATAAAGGGCGCCAATAAGTGGAACTATGAACTTGTAGATGGTGATCGCAAAACGGATGGGCGCACCATGGGTGATGTCGCCTTCCATCTCAAAGCGCTTTTCGATGGCAAGATGACATATGTTGTCTATGACTCAGTGCTCTCTATTAATCAGAAAAAGCAACCAACATCCGGTGAAGTCCGCGTAGCTTCTCGTCCAACGTTGTCAGGAGCAAATTGGAGTTACTTCAACCTCGATTCATCAGGTGGCGCAGTCCCAATGACCGGTTTTGATGTCTCTATCGCAAAAACTTTGACGGGCATTCAGGCTACATGGTTAAACGCTGCACCTACTTCGCCCACAGCTCCGAGCAAGATTCGTTGGAGCCCTCTGCAGAGTTCGCCCCAACAAAATTCTGCAAGTAGTGAGCTCTATGGCGCTCCCGGAAAATTTCTCAACACAGATGGTTCGCTGATTGCCTTTAACTGCCAGCAAAGGCTCTGCGTGCTAGATAGCGTACGTGCTATACCTACAATTAAATTGGTGACATCAGAACAGAACCCAGACGGAATTTCTTCCGCCTGGGTCACTATCGATCGAGTTAAATATTTAGTTGCTGGCGTTAAAGGCCAACTATCAATGTTCCGCTTTCAGTAATTACAGTTGAAAATTACTTGGCGTTACGGCGCTGAATGCGAGTCTTCTTCAGAAGCTTCTTATGCTTCTTCTTCGCCATGCGCTTACGTCGCTTCTTAATTACGGAACCCATAGGTCACACTCTTTCTTATTTGATTTCCTAAAACTTGAGGTGGGAAAGGCTACCGCGTACCCAGCCTAAAAATCGAAACGGATTCCCCGCTACCTCTTGCCAGCCCACAGAGGCCTAATTCTCGTGAGTAGACCAGTGAAATCGGCGAGCTGAGTTCATTGGCCGAATATGCGCCGCTGAGAACTCCTTTGGAAGTGAAGGTCATGAGAAGCAAAGTCGGTGAAGTCGGTTTCCAACCGGTAACACCTTTAATTGCCGAGTTTGAGGAGAGCGCACCGTATGTAGTTCCGGCGGCGCTCAGCACCGTTGAACTCCCAGTCGATGGAAATCGTATTGTCCACGTTGGCGCAAAGGATGAATTGAATTTTGTAAAAGCAGTTTCGGTAACTTTTCCAGCTTTCACATACCCAGTGAGAGCTAACGTTGTATCCGCAGCCAGCCATGAGCGTTGTGCCTTAATGCCAGAACTACGAACTACATTTGTGATTGCACCTGCCTTGCTAACCTTCATGAGAATGCCATCACGTGTTCCGGCAAGTTTCTTGCCACCTAGCGTCTCTGAACTTTCACCAAAAACATTTACAGAGCCATCTGGACTCCTAACAACAGCGTTGAGCGCTGTCTTACTTGTGCCGATAAAGATTGGTTTAGCAAATACACCAGTAAGGGTTGTCGACAGCAAAAAGGAACGACCGCCACTTGAGCCCACTACTGAGACTCCAGAGGCGCTAACTGAGATTGCAGTAATGAGCGCTGGAGCACTTTGCGCCAATGAATACGTATCGGCAAGTTCGCCGAGTGGAGTAATCTTCCAAATCGTTATCTGATTCATGTCAGCACGAATTTGTGGAAGTTCTTCCACAACTACACCATCTGGATTTTCTGCAGGCACCGCCACAGTAGGCGTATCTGAAACCGGCAGCACAGCCGATGACCCAGCGAGCCAGATAGTTCCGGTGGCGTCAACTGTTGCTGCAGTCACGACTTCATCTACTCCCGAATCAATCGTGCGAACCCATTGCTGAACGCCCGTTACATCAAAGGCAGTCAAGACGATATTGGAATTGATTGATCCGGTATTTGTATAAGTAACCAGAGTTTTTCCAGTTGCCAATAAACCCTCTGTGTTGACTGCAGTTGCCACGATATCAAGTGGCTTTACTTGTACAGGCTTTGGAACAGCAATCGCAGCAGTAGGTACCAAAGTTAAAGCGAGTGCGAGAATGAGAGCTCTTCTCATTACTGTGCAAGTTCTCCCGCGCGACGAGCTGATGCCGCCATCGCCTTAGCGACTATCTCTGAAATTCCTGCCTCATCAAAGACCGCCAGCGCTTCCGCTGTTGCACCCTTGAGACTAGTAACTTTCTCTCGAAGACGGGCTGGGGAATCTTCAGAACTTTCGAGAAGAGCTGCTGCACCAACAATTGTTTGAATGGTCAGAGTTGTTGCATCTTCTCGACTTAGCCCCATTGCGACTGCGCCATCCACCATCGCTTCGACAAAACGGAAGAAGTAGGCAGGACCTGAACCGCTAGTACCAGTGAGAGCATTCTGTAACTCTTCTGGGATTTCGATGGCTTTTCCTGTGGCAGCCAAAAGAGTTTCAATAAATTTCTTCTGGCGCTCTGTTACCCCTGCGCTGAGTGAGTAGCCTGCCATTCCTTTACCAACCAGCGTTGGGGTATTTGGCATTACACGAGCAATTGCTGAGTGACCACCTAAACCTGAGGCAATTGTCGAAATGGTTTTTCCCGCAAGCAGTGAAATGACAAGTGCATCTTTTTTGATGTGTGGCGATAGTTGCGGCAAGAGCTCTGTAAGGCCCTGTGGCTTAATTCCCAGAATTACAACATCACTTGTTACCAACGATTGCTCAAGTGGTTCCACAACAACTGAGTAGCGCGCCCTTAACTCTTCGCCGCGCTCAGGTCGGCGTACAACAACGCTAATTGATGAAGGAGCAATGTCAGAGCGAATAAGAGCTGCAATAAACGCTTCTCCCATAGTGCCAGCACCAATGATGCCAACTTTGATATCGCTTACCGGATTAGCCATAGCGAAAGAGTACGCGTAGGCTCTGCGACTATGTCAGAGATAAAGCCAGGTTTCGCGCGCGACTGGGTTGAATTTACAGATCCCAATGATGAAGAAGAAATCTTCAAGTGCGATTTGACCTGGCTCACATCCTTCTGGACCTGTATCTATGGCGATGGTTGCCAGGGAGTCTTTAAAGATCGCCCTAATGATGGATGCTGCACCGAAGGTGCAATGTATTCCGATGAAGAAGATGAAGAGCGCGTTCGTAAGGCTGCTGAGTTCCTTACGCCAGAGATGTGGCAATTCTATGAAGAAGCGCGCCCCAAGAAGCCGGGTGGCCAACTTCGCATTACCGATTTAGATGAAGATAAAGAACGTAAAACGCGCACAGTAAATGATGCATGCATCTTCTTAAATCGGAAGGGTTATGAAGCCCCTGGGTTCTCTGGCTCATTCGGTTGCGTTCTACATCACTTGGCGCAACAACGGGGTATGCACTTCGTTGATACAAAGCCAGATGTTTGTTGGCAACTTCCACTTCGCAGAAGTTTTGAAACTCGCGAAGTCGGCGAGCGCGAATATTCTGTGACTGTTATTGGAGAATACGAACGCCTTGGCTGGGGCGATGGTGGAGAAGATTTTGATTGGTACTGCACCAGCAATACGGATGCACATGTAGGAAGCGAGCCTGTCTACATTTCCAACAAGGCAGAGTTGCAGAAGTTAATGGGCGAGGCTGCCTATGCAGTATTGGCCGAGCACTGCGATCGCCGGATGCAAGGTATTCGAGATGCACAAGCCCGCTCACTCCCACTCTTTGTTATTCAACACCCAGCGACTCTCGCAGCCGGCAAATAGTCAGTTCTCTCCCCTAACCTACGTCTATGGCCAAGGTTGAAAAGGATCCCTTCCGTTGCTCTGAATGCGGATGGACATCGCAGAAATGGGTTGGGCGTTGTGGCGAATGTCAGGCCTGGGGATCTGTTGAAGAGTTAGCTGCTCCCAAAAAACTTTCTCTCGTTGCAGGAACAGTTACATCCAAAGCAACTCCCATCGGCGATGTTGATCTTTCTGCAGCACGTGCACGTGCCACTGGGGTCTCTGAACTCGATCGCGTACTTGGTGGCGGTTTAGTTCCTGGCGCTGCCATCTTGCTCGCTGGCGAACCCGGCGTTGGCAAATCAACTCTGCTCTTATCTGTTGCAGCACAGACTGCAGCGAAAGGAATCCCTGCGCTCTATATCTCTGGCGAAGAATCAGCATCACAAGTTCGACTTCGCGCAGAACGCATCAAGGCCGTTGATCCACAACTATTTTTAGCATCTGAAACAGATCTTGGCGCAGTTATCGCACATATTGATGCTGTAAAACCAGAACTACTTATTATCGACTCTGTTCAGACTATTGGCTCATCTGCTGCTGATGGTTCACCTGGTGGTGTCACTCAAGTCCGTGAAGTTGCTGGTGCGCTTATCCGTATCTGTAAAGACCGCGATATCACTTTACTTCTCGTCGGTCACGTCACTAAAGATGGTTCTATCGCAGGACCACGTTTACTCGAACATATCGTCGATGTAGTTCTGCAATTTGAAGGTGAGCGCCATTCCCGGTTGCGGTTAATTCGCGCTATAAAAAATAGATTTGGAGCTAGCGATGAAGTCGGATGTTTTGATCTAAGCGATACTGGCATTGAAAGCGTCCTTGATCCGACCGGTCTCTTTACCTCGCGCCATGCCGAACCCGTTCCTGGCACATGTGTGACTGTGACTCTCGAAGGTCGCCGCCCATTACTTGCTGAAATTCAAGCGCTGGTCAGCGCTGGACGAGAAAACGATTTTGGAAACGCCCGTCGTGTTACCAGCGGTCTTGACTCGGCGCGTACTTCAATGACTTTAGCTGTCCTCGAACTTCGCGCACATGTACGAGTTGGTGGTCGCGATGTCTATGCAGCAACAGTTGGCGGAATGAAAATGTCCGAACCTGCCGCAGATCTTGCACTTGCCCTTGCTGTTGCATCAGCAGCCAAGGGGTTGGCACTTCCTGCAGATTTAGTTGCCATCGGAGAAGTAGGGCTGGCTGGTGAAATTCGTAAAGTAAGCGGCGTTTCACGACGGCTCGCAGAGGCGCACCGCCTTGGATTTAAGAGAGCGCTTGTGCCAAGCGGATCTGATGTGACGATTGCAGGAATGGATATCGTTGAAGTCTCGCGCCTTGATCAAGCGCTGCAGCGCGTCAAAATCGCTGGTGACTAATGTTTGAAAAAGAGATCAACGCTTGGTTTAAGAAGAATAAACGCGATTTACCTTGGCGTAAGACTGATGCGTGGGGCGTGCTGGTCTCAGAATTTATGTTGCAGCAGACCCCAGTAAATCGCGTCATACCTATCTATCAAGAGTGGATGAAGCGATGGCCAACCGCTGCAGATCTTGCAGCAGCGTCACCAGCAGAAGTGATTAAGGCATGGGGACGATTAGGTTATCCGCGCCGTGCGCTAAGGCTCCATGAATGCGCCAAAGTAATCACACGTGATCTATCTGGAAAAATTCCAGAAGATGAAAGTGAACTCCGCAAACTACCCGGCATTGGTGAATACACAGCAGCTGCCATGGCTGCCTTCGCGTTTAATAAACGTTCCCTTGTACTTGATATCAATATTCGCCGCCTCTTTGCTCGTCTCTACGACGGCGTTGCAACTCCTAACCAAAGTGCTTCAAAGAGTGAGAAGTCGCGTTACGAGGAGCTCATTCCAAAAAAGGATCCACATATTTGGGCGGCTGCCACCATGGAGTTAGGGGCCATTATCTGTACAGCGCAATCTCCTAAATGTGGAATCTGTCCTGTTGCACATGGTTGTGTGTGGCGAAGCTTGGATTATCCAAAATCTGATGTTGTTAAACGCACACAAACTTGGCATGGAACCGATCGCCAATGTCGCGGCACGATTGTGCAGGCGCTTCGAGAGAATGAAGTATTGACCAAAAGCCAGATATCTCAGCTCTGGGATGTTCCATCACAACTGGAAAAAGCGATTTTGAGCCTGCTCGATGATGGGCTGATTGAATCGCGCGGAAAGAATAAGTTCTCGCTGCCTCGCTAGACTCTTAGAGTGGAGATCTACCTAGGGCTGGTTCTAGTCATTCTCGCAACAAACTCGCTGCCAGCGTTTGCTCCACCGACATGGATAATTTTGATTTTCTTCCTTTTGAATTATGAATTGAACCCATTTCTTCTTGTAATTCTGGGAGTCATTTCTGCAACAACAGGCCGCGCATTCTTAGCGTGGTACTTTCGCAAATTTGCCCATTTGGTGCCAACTCGCTTCTCAACCAATATGGAATATGCCGGACGTTACTTTCAAAAATCGAATTCAAAGCGCTATGCAATCTTGGCGCTCTTTCTTGTTTCGCCCATCTCTTCAGCACAGTTATTTGAAGCTGCCGGATTGATGAAAACTGTCGCTCTTAAGCCCCTCCTTGCCGCCTTTGCGCTGGGGCGCACCATCTCTTATTCAACATATGTGACTGGTGCCTCGGTGATAGCGGCCTCTAATTTTGGAGAAGTTCTCTTACATGAGATTCGCTCGCCTTGGGCCATTGCGACCCAAATTGCCCTGATCATCGGATTGGTAGTACTTGGAAACATCAATTGGAAGTTAAAGTTGCGCTCATGAGCCAGATATCCGCACTACAAGCACTCCTCGGTGCAGATGCAACTCTCATTACTGATCCAGATATAACGGCCTCATATTCGCGCGATCAAGCGCCCTTTGCGCAATCTGCACCACCGCTTGCAGTACTTCTGGCCAAAAGCGCACAGCAGATTTCTACAGTTCTTCGCTTTGCTAACGAACATAAAATTCCAGTAGTCACTCGTGGCGCGGGCAGCGGACTCGCAGGTGGAGCAAATTCCAGCGCTGATTCGATTGTGATTTCACTTGAAAAGATGAATCAGATTCTCTCGATAGATACTGAGAATCAGATTGCTCGCGTACAAGCAGGTGTGATTAATCTTGATTTAGATTCCAAGGCAAAAGAACATGGCCTTGCCTACCTCCCTGATCCTGCAAGCCGCGATTGGTCAACCCTGGGTGGAAATGCAGCGACTAATGCCGGAGGTATGTGCTGCGTTAAATATGGAGTTACTTCTTCTCACGTTCGAGCAGCGCAAGTGGTACTGGCAAGTGGTGAAATCATCGAAGTTGGTAAAGCCACTAAGAAATCTGTAACTACCTACGACCTGCTCCACCTCTTTATCGGTTCAGAAGGCACCCTGGGAATTATCACCGAACTAACTCTCAACCTTGAAATTCGCCCACAATCACCAGCAACCTTAATTGCAACTTTTCCCAACGTGACAAAAGCTGCTGCAGCATCTGCACAACTACTGCGCTTTAAACCTTCCATGTTGGAAATCGTCGATCAAACAACGCTCAAAGCGGTAGAGGCGTGGCACCCACTTGGCTTTGAGATTGCAGGTTCAGTATTAATTATGCAGTTAGATGAAAATTTGCATCGCTGCCAGGAAGCCCTTGATGTGTGTAAATCATTTGACTTAATTGATGGAGTTTTTTCGGAAGATCCTGCCGATACCGCTGACTTAATTCGAGTTCGCAAGATGGCTTATCCAGCGCTCGAACGTATGGGCGCAACTCTGCTGGATGATGTTGCTCTTCCTATTACCAAGATTGCGGAATTTGTTGAAAAGGTTGAGGCGCTAAGCCAATCGAGCGGGCTCACTATTGGCATCTTTGGCCATGCCGGAGATGGCAATATGCATCCCACAATTGTTCATGAGCACGGAGATGCTGCAGCTGCGAAACTTGCTCAGAAAGTCTTTGGCGAAATAGTTGCCATAGCGCAATCACTAGGCGGAACAGCAAGTGGCGAACATGGAATTGGTTCGATTAAATCTTCGCTGGTCGCAGATGAAATTTCTCCAACTGTGATGGATTTACAGCGCAGTATCAAACGCGTCTTTGACCCGAACTCAATCCTGAATCCAGGGAAGAAGTTTCCGCTTTAGATTACTTGGCTGTCTCAGCTAAATCTTCTGGAGTGTCAGGCGTTGAAACTTTGGCCGAACCTTTGAAGGTAAATGTTGCATCTGGACCTTCGCCTGATGCATCAACCACAATGATTTCACCAGCCTTGAGTTCGCCGAAGAGGATGCGCTCTGAAAGTGCATCTTCGATTTCACGCTGAATGACGCGACGTAGCGGACGAGCGCCAAGAAGTGGGTCGTAACCACGCGCTGCCAAGAGATCCTTTGCAGCTTGAGTGAGTTCGATTCCCATGTCCTTTGCCTTCAAGCGCTCATCAAGGTTGGCAACCATGAGATCGACGATCTGGATGATCTGATCCTTGGTGAGCTGGTGGAAGACGATGACATCGTCGATACGGTTGAGGAACTCAGGACGGAAGTGATTCTTAAGTTCTTCCTGAACCTTTCCCTTCATACGATCGTAATTGGTGAGATCGTCATCTGCGTTGGCAAAACCAAGTCCAAGAGACTTGGAGATGTCACGAGTACCAAGGTTGGTGGTCATGATGATGACTGTGTTTTTAAAGTCCACGGTGCGACCTTGCGCATCTGTAAGACGTCCATCTTCAAGGACCTGAAGCAGAGAGTTGAAGATATCTGGATGAGCCTTTTCAATTTCATCAAAGAGCACAACAGAGAATGGACGACGGCGCACCTTCTCGGTGAGCTGTCC
>CAYWWZ010000006.1:0-29525 GCA_964462495.1 uncultured Candidatus Planktophila sp. | reverse complement strand
ATATCTTTCAAGTCTGGAAATCGCTTAATCACTTTATAGACATTTAGTATTTGCCCAACGATAATAGTTGATATATCGATAATTACCCGCTTATTTAGGGGTATCTTTTATCGATAAATTTACTTTCATGCGAGTGCTCTGTTTATGCTATTCGGAGAATGTAAAATTTGGGCAGGATCGTTAGGCGTAAAGACTATTTATAGATAAGTTGCTTAAACTTGATATATATATCCATGAGTTTCGAGCCAGGGGAGTACCATTACCCAATGTCAGTTCGAGCCATTCGCGGCGCTACCCAGGTAGCCGCCAATACCGCAGAAGCGATTTCGGCTGGAACCCAAGAACTTATCTCTGAAATCATCAAGAGTAACGGGCTAGAAACCGCCGACATCATCTCGATTCTCTTTACGGCATCGCCCGACCTCAATGCCAGCTTCCCTGCAGCAGCTGTTCGATCGCTGGGGCTTACCGACACACCCTTGATATGCGCTGTTGAGATTGATGTCCCTGGCGCCCTGGAGCGCACGATTCGAGTCATGGCCCATGTGGAGAGCCCCCTTCCCAAGGAAGAAATCGCCCATATCTACCTCCACGGCGCAAAATCTCTGCGCTCAGATATCGCCCAATAGGCCTTGAAAGAGAAACTTCCATGGCCATTTCTCATGTACAAATCATTGGCTCAGGCTTGATCGGAAGCTCAATCGGTTTAGGGCTCGTGCAGAAACAGATTCAGGTTTCGATGGTCGATACCGACCCTGCCGCGCAGGCCTTGGCGCGGGATTTGATAGCGAGTTCTCCACTCACAGAGCCAGATCTGGTGATCATCGCTTCTCCGCTTGGCTCGATCTCTGAGGTGCTTCGGAACCTTGATACCTCAACTGTGAAGTTAGGCTTTATGGATATCAGCTCAGTAAAGTCTAAAGTTCTGAGCGATGTTGAAAGTTCTGGCCTTTCTAGAACTCGATTTCTTCCATCCCATCCCATGGCAGGACGCGAAGTTGGGGGAGCGCAATCTGCTCGAGCCGATCTCTTTGCAGGCAGGCCATGGATTATCGATTCTCAGGGTGTCGATCCCGAACTTCGAGCCGCTGGAGTGGAAATCATTGAGCTCCTCGGGGCCACACCGATAGAGCTCGTCAGTAGAGAGCATGATCAAGCTGTAGCTCTTGTCTCGCACTTACCTCAAATCGTTGCATCATTGCTTGCAAGTCAACTGCAAGGAGCAAATGCCCAGTGGCTAGATCTCGCGGGCGCGGGGCTACGAGATACGGTCAGGATTGCTGGCTCTAACCCGGAGCTATGGAAAGAGATCATCGCTGCAAATAGAGATTTCATTGCACCCCTGCTTAAGAAATTTATCGCAGATGCTGAAAATCTCTTATCCAAAATTGATAATGAAGATTTCATTGCGGAAGTCATTGAAGGTGGCGCGCAAGGACGAGCACTTATTCCAGGAAAGCACGGTGGGAAACAACGCAGCTACACATATCTGCCGATAGTTATCGAAGATAAACCAGGTCAACTTGCAGCGCTCTTTAATGAGTGCGCTCGTGCGCAAGTGAACGTCGAAGATCTTGCAATCGAACATAGCCCAGGTCAATTCACCGGATTAATTACTCTAGCCTTATCTGAATCAGATGCTGTAAAACTTTCAGATCATTTACGAGCACATGGATGGAACGTGCACGCTCAACGTTAGGTAAGTCAAGGTACTAACGAATAGAATTACTCAACTGAAAGATGGGCTCATTATCATGATTGTTGTAGCGCTAGATGGCCCAAGTGGTTCTGGCAAATCCAGCACATCTAAAGAGATTGCTATTCGCGCCGGATGGAATTATCTCGATACTGGGGCGCTCTATCGCGCTATAACTTTCATCGCTTTGTCGATTAATAGTGAAAAACCAAATGAGATACTTCGCGAATTACAAGATACGCCGATAACTTTTAATTCAGATCCGCGGAATCCAAAGATATTTGTAGGAACGCAGGATGTATCAACTGAGATACGCTCGCATGAAGTGACAGAGAAGGTTTCTGTCATTAGCGCACTACCTGAAATACGAGCTGAGCTCCTAGAATTGCAAAGAAGAATCATTGCTAACGCCGAACGAGGAATTGTTGTAGAGGGTCGGGATATTGGCACTGTCGTCTGTCCAGATGCAGCGCTCAAGGTATTTCTCACCGCTGATATCTCAGCGCGAGCGCAGAGGCGTGACGCTGAATTGGCTGATAAATCTCACGGAGTGGATTCGGTGAGCGAGTCGCTGGCTGCCCGGGATGTTATCGATTCGACACGAAAAACTTCTCCGCTTGCTCCGGCATTTGATGCAGTGCATATCGACTCAACTGAATTAACCCTTCCAGAAACTGTAGACCGCATCTGGGAATTGCTCTCTGAGCGTTCACTCTTAGGTCTTCCCATTGTTGCCATTTTGGGACGCCCCAATGTTGGCAAATCAACTCTCATAAATAGATTTTTGGGACGGCGCGAAGCGATTGTTGAGGATACACCTGGTGTAACTCGTGATCGAGTTCAGTATGAATGCGAATGGGGTGGTCGGCGCTTCATTGTCATGGATACCGGCGGCTGGGAATCAAAACCAGATGGAATCTCAATTCAAGTGAGTGCAAGTGCAGAGCTAGCAATGCAAGAAGCAGATTTGCTCTGCTTTGTCGTCGATGCGCAAGTTGGTGCGTTAGATGAGGACGATGTTCTTGTGCAAGAACTTCGTAAAGCAAAGAAACCTACTCTTTTAGTTGCAAATAAGGTTGATGGAGATAACGATGAATCTGATGCACATGCACTGTGGAATATTGGATTAGGCGAACCGCACTTTGTCTCGGCGCTACATGGTCGGGGAAGCGGCGATTTACTCGATGCCATCGTTTCGTTGCTTCCAGAGGTTGGAGCCGCCCAGGTACAAGATGGATATCGCAGAATTGCTTTGATAGGCAGACCCAATGTTGGTAAATCAAGTTTGCTTAATGCGTTAGCCGGTGAAAACCGCTCAATCGTCGATGATGTTGCTGGCACCACGCGAGATCCAGTTGATGAACTTATTGAATTTGGTGGAAGTATCTGGCGTTTTGTTGATACGGCTGGGCTCAAGAAGCGTGCAAACCAAGCAAGTGGTACTGACTATTACGCAACCTTACGTACTCAAACGGCGTTAGAACGTTGCGAATGTGCGGTTGTAGTTCTCGATGCATCAGTACCGATATCTGAGCAGGACCTGCGAATAATTACCATGGTTGAAGAAGCCGGTAAGGCGATGGTCATTGTGATGAATAAATGGGATTTAGTCGATGAAGATCGCCGTGATCAATTAGATAAAGAGATCGATCGCCATCTCGATCAGGTTGAATGGGCGCAACGAGTGAATGTCGCAGCGAAGACGGGTTGGCATCGCGATCGCCTAGCTCCTGCGCTTCGTACCGCCATTGATTCTTGGGAACGTCGCGTTCCGACTGCAAAGCTCAACTCATTCCTGGGAGCACTTATCGGTGCAACGCCTCCGCCTGTGCGAGGTGGCAAACAACCAAAGGTTTATTACGCAACTCAAGCGGGAATCGCGCCTCCTAAATTTGTTATCTTCTCCAGCGGCTGGATTGAAGCTTCTTATCGTCGCTTCATCGAGCGGCGCCTACGTGAAGAGTTTAAGTTTCCTGGAACGCCGGTTCAGGTAGCTATCCGCGTGAAAGAACGGGATAAGGAGTAGCGATGCTTACCATTCCTAATGCGCTGACCTTTGCGCGTTTTTTGGGAATTCCACTCTTTGTATACCTTGCTTTAGTCGTGAAAGCTGATGGATGGGCCATCTTGGTTCTAGCGATTGGGGGAGCAACCGATTACTTCGATGGCAAGCTCGCCCGAGCGCTCGGTCAAGAATCAAAATTTGGCGAAATTGCAGATCCCACTATTGATCGTCTCTACATCGCAGCAACTCTGATAACTCTCTATATTCGTGACGCGATACCGCTTTGGTTGATTGCTTTACTGGTTTCTCGTGATGTGTTTATGGCCGCCGTTGCTGGAGTTCTCGCAGCTAAAGGGTTCGGGCCACTACAGGTGACGTATCTAGGAAAAGCGGCAACCTTCAATCTGCTCTACGCCTTCCCATTTCTTCTCCTTGCACTTAGCCAGACCTGGTATGGAACGCTGTCCTTTATCTTCGGATGGGCCTTTGCAATCTGGGGAGTCTGCCTTTATCTCGGGACTGCGGTAGGTTATTTCCTTACTGCTCTCTCCACCATTAGAGTTCGACCACGCGTCATCGAAGGGTAATTTCATGTCACAGATTCCAACAGATCTTCAATACACCAAGGAACATGAATGGGTTGCTCCAACTTCAACGCCACTTCGAATTCGAATGGGCATCACTGATTACGCGCAAGGGGCGCTCGGCGATATCGTTTATGTCCAGATGCCCAAGGTTGGAGAATCTGTCACCGCAGATCAGGTGTGTGGTGAAGTTGAATCAACGAAGAGCGTCTCTGAAATTTTCGCACCAGTGTCGGGGAAAGTCGTTGCCGTCAACTCCGAATTGGAGAGCGCACCAGAACTTATCAACTCTGACCCGTACGGATCCGGATGGCTGGTCGAGATTGAAGTCCTTACCGAACCAGCAGGTCTGTTGAGCGCGGAGCAATACGGTCAAATCACCGCTTAGCCCCGGCTTGATTTCTTAATTCCAACTCTCTAGTGTCACCCTTAAGTTGACGTCCAAAGTCAAGGGTTTTCTAGGTGGGAGGAGCGAGATATGGCAAGTGCAGATGCTGATCGCGAACTCACTAGCACCCTTCACCTTAGCCTTCGTTCTGTAGTCGGAGATTCCCCAACGACTCTGATTGAGGATTTCTTCCAGCAAGCAACTGACGAAGAGAAGGCGGTCATCACCAGTGCACTTTCTGGAGACGGAGAGAGCGCGATGGTCTTCATTCACCGCGGGGCTCAGAAAGGTTCACGATTCCTCATCAACCACGAGGGTGTGACTATTGGACGCGCTCCTGAAAACTCGATATTCCTCAATGATGTCACTGTTTCTCGCAAGCATGCATCTATCGAGAGGGATGGAAGAGATTTCATTTTAAGAGATTCCGGGAGCCTCAATGGTTCCTATGTCAATAACGTCTCAGTCACTCAAAAGAAACTTGTTTCTGGTGATGAGATTCAAATTGGAAAATTCCACCTGCTCTTTATCGGGGCACCATCATCAGGGGAGAAGTAACTTGAGCGTTCCAGCACGCGCCTATTTGAGCATCGGGGAAGTACTTACGAAATTACGAGGTGACTTTCCGGATATTACGATTTCTAAGATTCGGTTCCTTGAATCAGAGGGCCTGATCGAACCGCAACGCACCCCTTCGGGCTATCGCAAATTCACCACCACAGATTTAGATCGCCTTCGTTATGTCCTCCTAGCGCAGCGCGATCAGTATCTGCCACTCAAGGTCATCAAAGAGAATCTCGATGCGCTTGATCGTGGTTTACAACCTGCCGCAACTGGTGGCGTAGCAGCTCCTCGACCAACACTTGCCACTGTAGATGGCGAATTCGCACCCGCAAATTTCGCCGCGCAGTCAGAGATGAGATTGAGTCGTGATGAGCTATTAAAAGCTTCTGGATTAGAAGATTCTCAGTTAGTTGAACTTGAGTCATATGGGTTGATCGTGATTCGCGGACGTCATTACGACGGTGATGCACTCTCTGTTGCAAAAGCAGTAGCTGAAATGGCCGGTTTTGGAATAGAGCCGCGTCATCTACGCTCCTTCAAATCTGCAGCTGATCGTGAAATTGGTCTGATTGAACAGGTGATTACACCTTTCACACGTCAGAAGAGTTCTGAAGCTAAAGCTAGAGCAGAAGAAGTTCAAAAAGAGATAGCTTCTCTCTCTGTGCGTCTGCATGCTGCTTTAGTGCGTGGCGGACTCAATCGTCCTCGCTAATTTTTTCTCTCTCAGTGGAATAGAGAACGGTCCATGTTGATTCCTGTTGAAGTCGTCGGAGTTCGCATTGAGATGCCGTCGAATCAGCCCATTGTCCTTCTCAAGGAGATAGAGGGGACCCGTTTCCTACCAATTTGGGTGGGAGCAGTTGAGGCAACTGCTATTGCCTTCGCGCAACAGGGCATGCAAGCCCCCCGTCCCTTGACTCATGATTTGATACGCGACCTTCTGGATCGGGTAGACATAACTTTGACCGCTGTCCACATTACAAAGATTGAAGATGGAATCTTCTTTGCAGACCTACAACTGCGTGGCCATGACGGAGCCCTTGAGCCTCTCTCTGCTAGACCTTCAGATGCGATTGCTATCGCGTTGCGGACCAGGAGCAATATCCTGGTAGATAACGATCTGCTCGATTCTGCAGGTATAGATATCCCAGAACAGGTGGCTGCAAGTTCGTCAGCTGCGGGGGATCAGGAGTTAGAGGCTTTCCGTGAGTTCTTGGAGGGAATTAACCCTGAGGACTTTGCTGGCTAGAAGTCTAAACCTCTACTAGAGGTTTTATTCGTGTCGGTCATGGGCTGCGAGGACGTTCGGGCGTAACCTTTGATATCCCCACTAGTTGAAGGCGAGCCCCCTCTCGTGACAGATCAAGAATTTGAAATTGGATATCGCGGCGCAACAGCATGTTCTGCTGCCGGAATTTCTTATCGTCAACTCGATTATTGGGCGCGCACTGGGCTCGTAGAACCATCGATTCGCACTGCTAACGGTTCGGGTAGTGCACGTCTCTACGGTTTCCGTGACATCTTAGTTCTTAAAATCGTCAAACGACTCCTTGATGCTGGTGTATCTCTTCAAAATATTCGCACTGCAGTCAACCATCTGCGAAGCCGCGGAGTAACAGAACTTGAGAGCATCACGCTAATGAGCGACGGCGCATCAATCTATGAATGCGCAAGCGCAGATGAGATCGTTGATCTACTTGCAGGTGGACAAGGCGTCTTTGGAATTGCAGTGGGCAAGGTGTGGCATGAAGTCGAAGGTTCGTTAGCGACGCTTCAAGGTGAAGTCAACGGTGAAGTTTTTGTTGGCGAAAATAGTGATGAACTCTCGCTCCGTCGAAAGGCGAAAGGCGCCTAACAGACATATATTTCCTTCCCTAAGACTTACGGGGATAGCTATCCCCGGTCAACTAGGGGAGCGCTGTGGCAACAGATAAAGGGTTTGAAGATCGCCATATAGGACCGTCTGCATCTCAAGAAGACGAGATGCTGCAAGTTTTAGGCTATGACAATCTCAAAACATTTATAGCCGATGTAGTCCCGACGAATATCGCGATTGAAAAATCACTTGCTCAAACTTTAGATTCGGCAAAAAGTGAAGTAGAAGTTATCGCCGAACTTCGTGAAATTGCAGCACAGAATGAGGTGTTCACTTCACTTATTGGGTCTGGATATTACGGAACCATCACTCCTGCTGTGATCAAGCGCAACGTCTTAGAAAATCCCGCTTGGTACACCGCTTACACCCCATATCAACCTGAGATTTCGCAAGGTCGTTTAGAAGCGCTCTTCGCCTTTCAAACTGTCGTATGTGAGATGACTGCGCTTGCACTTTCAAATGCTTCAATGCTTGATGAGGGAACTGCGGCAGCAGAGGCTATGACACTTGCGCGGCGCACATCCAAGGCTGCAGATGGGGCCGTTTTTGTAATTGACTCCCATATTCATCCCCAGACCAAAGCCGTCGTTGCTACCCGCGCTAAGCCACTAGGAATTGAAATCGTTGAATGTGATGCGCTCTCCATACCGACCGATATTGACTATTTTGGAATTCTCGTGCAGTACCCAGATACCACAGGAGCAATTACAGATTTTGCAGAAATGGCTACTGCGGCACATACAAAGGGCGCTTTGGTAATCGCCGCAACCGATCTTCTTGCGCTCACAATGATTACCCCTCCGGGAGAGTGGGGTGCAGATATTGCAGTTGGCAGCGCCCAGCGATTTGGAGTTCCGATGGGATTCGGTGGACCACATGCTGGATTCATGGCGGTGCGCACTGGACTCGAACGCTCACTTCCGGGTCGTCTAGTCGGTCAGAGTATTGATGCACATGGAAATCCAGCTTTTCGTCTTGCGCTGCAAACTCGCGAACAACATATTCGTCGCGATAAAGCTACCTCCAATATCTGCACAGCGCAGGTACTGCTTGCAAATATGAGCGCTTTCTATTCGATGTGGCATGGTCCAAAGGGCCTCAGGGCAATTGCAGAGCGTGTACATAATTACGCTGCTCAACTGGCAGCAGTTGTCGAAACTGAGAATAAAAGTTATTTCGATACCCTGACCGTAAAGGTCTCTGATGCGAGCGTTATTCATGCGGCAGCGAAGAAAGAGCGAATCAACCTGGGAATCGTTGATCAGACTCACGTTCGAATCTCATTCGATGAAACAGTTACCGATCAGACCTTTGAGACGATTGCAAAGATCTTTGGGGTATCGACAAAGCCAGCACAGGGCAGTGGCATAGCGACCAAGCTGGCGCGCACATCGCTCTATCTGCAACATCCAGTCTTTAATACCTATCACTCCGAGACTTCTATGTTGCGTTATCTGCGCACGCTCGCTGATAGAGATCTCGCCCTTGATCGCACGATGATTCCACTGGGTTCTTGCACGATGAAACTCAATGCAACAACTGAGATGGAAGCTGTGACTTGGCCAGAGTTTTCATCGCTGCATCCATTTGCACCAAGCGATCAGAGCAAAGGCACTCGAAGATTGATAGACCAGTTATCGCAGTGGCTCGTTGAAATCACTGGCTATGACTCAGTCTCGTTGCAACCAAATGCAGGTAGCCAAGGAGAGTTTGCTGGGTTGCTAGCGATTCGGAATTATCATGATTCACGAGGTGATAATGCGCGCAATATCTGCCTCATACCATCGAGTGCGCACGGAACAAATGCAGCAAGTGCAGTCATGGCCGGCATGAAAGTTGTTGTTGTTGAATGCGACGATCACGGCAATGTGAGCTTGGCCGATTTACAGTCGAAGATCGCCGAACACGCCTCAACTCTGGCCGCTCTCATGGTTACCTATCCATCTACACATGGGGTCTTTGAATCAGCTATTTCAGAGATCTGCGCAATGGTGCATGACGCGGGTGGACAGGTTTATGTTGATGGCGCAAATCTCAATGCTCTAGTTGGAACTTCACAACCAGGAAAATTTGGGGCCGATGTTTCACATCTGAATCTCCATAAAACTTTCTGTATTCCTCATGGCGGTGGGGGACCAGGTGTTGGTCCGGTTATTGCAAAGGCACATTTGGCGCCATTTCTACCTAACCACCCGCTCGATGAGAGTGCAGGTCCAGCAACTGGGCCTGGTCCAATCTCTGCAGCGCCATTTGGTTCTGCGAGTATTCTGCCAATTTCTTGGGCATACATCCGACTCATGGGGGGAGCAGGTCTCACTCACGCCACAGAAGTTGCAATTCTTAATGCAAATTACATGGCAGCTCGTCTACGTTCTTCATTCCCAATTCTGTATACAGGGGAGAAGGGGTTAGTTGCACACGAATGTATTCTCGATGTTCGAGAAATTACCAAGATCTCAGGTATTACCGTTGATGACATTGCAAAGCGGTTAATGGATTTTGGGTTCCATGCCCCAACGATGTCTTTCCCGGTAGCCGGCACCTTAATGATTGAACCTACTGAATCCGAAGATATTGTTGAGATGAATCGCTTCATCGATGCCATGGTTGCCATTCGCTATGAGATTCAAGAGATCATTGATGGCAAAATTGCTGTCGAAGATTCAGCCTTGCGCCACGCACCACACACTATTGGTGCAATCGCAGCCAGTGAATGGAATCGGAGCTACTCCCGCGAAAAAGGTGCATTCCCAGCAACCCTCACTGGTCTGATACCAGGCGAATTGATAGGCATGAAGGGCAAGTATTGGCCCACCAGCGGGCGTATCGATGGGGCATATGGTGATAGGAACCTGGTCTGTTCCTGCCCGCCTATAGAGGCCTTCGCCTAAATCGTCATTACTTTACATAATGTAACTTATCGGCGTTAGGCCGTAAGCGTCGAGATAGGCCCCATAGCGTGGTCTGCCAGAGCGCTTCTACAACAATCGCCCTGCTCATCTTTGAAACGCCATTGACTCTTTCAACAAAGGTTATGGGAACTTCAATTGTTTTCGCGCCAGCTAATACTGAAGCAAGCGCCATTTCGATTTGAAAACAATATCCAGTTGCAGTCATCTGATCGAGTCTCAAACGTGAGAGTAATTGCGCACTATAGACGCGAAAACCCCCCGTGAGATCGTGTAAGGGAATTCCCAAAGCGATTCTGGCATAGGTAGTTCCGGAGCGAGAGAGCAACTGTCGACTTTTTGGCCAGTTCACAACGCTCCCACCAGGGATCCAACGAGTTCCTAAAGTGATCGATATCGGTTCGTTTGTGGCATCGAGCATCGCCGGAAGATCTGCCACCCGATGAGAGCCATCCGCATCCATAGTGACAATCTTTGAATACTTGTCCTGCGGAAGAACGTGAGCAAAACCAGCGCGATAGGCAGCGCCAAGACCAGCTTTTCCTGGTCTACGCAGGACAGTCACCCAAGAAAATCCTAAGGAATCAACGATGTCTGCAGTCATGTCGGGAGAATTGTCATCCAGTACGACAACATCAAAATCGCGCTGATGATGTAGAACGTTCAGAGAGTTCAGTAACTCAACTATAGAAGTTGATTCATTGTAGGTAGGTATAAGAATCACGGGTTTCATTAGTTGATTCCTGCCTTCAATGTACGTAACAACATATGTTCCTACCAACCAAGCGCTGATATTAATCTATCAACACTTGCGCCCAATCCGTATTCTTCTTTGAGGGTGTAAATTTTCGAAAGATCTTTTGGAGCCTTCGGCATTGCGATATCTAGCTGCGGTAAGGCCACATCTTTTGCGCAATGAACTAATGTAGGAGCTATCGCTAAGTAATCGGCACCATCGATGATCTTCTTAGCAAGGCTTGGCGTAAGTGCAGAATGTCCAGCATGGGCAGCTGCCAATGCATCATCAACGCTTGCAAAATGGCTTGCAATGAGGGCAGCCCCCTTCTCGCCTATCCCCTTTACTCCTGGCAAGCCGTCAGAAGGATCTCCACGAAACATTGCGAAGAGGGCGTACCTATCCCCTGGAATTCCATATTTTTCGCTCACCCATCGAGTATCAACCAAATCGTGTTGCGAAATTCCGCGTGCCAGATAAACCACTTTCACATCACGGCGATCGTCTACCAATTGGAATAGATCTCTATCCCCTGTCACGACTCGAATTGGCCCCTGCTCGCGAACTGCAAAAGTTGCCATGACATCGTCTGCTTCATAATCATCAACGCCCACCATGGGAATCCCAAATTCATCAAGAAGATCTAGAAGGATAGGAATTTGCGGCGTGAGAGTCTCTGGCTCTTCTTCCTCATCGCTTTCTTCTTCAAGTCGATTAGCTTTGTAGTCAGGAAAGAGTTCAACGCGCCATGAAGGACGCCAGTCTCCTTCGATGCAAGCGACAATTCGATTCGGCGAATACATGCTAATTAGGCGGGCCGTCATATCGAGATAACCTCGAATTGCGTTCACCGGCATACCTGAGGGCGAAAGCAAAGTGTCGGGCATGCCGTAGTAAGCGCGATACCAGAGTGAAGCGCTATCGAGCAACATAAGTGTCATACATCGGCCAACATATCTGAAATCACCCCTCGATCCAATCTTTTCACCCCTTCTCTACATAGAGGGCGAAGATTTTCTGCCGCTCCTCCTATTTGAGTTAATAGATCAATTAACTGACGAATACTGCGAACGAAATCTCCAACTGTCATATCTGTTCCCTTGAGCACGTTACTTAAGGAGTGGCCATTTGCCCAACGATATGCGGCGTAACAGAAACCAAAGTCAGGCTCACGTTGCGTCTTCACTTCAAATTCATTCTCAATATCTTCTAATTCCACCCAGATTTTTGCGACAGCCGCGAGAGCGCTTGCAACGTTCTGATGGGGCATCTTTGGTGCGTAATTCTCAGCGCTGCGACTTTCATAAATCATTGCTGATGCGACAGAGAGAAGTTCAGGCGCGTTGAGATTTTCGAAGACGCCTCTGCGGATTGACTCTGTGAGAAGGAGATCAGATTCAGCGTAGATCTTAGCGAGAATTTTGCCTTGCTCCAGTGGCTTCTCACCCTCTATGTAGCCTAGATGGGTAAGAACGCTACAAATACGGTCAAAGGTTTTTGCGATAACGTGTGTGCGATTTTCTACTCGCGAACGCAATCCATCTGATTCTCGATTAAGCCGATCGGCTCGTTCTGCAAGGCGCGCATGAGCTTCACGATCATTACACGAATGGCAGGGGTGTTTACGTAGCAAGCGACGCATTTCATCTAACTCATTCTCCATGTGAAGGCGTTGTCGCTGATCGAAGGTGCGCCGACCATCACGTTTGCTGAGAAGTTTTTCAAGCTCCTTAATCTCGATGCGAATTCTTGAGTATTCGCTAAAGTCACCGAGATGACATTGTGCTGCTTCGATTAATTCTGCAGCGAGTGACTCATTCTTTCGTATCTGACGAACCAAACCTACAACCGCTCTATCAGCCTGGAACTGGGCAAAGGAAGATTCAAGTGACCCACGAGCTCTTTCGCGACCAAATCGTGCAATCAGATTGATTGACATGTTGTAAGTCGGTGTGAAGGAGGAACGAAGCGGATATGTACGAGTCGATGCCAATCCTGCGGCGGTTGCGGAGTCCACAGTCGGAGACCATTGCACTACGGCATTTCCCTCAATATCGATACCACGTCTACCTGCGCGTCCTGTTAACTGGGTGTACTCCCCTGGAGTGATGGATACATGAGCTTCACCATTCCACTTTGTTAACTTCTCGAGAACAACTGTGCGAGCCGGCATATTGATTCCGAGGGCAAGCGTCTCAGTCGCAAAGACAGCCTTTACTAAGCCATTCTTAAAAAGCTCTTCGACGGCACCTTTAAAACTAGGTAAGAGACCGGCGTGGTGAGCTGCGATACCTCTTTCCAGCGCAAGCAACCAATCACGATACCCCAGAACTTCCAAATCTTCTTCAGCTAAATTCTGCGTGTAGCGTTGGGCGGTCTTAACAATCTCCAATCGCTCCTCTGTTGTGGTTAATTTAATGCCAGCTTGCAGACATTGTTTAACTGCTGCATCACAACCAACTCTTGAGAAGATAAAGGTGATTGCCGGAAGTAAATTTTCGCGCTGTAATTTATCGATAATCTCGGCACGAGATAGACGATTATCGCTTTCGCCGAAACGATCACGCCTGCCTCGCGGCGTCTTAACTCGCCTCAGCGCTTCTCTTTCTAATCCCAAAATTTCTGGATTGACACGTCCTGGCTCGCTAAAGAGGTCAATTAATCGATTTCCGATTAGTACGTGCTGATACAGAGGAATGGGACGAATTTCGGAGACGATAACTTCTGTGGTCCCACGTACCTCGCCTAGCCACTCGCCAAACTCTTCTGCGTTGGAGACAGTTGCTGACAGTGAGATTACCTGCACACTCTCCATCAAATGAATCAATACCTCTTCCCAAACAGCGCCTCGGAATTTGTCCGCTAAGTAGTGAACTTCATCCATGACAACTGAACCCAAATTGGTCAGAGTCGAGGAATTAGCGTAGAGCATGTTACGTAAAACTTCAGTGGTCATTACGAGAATTTCGGCCTCAGAGTTAACATTGGTATCTCCAGTTAATAGACCAACTTTCTCCTCACCGAAACGTTCAACAAATTCAAAATATTTTTGATTTGAAAGAGCTTTGATTGGTGTCGTGTAGAAACATTTCTTTCCACGTGCCAGAGCGGAAAATGCTGCAAATTCCCCGACGACTGTCTTACCAGCCCCAGTTGGCGCGGCAACTAGAACCCCTTTTCCATCTTCAACAGCGTGGCAGGCGGCAACTTGGAAATCATCAAATCCAAATTCAAATTGGCTTATGAACTCAGTCGTGAGTGGGTGGGTTCCCCGCCGTTTGGCAGCCGCATATCTCTCGGCAGGTGTAGCTAGAGACTCCACGTTAAACCCGCTCCCCTAATACATTCAGCATAGATAGGAGCTGGTCCAATTCGTTCACCATCGGCATAGGCAACAGCATCAGCGGACAGACGTACCTTAGCGCTGCGAAGGACCTTAACCCTTGGATGGGAAATATGGGTTCCTGAATAAACAGTGGGGAAAACTTTAAGGAACTCCAGTTTACTGACCGGTTCAAGGATCATTACGTCAAAGAGACCATCATTGAGTTGAGCTTGCGGACAGACATACATACCTCCGCCATACGATCGCCCATTCCCAATCGCAATGAGCATCGCCTCAGTCGAGATCTTTTGATTATCTAACTCAATCTCATAGCCAATAGGTCTAAAACGCGGTAGCTCTAAAGCGATTGCTATGTTGTAACGTTGTGGACCCCTCGGCCAAGTCAAAGAATTAGCTCTCTCATTCACCACGGAATCAAATCCTGTACTCAAGATCGCTGCAAACCATTCAGAATCTACGATCCCAAGATCTATCCGAGTAGCTTTTTCACTCGTGACTCGTTGCAAATAGGAGGATATGTCATCGAGTGACCAGCCCAAGGTTCTCACGATGTCATTTCCGGTACCAGCTGGCATAACCGCAAAGGGAATCTGATGAGGAACTGCCAATTGCATAATCAGATGGGCTAACCCATCTCCTCCGACGCTGATGACACCTTCGCAGGAATGGGACAACAGGAATGGCTCAAGCGATTTTTTGAGATCGTGAGCAGAGGCACCTGAAAACACTTGATAGGGAATCTCTTTTGAGGAAAAAAAATCAACTACCACTTTCCCGACTACTGCACCTTTTCCCCGACCCGCAGTTGGGTTGATTGCAATCGCCCACATGGGCTGACCCTATCGGCTATTCATCGATAGAGGTTGGTGCCTCTATTCGCGGGCTACTCTTTTCTAGAGCCTCCGCTTTTCGATCCCGACTTCTATCAACCAATATCGCTATTCCACCAGCCATGAAGTAAAAGAGAATAAGAGGCGCTGAGAGCAGGATCATGCTGAGCGGGTCAGCTGTTGGCGAAAATGCCGCAACGACAAGGAAAATGGAGAAAACCCAGGCACGCCAGGGTTTGAGAATTGTCTTTCCACGCAAAAAACCAATGAGATTAAATGTCAGAAGAAATATTGGTAGTTCAAATGCTAGACCAACGAGCAAGATGAGTCGAAGAACAAAATCTAAGTAATCATCGAAGCGAACCAAGTTACTCACTGCATTAGGAGTAAATCCAAAAAGTGCTTGAATTGCAACTGGAAGAATGAGGTAACCCAGAGTTGCTCCCATGATGAAGAATGGCGTTGCGGCTGAGACAAAAAGGACGCTGTTGCGCTTCTCTTTCCTGTGCAGAGCTGGTGCGATGAATGCCCACAACTGATACAACCAGAACGGTGCAGAAACGATGACGCCGGTTAAAAGTGCTACCTTGATTTGTAAATCCAGTGGGCCTAGTACTCCACTGATATAGAGCGCTCCACAACTATCGGCCCCGGCTGCTTGAGCTGCTCGAAGGTCGCAGACAGGTTTAGCGAGCGTGACAATTATAGTGTTGTAGAAAAACCAGCCACCACCGAAAGCAACGATAACTGCTATAGCCGAGACAAGAACTCTGCGGCGGAGTTCGCGTAAGTGGTCAAGCAGTGGCATCCGTCCTTCATTTACAGACGCCATCTATTTATCTCTCTTTTTTGCCGTCTTCTTCTATCGCGGCGTCGTCAGCTTTCATCTCTTTCATTTCACTCTTAAAGATTCGCATGGATCGCCCGAGTGAACGCGCAGAGTCAGGAAGGCGCTTTGCGCCGAATAGGACAAGTACAACAATGAGGAGAATAACTATCTCTCTTGGGCCTAAATTCATTCCGGTAACTCCTTAGCTGATATTTGAGCCTAGGTTACACCAGGCAAGTTTCTATGGGTAGGTGGTTTTCGTCTCACAGGTAACAATCGAGTATCGATTTCGCCTTTTTGGCGATTGAATCTCGAATATGGCTCGGTGAGATTAACCTGAGTGAATCGCCCGAAGCCAAGACAGAGCGCTCTATCCACTGGACAGAGTATGAAGTCGACTGAAATACCACTCCTTCAGTCATCGGGGAAATAGCAAAGCGCTCTGCGGTATCTCGTGATGATTTGAGTACACAAGCAGAAAATTTGATTTGATCAACTGCCTGAGCAGATACCTTTTCAGGTTTCTTGACATCGGATATTTCCGCAGTTGTGATTCGATCGATTCGAAAAAATCGAAAATTCTTTGCGGATTCACAATAAGCATGGAGGTAAGAGTTTCCTTGGCTCTGCGTAATTTCAATGGGAAAAATTGTTCTTGACGAAATTTCGTCGCGATATAACGCATGGTATTGAATAGATAATCCCGACTTCTCATATAAGGCTCGGTCAATAGTTGCCTGGATCTGCTGGTTCACCTGAGGGATCACCGAGACTGAGTCGGGCAGATTTACAACTTGAGAGATTCGCCGTCGCAATGATTCGATGTGTTCAATGAGGTCTAAACGATCTGGGGAGATTCCAGATCGGATAATGTCGAGACCGAGCAACAAAGCCACTCCTTCTTCATGGGAAATCGTCCGCGGCTTCTCAAGTGTTTGTGCATTTCTGATACTGACATAACCCGAATCAAAGTCTAGATCCATCAGTTCTAATGGCGTGTAACCAGGTAACCCACACATCCATAAAGTAGTGAGATCCTGAGTCAATTCCTCAGTAGTGATCCCGAAAGTAGTGGCGAGTTCACTCAGTGAAATCCCCTGATGCGCATGAATATATGGGACCAAATCCAACAAACGAGCCGTTTTCTTGAGTGGCGATTCAGTCCTCTTAGCCATGGTTTGCCACCAGTGCTTGTAGATGTGTGATGACTAGATCGCGCAATTCACGTGGTTCAACAACTAGGGCATCTTCACCATGCCAGAGAATGAGAGAAGTTAAAGTATCAATATTCAGAATAGGAATGGTGAGTTGATCCCATTCCCCCAAGTTTCTTTCATGGGTGGCTAATCCACGAAGCGCCCAACCTTTTCCATGTCTAACATCTACGACCGCATGACGTGTGTTTGAGTGAGCGTCGAAATCTTTAGACGGGATAACATCTTCTGGGAATTCAAAGCCAGCTTGAATCTTGCCGAGCGTGAATTCACCATGGACTCTATCCAAGCGAAAAGTTCTTATCTCGTGAATATTTTGGTCGACACCCGTTAGGTACCAATATCCTCGTCGACTCGATAGTCCGGTGGGAACAATTTCGCGGTCTTCTTGAACGAGATTGTTATCCAAATAAGCAAACTTAACAATGCGATGTTCGGCGATTGCTCGAGATAAAAGAGAGATCTCGGGGCCGGTGTCAGGCAGCCTTTGAGAAACTCCTGGGAGATCTAGTTCATCTGTCGGAATACCCAAAGCCGAAAGCTTTAGAAAGGCACTTAGTGCTGCGTTGTTGAGAGAGGCACCTTCCCACGCTTTAGTGGCCAGCGATAGAAGAGAAACATCTACTGGAGTGACTTGCCCTAAATCTAGTTCGTAATTTTCTCTTCGAATTCGATATCCAGCTTCATCGTTAAAAAGTGGGTCAAAGGAGCCAACTTCAATTTCAATCCCTAGTGAGCGCAGATCATCCTTATCTCTTTCAAACATTCTCTCTTTTGATTCGCTACTGCCCTCATAACCTTCAACGGCCGTGAAAATTTCAGATTTTGTAAGGTATCTCTTGGTAGCAAGAAGGGCGATGGTGAGATTTACAAGCCGTTCACTCTTCCGCGACACCGTAGACACCTTTTGCTGGACGTCGGCGTCGAGGAAGAACTTCTACTCCCGGAGCCATTCTTCTTGTGAAGATGAGAAAACCGGTATGCCCAATCATTCTCTGTTGCGGGCGAACTGCCAGGCCTTCGTGATGCCAACCACGGACTATGGTTTCAGAACTTTCTGGTTCGGTGAAGTGCCCGTCTTCCTTAATAGCTTCAGCGGTTGCAGATAATTGAGTCGTGGTTGCAACATAGGCAAGCAAAACTCCACCAGGACGAAGTACCTCTGCGGCTTTAGCCACACATTCCCACGGAGCCAACATATCTAGAACAACGCGATCAAATTGATGGTCATAGGTTTGCTCTTGTAATGAGCCAATATCTAAATTCCAGTTTGTGGGTCTACTTCCAAAATAGTTTTCAATATTCGTACGTGCATTCTCCGCGAATTCGCTTCTGCGTTCAACTGATTGGACCAGTCCTTCAGGTCCCACGGCCCGGATAAGCGAGAGAGTCAGTGCACCGCTTCCTACCCCTGCTTCGAGAACTCTGGCACCAGGATAGATGTCAGCTACGCCAATAATCATTGCGGCGTCTTTGGGATAAACAATGGTTGCACCTCTCGGCATCGAAAGTACGTAATCCGCGAGTAAAGGAATGAAAGCCGTGAACTTCAATCCTGCGGTAGTGCTGACTACAGAACCCTCCGGTAATCCCACTAGGTCATCATGATTTATCCAACCCTTATGAGTGTGCCATTCTTTCCCGGGAGTGATTGTGAAGCTATATAGCTTTCCCTTTGGGTCGGTGAGTTGAACACGATCGCCAACTTTGAAGAAACCTGGTGTAGACACAGGGGAATCCTAGGTGAAACTCCCCTACTTTCGTCACTGGGCCGTTGTATCGTGAGCGCAATGGATATGTTGCGTTTATCGCCGAGTCGCATCAATGACTTCACGAATTGTCCGCAACTCTATAAATATCGCGCCATTGATCAGTTACCCGAACCTCCCAGTATCGATGCCGAACGTGGAAAATTGATACATGCTGTCCTAGAGGATCTCTTTGAACTACCGGCGCCGGAACGGACCCTTCAATCCGCGAAGGATGTTCTCCCCCTGCGGTGGCAATCAGCGCTTGCTGAGAATCCACAACTTGCAACGTTGGTACTCGATGAAAAGGAATGGTTGGATCGTGCCACATCCTTGCTTCTGAACTATTTTCAATTAGAGCAGCCCCACACTTTTGAATCCACCTATCGCGAATTGCATTTAGAGCGAAATCTCAGCGACGAGATGTATCTACATGGCTATGTAGACCGTATTGATATCGCGCCCACCGGTCAGGTCAGAATTGTCGACTACAAGACTGGGAAAGCTCCCAAACCAGGATGGGAGGAAAAGGCGCTCTTTCAACTCCGTGTATATGCACTCCTCTATTGGCAGAACGAAGGTGTACTGCCGACACTTTTGCAATTGATCTATTTAGGAGATTCACAGATCGTTAAGAGCTCTCCTACTGAGGCGCAGCTTCTCGCAACCGAGAAAATATTGAAAAATATCGGTTCAGAGATACTCACCGCGATCGAAACAAACTATTTTCCACCGAAGAAATCACGCTTATGCGACTGGTGCTTCTTCAAAACGATCTGTCCTGCCCATCAATAAGGTCTGGGGCGCTAGTTCGCGTTAAAGTACTTAGCTTCTGGGTGATGAACAATGATTGCTGAGGTCGATTGTTCGGGATGTAATTGAAACTCTTCTGAAAGTACAACACCTATTCTTTCGGGTTCCAAGAGAGTACAAAGTTCGGTTTGTTGCTCAATATCAGGGCATGCGGGATAACCGAAGGAGTAGCGGGAACCTCTATATCCCTGATCAAGAATGCCTTGTATATCAGGAGCGTCATCTCCGCGAACTGACATTTCTTCGCGAATGCGGGCATGCCAGTGCTCGGCTAGCGCTTCGGTGAGTTGCACTGATAGCCCATGAAGTTCTAAGTACTCACGATATGCGTTAGCGGAAAAGAGTTCATTGGCTGCCTTGCTCACGGTATTACCCATCGTCACTACGTGGAAGGCGACGACATCTGTTTTTCCTGATTCTCGTGATGCAAAAAAATCTGCGATACATAATCTGCGATCTCTCGACTGGCGAGGGAAAGAGAAACGTAACCTCTCCTTTCCTTTATCAGGTCCCTCATGGTGCAATATAAGAAGGTCATTCCCTTCCGAAACACAGGGGAAATATCCGTAGACAACGGCCGCTTCTAGCCAACCCTTTGATTGCACTTCATTAAGCAGCCTGCGGAGCCGAGGCCGACCCTCACTTTCGGCCATAGCTTCATATTCGCCCCGGGCGCCTTTAAGTCCCCATTGACCCACAAATAGCGCTCGTTCATCCAGCATGCCAACATAATCGGCTAGCGGAATTCCCTTAACAATTCTTGAACCATAAAAAGGCACACTTGGAATATCAATATCTGTGGCAACATCGCTTCGCTGCATGTCGATAACAATCTCTTCTTCTTTGCGCGCCACAGGTTTGACTCGTCGTTCGCGTAATGCAGGAAGAGCAGCTCCTTCTTCACCACGTTTGACCGCCATGATCGCATCCATCAAACGCAAACCTTCAAAGGCATCGCGTGCATAGCGAACCTCGCCAGGAAATTGGCTCGCCAAATCTTGCTCTACAAAGGCTCGAGTGAGTGCCGCACCTCCTAAAACGATTGGCCACTTCTGATCAAGACCACGGGCAGTCAACTCTTCAAGGTTTTCCTTCATGATGACAGTTGATTTCACGAGCAGGCCTGACATTCCGATGGCGTCTACTTCATTTTCTTGGGCGGCATCGATAATCTGATTAATCGTCTGTTTGATTCCAATATTGACTACTTGATAACCGTTATTCGACAAGATGATATCTACTAGATTCTTGCCGATGTCATGAACATCGCCTTTCACCGTTGCCAAAAGAATGCGACCACGACCTGCATCACTTGTCTTCTCCATATGCGGTTCGAGGTATGCCACGGCCGATTTCATCACCTCAGCACTTTGCAGTACGAAAGGAAGTTGCATTTCACCTTTTCCGAAGAGCTCTCCAACAACCTTCATTCCCTCGAGCAGATGATCATTGATAATGGTCAGCGGTTTAATACCTTCAGCCATTGCCGAATCTAAATCATCTGTGAGTCCAACTTTTTCACCGTCAATTATTCGACGCTCTAGTCGCTCCTTAAGTGGCAAAGCTGCCAGTTCAGATGCTCGGATGTTGCGGGAAGCCGCTAACTCAACTCCCTCAAAAAGTTGCAAAAATTCGCTTAGTGGGTCATAGATGCAATTATCTCCATCAAAAATTCGGCGGTCGTAGATGAGATCTAGCGCAACCTCTCTTTGACGTTCTTCAATTCTGGCTATGGGAGTGATTTTCGATGGATGAACAATCGCTGAATCTAAACCCGCCTGAACGCATTCGTGAAGGAAGACCGAGTTCAACACAACCCGAGCGGCTGGGTTGAGACCAAATGAAACATTGCTTACACCAAGAGTTGTTTGTACCTCTGGGAATTCGGTTTTGAGAGTTCTTATTGCAGTAATTGTTTCGAGTCCATCGCGACGAGTTTCCTCTTGACCCGTGGCGATAGGAAATGTCAGAGTGTCTATTAAGATATCTCCGACTTGGACTCCCCAATTCTCAGTCAAATCCTTAATGAGTCGTCTGGCAACTCGTAATTTCCATTCGGAGGTGCGAGCTTGTCCTTCTTCGTCGATAGTGAGAGCTACGACTGATGCACCATGTTCCTGAACAAGGGGCATGATCCGTGCAAAACGAGAATTAGGTCCATCTCCGTCCTCATAGTTCACGGAATTAATAACGCAGCGACCACCAAGGGCTTCTAACCCTGCTTTGAGAACAGCCGGTTCTGTTGAATCTAACACGATTGGCAGAGTTGATGAAGTCGCAAAGCGTGATGCAAGCTCGGTCATATCTCGCACTCCATCGCGGCCTACATAGTCGACAGAAAGGTCGAGCATATGTGCTCCGTCACGAATTTGATCACGAGCGATTTCAACGCAGGTAGCCCAATCTTCTGCAACAAGCGCATCGCGAAAGGCCCTCGATCCGTTTGCGTTAGTTCGCTCTCCTATCGCAAGATAAGTTCTATCCTGTCTAAAGGGCACGTATTGATAGAGAGATGATGCCCCGGGTTCAATCTCTATAGTTCGAGTCTTAACGGCTCGATCCTTAAGCCGTTCAACTACGGCCTTCAAATGCGCTGGTGTGGTTCCGCAGCACCCACCTACAAGCGTAATTCCGTAATCGTTCACAAAGGTTTCTAGCGCTGTTGCTAATTCTTCTGGACCAAGTGGATACTCCGCTCCTTTTGGACCAAGGATTGGAAGACCGGCATTAGGCATCACCGAAATTGCCGTATGTGAATTTTTCGACAGGTAGCGCAGATGCTCTGACATCTCTGTAGGTCCGGTTGCGCAGTTGAGACCAATCAAATCGATATTGAGTGGCTCCAACGCGTTGAGCGCCGCGCCAATTTCTGAGCCAAGCAACATGGTTCCAGTAGTTTCGACGGTCACTTGCGCAATAACGACTACATCTCGCCCAGACTCAGATACTGCTTGTCTTGCTCCATTAATTGCCGCCTTGGCTTGCAGAAGATCTTGAGTTGTCTCAATAAGTAGCGCATCGCTTCCAGAGTCAACCAGCCCCTTGGAAGCGGTGTAGTAGGCATCTTTCAATTTTTGGTAAGTCGTGTGCCCCAGGCTTGGCAATTTTGTACCTGGACCTAGGGATCCGAGAACGAAGCGCGGTTTATCGGCGGTACTAAATGAATCGGCCGCTTCGCGTGCAATCTTTCCGCCAGCGAAGGCAAGTTCATAAATACGATCTTCGATTCCATATTCAGCAAGATTCGCCCAGTTAGCGCCGAAGGTATTCGTTTCAACCGCATCGACTCCAACGGATAAGTAGGCATCGTGCACAGATCGAACTAAATCAGGTCTGGTCACGTTGAGAATTTCGTTACAGCCTTCATGGTTCTGAAAATCTTCGAGAGTTGGATCAGCGGCCTGCAGCATTGTTCCCATCGCGCCATCGGCAATGACGGTTCGTTGCGCCAAAGCAAGGCGAAGCTGGCCAGGCGCAATTGGGTTTCTGCTCGTCACATCGCGCAGGTTACCCTAAGGTATCGATATGGAGATTATTCAAATTCCGCAGTTGCGCTCACCAGTGATGGTTATCGCATTCTCTGGTTGGAATGATGCCGGTGAGGCTGCAACAGGTGCTGTCTCACATCTTCTGGGATGCTGGACCGACCCACAATATGATGTTATTCCGGAATTGATTGCTGAAGTTGATCCAGAAGATTTCTACGACTTTCAAGTTAATCGGCCTACCGTCTTTGTCGATGAATCTAGCGTCAGAAATTTGACCTGGCCTGGCATGCAAGTTTTCGGACTTGCTACTCCCTCTCTTCCTCACGACTTCATAGTTGTTAAGGGCGTTGAACCATCCATGAAATGGAAGACATTCACTTCTGATCTTCTTGATTTAGCTGATGATTGTGAAGTTGATTTGATTATTTCGATGGGTGCCATGTTGGCGGATACTCCGCATAGTCGCCCCATCACTGTCAGCGGAAGCGGAGCACATCCCGACATCGCAAGAAGACTGGGTGTAGAAATTAGTAGGTACGAGGGGCCAACAGGAATACTCGGGGTGATTCAAGATTCTTGTATCAGGAGAGGAATAGATGCAATCTCATTGTGGGCGGCTATTCCACATTACGCATCAAACTCCCCTTCACCGAAGGCGACGCTTGCGTTGGTAAATGCTTTGGAAGATTTTCTCGAAATTTCTATCCCTCAAGGGTCGCTACCAGATGAAGCCTTGGAGTGGGAGAACGAGGTAACAGCGTTGGCGAAGGAAGATTCAGATGTTGCCGATTATGTGAAGGCTTTGGAAGAGAGTAAGGATGCAGCCGATATTCCCGAAGCAACTGGTGAGTCAATCGCTCGTGAACTTGAGAGATTTCTAAGACGGCAGAACGATAAGTAAATTTACAAGGCTATGCCCAAAAGAGAATCTAGAGCGCGGGATAATTCACCAGCATTACCCCCAACTTCACCGGCCTCCGTCTGATCTATCCAGCGTTCAAGAGTTGTTAGCGCACCCTTAGTGTCGAGGTTCGAGGCGAGAGAGTTGAGTATTGTTTGAATAACGGAATCTGTCGGAGCAACTTCCATCTTGGCGAGATTTAGTTGCAGCCTTTCGATGTTTCTACTCGCATCTGATAACTGCTGGTCATTCCACATTGAGTCTTCTCGGTATGAGCGATTGAGCAAAGCCCAACGAATAGCCATGGGATGTACACCTCGCGCGATCAGCTTAGAGACAAAGACAAGATTGCCACGTGACTTACTCATCTTCTCGCCGTCGAGACCAATCATTCCTGTGTGTATGTAGTGGCGAGAAAACTTCTTTCCAGTCATGACTTCACTTTGGGCAGCTGACATTTCATGATGAGGAAAAATCAAATCAGAGCCGCCCCCCTGAATATCCAGTGAGAACTCTGCATCTTCATCTGGCTCCAAATATTTCAGCGCAATGGCGCTGCATTCGATATGCCACCCTGGACGACCCGCGCCGAAGTCACTTGGCCATGTAGGTTGCTCTGGCTTTGATGTTAGCCAAACCAGAGCATCAAGGGGATGTTCCTTTCCCTTTTTGCTGGGGTCTCCCCCGCGTTCTGCAAAAATTTGGAGCGCTTCGGCTTCTGCCAGATGAGATCGGCTTCCAAACGCAGGGTCGTGATGCACGCGAAAGTATTTATCTCCATCGAGTAAGTAAGTGGATTTCTTTTCATCCAGCTTCTTCACCGCTTCGATTACTTCTTGCATCGCTTCAACAACTCCTACGTAATGATCTGGAGGAATGACATGTAAATCACTCATGTCCCCACGAAAAAGATCAATCTGAGATTGCGCCAACTTTTGCCAATCAACTTGGTCGCGTTCGGCTCGCTCAAGGAGGGGGTCATCAATATCTGTTGCATTCTGAACATAGCGAACTACGGAACCGGTGGCTCGAAGGTATCTAATTGCGATATCAAAGGTCAGGTAAGTAGCCGCATGACCTAAATGTGTTGCATCATATGGAGTAATACCACAAACATATATTCGATAAACGTTCTGCTTTGGCACCTCTTGTATCACTTGTGAAGCTGTATCAAAGAGAGAAAGTGGAGGAACTGTGAATCGAGAGGGAAGTATTGGGATATAAACCTGCGGCCACGAGCGCATAACGACACCTTACTTCAGAAGGGTGGCCAGGGCACTGCTGGCCAATCTTCGCTCGGTAAGGGAAATTTTTTCGTTGCAGTAAGCCTATTTAAGCGAATCAGAAGCGCCTCATATTCAGATTCTGTGATGAGATCGACTATTTCACTATCACGGTTCGAAAGTCTTGCGTGGAGCGCCGTTAACTCTGCCATCTCATGGTCTGTAAATGGCTGACCCGCCCACTGCCACAAGACGGTTCGCAATTTGTCCTCTTCGTGGAAAGTTACGCCATGGTCACAACCCAGTACCTGACCACCCCCGGTTGGTAGAAGGTGACCAATCTTGCGATCTGTGTTGTTAATGACCGCATCAAATAGAGCAATTTTTCTGAGTCGTAAATCATCTTCCCGGTAAAAACTAGCAAGATCTACAGTTTCATCGATATCAATCCACTGTTGCACCATGCCCTGACCGAAGGGACCGTCTGTGAGCACGGTGACTGGGACAACGTGCCAGCCTGCTAATTCCGACAATACAAAACTGGCCCTTTCGCGTGAGGCTAAATTTCCAGTCGCAAAATCCCATAGCGGACGTTCCCCAGCTATGGGTTTGTAGATGATTGAGATTTCGTGGTCTTCAACGGTAGAAGTTCCAAAGAGGGTGGCATTAGAGGCATCAACCAATCTCCCTGACACCGTAATTTCTCCGCCACGGAGGTGTTCTTCGATAGCAAGTAAATTTTTGCTCATCTACGGTATCCGTTGGAACGAGGACAGAGATGTCCACCAGGATCAATTGGTCCCCCGCAGAAGGGACAAGGAGCACGCCCTGCACTCACAACCGAGCCACTTCTTTTACTAAAACGTTCGGCTTCGGAAGGCGTTATCAGAACTCTCAAAATATCTTGGTCACTGGCTAAATCATCGACATCAATAAATTCAGGATCAGAAGACGGATTCTCACTCACAGCCTGTAAATCAATTTGGATGAGAGTTTTGGCAGCGTCAAATGCCAAGCCGATGATGCCAACACGGAACTCTTCCTCGATAGGGGTGTCCAACGGTAAATCGTCACGAACAAGTTTTTGAATAACAATCGTCGGATCGCTCTGTCGTATTTCTTTAATCATGTAGGTCAGGCGTTCAGAGAGAGCTTGTACCTGTCCCTTTTCGAGAGAGACGGAGATGAGACGAGTTCGATCTCTGGCTTGGATAAAAAATGTGCGCTCCCCGGGCTGCCCCACAGTCCCAACGGTAAAACGTTCAGGGGTTTCAAAGAGCAGAATGCGTGCTGTCATTTTTGATCCCTACCAAGAGCGCCAGAGCCTCCACCAAGGAGGGCCTTCCCTGCTTTCTTTGAAGAAAGAAGCGGTGCGATACAACTCTGAGTATCGCTATATGCCAGCAAGCGACCTTGATTGCCATCAAAATCAATGACGGTAAGCGATGCTGGATTAATGATCAAGTTCTGGAAGGAATCAAGTGGTAATCCTACAAGCGAAGCAATCAAAGATTTAATAATGTCTCCATGACTTACAAAGAGATAGTTCCCCGATTTCTTCTTGGAATGCGCCTGCATGATGGAGCGCTTCGCTCTCTGCTGGGCACCTTTAAGTCGCTCGCCTTCAGGAAAAAGTACTTTACTCGGCTGTTCCTGAACTAACTTCCACATCGGCTCTTTAGCAAGCCGTGACAGCTTGCGACCACTCCATAGCCCATAGTCCACTTCATTGAGATCATCATCGAGCCGATATCGCGCTATGCCCTTCGAGTATTGTGAATTGAGCCAAGGTGCAATGGTTTCGGAGCATCGCTCCATCGGACTAACACGTATCTCGTCGAAACTACTAGTACCCAGTCGTTCCACTAACTCAAGAGCTTGGACTCGCCCAGTATTGCTTAAGGTAACTCCAGGAAGACGTCCAGAGAGTATTCCCTTCTCATTCGCAATTGAGTGCGCATGACGCAAAAATACGAGACGACTCATAGCCCAAAGATTAGCGTTGATTATTGCTAAGGTCTCACTCATGGACAGACGAAGAGCAGGCAAGAGCGGCTTATCACTCTCTCGCCTCGGCCTAGGAACGATGACGTGGGGTCGAGATACTGATACCCACGAGGCTGCCGATCAATGTCGCGCTTATATCGAGGCAGGAGGCAACTTCTTTGACACTTCGTCCACGTATGGAGATGGAGATAGCGAACGGGTACTTGGCGGATTAATCGGAACTCTCTTCCAGAGAGATGAAGTAGCAATCGCCACCAAAGCCGGTGCAACTTTTCCGAATGGCGTGAAGACAATAAATAATTCTCGTCAGGCGCTTATCGCCGAGTTGGACAAGTCTCTTACTCGTCTACAAACGGACTATGTTGATTTATGGCAAATTCACTCTTGGGATACCGAAGTTCCGCTCGAAGATACGCTCTCTGCATTGGATTATGCATATAGTTCGGGTAAAGCTCGTTACGTTGGTCTTTGTAACTTCACTGGTTGGCAAAGCGCTCGCGCTTTCACAGTCCAAGAGAACAACTCCGCTAAAGCGCCTATCGCATCAATCCAAGTGGAATTTTCCTTACTCAACAGGTTGATTGAAGATGAGGTACTTCCCTGTGCATTGGAATTGGAGATCGGTTTTCTTGCTTGGGCGCCTCTCGGGCGTGGTGTTCTCACTGGAAAATACAGAAAGGGAATTCCAAGCGACTCTCGTGCCGCTGCTCCACATTTTGTCAAGCATGTCGAGCCATACTTAAATGAACGAAGTTCACGAATAGTAGAAGCTGTTGCAGCGGCTGCTGAGGGTCTGGGCTTTTCACCGCTAGAAGTTGCTCTCGCTTGGGTGCGAGATACCCCAGGAGTAACTTCGGCAATAGTAGGAGCGCGTACTGGTGCACAACTTCGCGGAATTCTGAAGAGTGAAGAGATATCTCTTCCCGACGTTGTTCGTGGTGCTCTGAACGAGATATCTCGTTAAGAGTTTTCAAGCAAATTCTCTAAAACCTTGACACCAAATTCCAGTCCAGCGATAGGCACCCGTTCATCAACGCCGTGAAAAAGCGCCATGAAATCTAGATCTGCTGGGAGTTTGAGTGGGCTAAATCCATAGCCAACGATTCCCAATTCAGAGAGAGCTTTGTTATCCGTACCACCGCTCATGAGATATGGGACAGGGATTCCATCGGGGTCAAAGGTCGTGATGGCGCGACACATGGCATCCACCAAATCGCCCTCAAAATCTATTTCTAGGGCAATATCCCGAGAAATAGTCTCAATTGCAATCTCGGGTCCGATGATGTGACGAATAGTTTCGTTGAGTTCATCTTCGTAGCCAGGAAGAAAACGTCCGTCAATAACCGCACTAGCAGTTCCCGGAATTACATTTGCTTTGTATCCAGCTTCTAACATCGTTGGGTTAGCAGTATTTTGTAACGTTGCACCAATCATCCGCGCTGTGGGACCTATCTCTTTTAATAGTGGCCGTAGATCAGTTTCGTCATAACGCTTTCCTGTAGCTTCAGCAATCTTTGAGAAGAGAACCTTGACTGTACGGGTGTAGCGCTGCGGCCATTCATAACGGCCAATCTTGGCAACAGCTTCTGTCAATGACGTTAGCGCATTTTCAGAATTCATCATGGAGCCGTGGCCTGCTCGTCCCTGGGCAGTCAACTTCATCCAATGAATCCCCTTTTGGGCGGCTTCAACGAAGTACAAACGCTTTCCCCCTGAGACAGTGACAGAGAAGCCTCCAACCTCAGAGATTGCTTCACTACAGCCTGCGAAAACTTCAGGGTGATGAGCCGTCATCCAGCGAGATCCAAATGTCATTCCCGCTTCCTCGTCTGCAAAGAAAGCTAGAACAATGTCACGCGGTGGTTTATATCCATTGGTGGCCCACTTGCGGACAATGGCGAGAATCATGGCATCCATGTTCTTCATATCTACCGCACCCCTGCCCCAAATCATTCCATCGCGTATCTCTGCAGCAAATGGATCAACTGACCAATCTTCTGCGTTTGCGGGAACAACATCGATATGTCCATGAACAACCAGACCTGGGCGAGATGAGTCTTGTCCAGGTAGGCGAGCAATAACATTGCATCGATTGGGTGCTGATTCGTAAATAGTGGAAGTTATTCCAACCTCAGCCAGAGAGGCAACGATGTATTCGGCAACTGCTTTCTCATCGCCGCGCCCCTCGCCGTAATTGACGGATGGAATACGAATCAGATCTTGACAGATCTTCACCACTTCACTCTCAAGACTCATGAGGCAATTCTGCCGTGGAATGTAAGAAATACATGCTCTTTTGCGTGCCAGCGTTCACGTTGCTATCGTTACCCAGTTATTTCAGCCCAAACGCGTAGGATGTCTCTTATAG
>CAYWWZ010000005.1:0-29606 GCA_964462495.1 uncultured Candidatus Planktophila sp. | reverse complement strand
CAGTTTTGATGGGTGAAGATGTAGAACAACGTCGCGCATTTATTCAGCGCAACGCTAAGGATGTTAGGTTCTTGGATATCTGATGGCAATCGACGAGACAACACCAGAAGATGTAACTTTCGACCGCGTCGAAAAGGTTGATCTACAAGTTGAAATGGCGCGCAGCTATCTCGACTATGCCATGTCAGTTATCGTTGGTCGCGCACTGCCAGATGTTCGCGATGGTTTGAAACCAGTTCACCGCCGCGTTCTTTATGCGATGTATGACGCTGGTTATCGTCCAGATAAGGGCTACTACAAATCTTCACGCATCGTCGGTGATGTCATGGGTAATTACCACCCGCACGGTGACACCGCCATCTATGACACTGTTGTTCGTTTAGCGCAGCCATGGTCGCTGCGCTATCCATTGGTCGACGGAAATGGAAACTTCGGTTCGCCCGGTAACGATCCAGCTGCAGCGATGCGTTATACCGAGGCTCGTCTTGCGCCTATTGCGATGGAGATGATGCGCGATATCGATGAAGATACCGTCAATTTCTCACCTAACTATGACGGCCGCTCGCAAGAGCCAGATGTGCTTCCTTCGCGCTTTCCAAACCTGCTCGTCAATGGCTCTGCGGGAATTGCAGTGGGAATGGCGACAAATATTCCGCCTCATAACCTGCGTGAAATTGGTGAGGCAGTTATTTATGCGCTGGAACATCCTGATATGCCAGCGCCAGATTTGCTCAACCACATGCTCACCATCGTAAAAGGGCCAGATTTTCCAACAAAGGCGCTGATTGTTGGCCGTGGAGGAATTGAAGATGCGTATCGCACAGGTCGCGGCTCTATCACCATGCGCGCAGTTGTTAACGTTGAAGAAATCAATAAGCGCACCTGTTTAGTAGTTACCGAACTTCCATACCAAGTAAACCCAGATAACTTAGCGCTCAAGATTGCTGAACTCGTAAAAGATGGCAAGATCAAGGGCATCGCAGATGTGCGCGACGAAGGTAACGAACGTCTTGGACAACGCCTCGTCATTGTTCTGCAATCTTCAGCAATTCCAAAGGTAATTCTAAATAATCTCTACAAGCAGACTCAGCTACAAGATACTTTTGGTGCAAATATGTTGGCGCTCGTTGATGGTGTGCCACGCACATTGCGCCTAGATGAATTTATTAAGTACTACATCGAGCACCAAGTTGAAGTCATTGTTCGCCGCACCAAGTTCCGTCTTGTTGAGAAAGAGAAGCGCGCCCATATTTTGAAGGGCTACCTCAAAGCCCTTGATGCCCTCGACGCCGTGATTGCACTTATTCGCGCATCTAAGACTCCTGAAGAAGCACGCACAGGATTGATGAAGTTACTTGATGTTGATGAAATCCAAGCGAATGCAATTTTGGATATGCAACTTCGTCGTATTGCAGCGCTGGAACGTCAGAAGATCAATGATGAATATGAAGGCTTGATGGCAGACATCATCGAACTCAACGCCATCCTGGCATCTGAGGCGAAGCAACGCGAAATCATTAAGTCAGAACTCACTGAACTTATTGCAAAATATGGTGATGAACGCCGCACCCAACTTGTTGCCAGCGAAGGTGATTTCTCAGCTGAAGATCTGATTCCAGATCAAGATGTGGTTGTCACAATCACCCGCGGTGGCTATTCCAAGCGCACTAGCGCTGATTTGTATAAGTCCCAACGTCGCGGCGGGCGTGGAGTTAAGGGCGCAGCGCTCAAACAAGATGATGTAGTCGACCACTTCTTTGTCGCCTCAACACATGATTGGTTGCTCTTCTTTACAAATCAGGGGCGGGTATATCGGGCGAAGGTTCACGAACTTCCAGATGCAGGTCGAGATGCGCGCGGACAGCATGTAGCTAACTTGATGGCATTTAAACCAGAAGAGCAGATTGCACAGGTTCTCTCATTTAAGGATTACAACGCAGCTCCTTACTTGGTTCTTGCAACTAAGGGTGGGCTTGTAAAGAAGACTCCTTTGGTTGAATATGACTCACCACGTACTGGCGGCCTCATTGCAATCTCTCTCAAGCCAGGCGATGAAGTTGTTTCAGCATCACTGGTTCGCAATGGAGATGAACTTCTTTTAGTTTCCAAAAAAGCAATGTCACTTCGCTTTGTTGTAGATGATGAATCTCTACGTTCCATGGGGCGCTCAACTTCTGGAGTAATCGGAATGAAATTCCGTGCTGGCGATGAACTCTTAACAATGTCACGCGTAGATTCTCAATCAACGCAAGGTGCATTTGTATTCACTGCCACCGATGGTGGTTACGGAAAGAAAACACCAATTGAGGAATATCGTTTACAAGGACGCGGTGGTATCGGAATTAAGGCTGCCAAGATTGATGAAAATTCACGCGGATCACTTGTCTCAGCACTTGTCTTAGTTGATAGCGATGAAATTCTTGCAATTTCATCTGCCGGTACCGTAATGCGCACAGCTGCTGCAGAAGTCCGCCAAACTGGCCGTGATTCAATGGGTGTTCGCCTGGTAAACCTCGATGAAGGTGCCACCCTCTTATCTGTGACCCGCAACAGCGAAGATGAGATTTCTGAGCAAAAGTAGTAGGGTTCACGCCTGTAGTTATAGGGGCCGTTTTGGCGACTTGATGAATTTCAAGTAACCTTGCGCTTCTGCACACGCACGGAAGTTCGTTTGCGGGCCTATAGCTCAGCCTGGTTAGAGCGCTTCCCTGATAAGGAAGAGGTCGGTGGTTCAAGTCCACCTAGGCCCACCCGTTCTAATACGGGGACCTAGCTCAATTGGTAGAGCACCGCCTTTGCAAGGCGGGGGTTAGGGGTTCGATTCCCCTGGTCTCCACAGTTTTTAACTTGGAGCCAGTAAATACTGGTCTCCACAGTTTTTTTATTGCTCGCTCTTAGTTCCGATACTTAACCAAATCAGCGCAGCGCTCACCAATGCAATTCCGATAAGTGAGAGCGTTGTGAGCGATTCATCTAGGAGAGTAACTCCAAGCACAGTCGCAGTCAGCGGTTCGGCAAGTGCCAACGTGCCGGCAGCGCTCGGACTCATTTTGCGAAGACCATAAATTTGGAAAATATTGGCAAGAGCCATTGTGACAGCGCCCAGATAGAACGCCACCAAAATCCCTCGTGTACTCAAGACCCACGATAAATCTTCTGAAAGAAGTAGTGGGATTAGAAAGAGCGAACCGAGTAAGTAAGCAGTTGATGTGAGTTCGATGGGATTTTCGTGGTGCGCCAGAGCCTTCTTTGCTGCGTTAACGTAAACAGCAACAGAGAATCCTGCGCCAATTGCCATAAACGCGCCAAAGGTGCTCTCTACTTTGATTTCACCCCAGAAGCGAAGCGCTAAACCAATAATTGCTAGGCCCGTGGCTGCAAACCAGAGCTTCGAAAACTTTTCACGGAAAACAATTGCACTTATCGCCCCACTCATAATTGGGATACATCCCACGGTAAGAAGAGTGCTCAGCGCTACACCGTTAGATGTTGTGGCTGAAAAGAAAAAAGGTTGAAAAGCAGCAGCGCCTATAGCCATGAAAAAGACGGTCACTTTGCGGATATGGATAAAGAAGTTGCGGCGGCGACCGCCGAAGACAGGCATAAAAATCAAGAGCAAGATAGCGCCGATAGCTAAGCGGCCGATGCCGAGTGCGGATCCTCCCGCGTTGTCTGGAGCATAGGTAATAGCAGTACCAACTGTGCCAAAGAGAACAGCGCTGGAGAGTACTCGAAGCGCCGGAGTGTGGCTATTACTTTCTTTCAGCGCTTGTTGCACGGTTGATTGTAACGCTATTAATCAACGGCAAATTAACCCATCAATACAGCGAGTTTGTAATAGAGCGGTATGCCCAAAATTAAGTTAAATGGGAATGTAATTCCGATACTCGACATCAAAGCAATAGTTGGACTCGCCTGCGGTAGCGCAACAGAGACGGCAGCAGGGGCAGCGATATAAGACGCGCTCGCGCACAAGACACCCAACATCGTTGCTCCACCGACACTCAAGCCAATCGCTGAGCCTGCTCCAACGCCGATAGCGCCGGCAAGAACTGGGAATGCAATTCCAAACACTGCAAGTGGTGCGCCAACTTTTTTAATTTCAAAGAAGTTGCTTCCCGCGAGATATCCCAGGTGAAGCAAGAAGAGAACGAGGAAGCCGCTTAAGAGTTGAACAAAGAATGGGCTCACCTTTTCGTATCCTTCATTGCTAGTGATAAATCCAATGAAGAGACCACCGACCAAGAGCAGAACTGTCTTACCTAGCAATACTTCTTGCATTGTTGCCAGCCAGCCAACTTTGGTGGACATGGATCGAGATGCGAGATAGATACCGACTATCAGACCTGGAATCTCCATCAGTGTAAGGAGTGCTGGCGCAAAACCTTCTACAAATATCGAGTTACTTTCAAGGAAGAGAATTGATGCTGAGAAAGTCACGAGAGAAGTGGAGCCGTAATGAGCTGAGATTGAACCTCGATCGATATCTGATAAACCTTTGATGAATTTCAGTAGGGCAAAAGCTAAGAGCGGAATCACTATGCCGCAGGCGATAGTGGCTACAGCCGGAGTAAGTAGCTCCGAGAACGAGGAAGTCTTAAGTGAGTGACCACCCTTAAGACCGATTCCAAAGAGTAGGTAGATCGAGAGAAAGGTGTAGATCGCATCAGGCAAGCGGACATCGCTCTTCACGCGTGAGGCCAGAACCCCGAAGATAAAGGCTAAAACACCGACTGATGTGAGATTGGACTGCGCAATGGACCACGAACTCATACATACCCCCGGGGTGCCACAATACATGAAGTTTAATTCATGTGTCAAATAGCATGTATAGTGTGGTTATGAGTAAGGCAAAGGCGCTTCCTACTTGGACTTTTCTATCAAACCACGGGCATATCTTGGTGCACCTCAACAAATTTCCAGATTCCAGAGTTCGTGACATCGCTGAAGCTATTGGGATCACAGAACGAAGCGCTCTTTCGATTCTTTCTGATTTAGAAGCAGATGGTTACATCTCTGTCGAGCGAGTTGGTCGCCGAAATCACTATCGCGTCAACCCCAACAAAAATTTCCGCCATCCCATGGAGGCGCAAAAACCAATCGGCGCGCTCCTCAAAATATTTTCGGCTAAGTAATGTCAACTGCACATCCCTATGCCGGCAAAAGTGCCGTACTTGCCACGCTACATAAAAAAGGCAATCTGATAGCGCCCGAGTTTGCCAAGATTCTCAAGATGAGCGTTGAAGAGGTGGCACTTGATACAGATTCACTAGGAACATTTAGTGGTGAAATTGAACGAATTGGTTCAGCAAAAGAGATCGCGCTTAAAAAAGCGCGGCTTGGGATGAGTGCAACCGGCGCAGTGCGTGGCTTAGCTTCGGAAGGTTCGATAGGAGCTGATTTCTACATTCCTTTTATTCAATCTGATGTCGAGTTAATCGCCTTTGTCGACGATGAAATTGGAATCGAGGTTGTCGAAAGTTATCGATCAACGGAGATCATTGCTCGCACAATTTCCATTGATTCACCCGTTGACTTGACTGATTTCCTGAAGTTGGCTGATTTTCCACGCCACAAGCTGATTGTGAGATCTACTGAGAAACCAATTTATTTCTGTAAAAAGGAAATCGACTCAGAGGAGTCGCTTTACGCAGTCATCTCAGAGGGTTTACAGCAGACCTCATCGCTCACCATCGAGAGTGATTTACGTGCACATTGCTCACCAAGTCGCGCAAAAAATATCGCGAAAACGGCAGAGAAGTTAGCGCTACGCCTTAACCAACTCTGCCCCGAATGCAGTTCGCCAGGGTGGGGAATAGTCGGATTTGAGAAAGGTCTACCTTGCGCCGAATGTGGCGAGGTTGCAGAGGAAGCGCTGAAATCAGAGATTTTGGGATGTGCGCGCTGCTCGTGCACGCAAAAAGGAAAAGTATTGGCAGAAGCTATCGATCCTTCTCGATGCAACCTTTGCAACCCGTAAATTGCAGTAAAAAATTAGCGTAATCTTTGCCCATGACTTCAACTGCGACTTTACATACAACCCTTGGCGATATCGTCATCGAACTCTTTCCAAACCACGCTCCTAAGACTGTCGAGAACTTTGTTGGTCTTGCTACCGGCAGCAAAGAGTGGACAGATCCTCGCACTGGTAAGAAATCAAATGAAAAGCTCTACGACGGAACTATCTTCCATCGCGTTATTAGCGGCTTCATGATTCAAGGTGGAGATCCACTCGGACAGGGCTTTGGTGGACCGGGATACCAATTTGCAGATGAATTCCATGGCGAACTTCAGTTTGATCGACCATACATTCTTGCTATGGCCAACTCTGGCCCCGGCACAAATGGCTCACAGTTCTTTATCACCGTAGCGCCAACTGCGTGGCTTAATCGCAAGCACACAATCTTTGGCGAAGTAAAAGATGCAGCGTCACAAGCTGTCGTTGACAAAATTGCTACAACTCCAACAGGTGCACAAGATAAGCCTGTTACACCAGTTGTAATCAATAGCGTCACTATTGCCTAAATAGCTCCAGCGCATGAAGCAACGTTCTACAGTTTTAACAATCATTGTTGTAATCTGTGGTTTTTATCTGTATGAACTCTATGACTCTGGGATCATCGGCACCTTCGCGCTAATCAGCACCGAGTATTTACAGCAATCAAATCAGTGGTATCGCCTAGTAACTGTGGCATTGGTGCATGACAATTCCAATTCGCTGCCGATTCACTTAGCCTTCAATATGCTGGCGCTGCATTCTTTGGGCACCCCTATCGAAACGCTATTAGGCCGCGCTCGATTCCTGATTATCTTCTTCGGTTCATTGATTTGTGCCTCACTATATTCCGCACTCAACCTGGGATATAACGGTTACTCCATCGGAGCATCTGGCGCAGTCTTTGGCCTCTTTGGAGCTTGGGCCATGATTGGTCGCAGATTAGGCGGTGACATCCGTAGCACCTTGGTCATCGTTGCAATCAACTTTGCACTCGGTTTTACTATCGGTGGAGTTGATTGGCGAGCACACCTGGGCGGATTGATAGCGGGTGCTGTAATTACGAAGTTACTGTTGCTTAACGCTGCGAAGTAGGACTTGCGCAACATCTAGGACTTCCACATCTGATTGGCGAGCCACCATTCCGTCACCGACCATGACGCGACAGAATGGGCAAGCCACCGCAACTTCTTGCGCACCAGTATCAATCGCTTCATCAACTCGGTTGAGATTAATGCGAGTTCCAATCTTTTCTTCCATCCACATGCGACCACCACCGCCACCGCAGCAGAAAGAGCGCTCCTGATTTCGTGGCATCTCTTCAACATCGCAACCACTTGCCTGCAGAAGTTCGCGCGGTGGAGCATAGATCTGATTATGTCGACCTAAATAACATGGGTCGTGATAGGTCAGCTTCTTATCTGACTTATGTGGGCTGGGCTTAAGCCGTCCTTCTTTGATAAGCGTATTGAGAAGCTGAGTGTGGTGGAGCATTTCAAGTTCAAAACCGCTCTGCGCATAGTCACGACCGATAGTTGTAAAGCAATGCGGGCAGGTGACAACAACTTTCTTCTTTCCTTTTGGACGATTTCCAAATGTTTCGGTTAACGTTTCAATATTTTCGCGCGAGAGAATTTGATACAAAAACTCATTTCCAGAACGGCGAGCCGGATCTCCAGTACAAGTTTCTCGCTTCCCTAGAACTGCAAAATTCACACCTGCCATGTGTAGAAGCTCTGCAACTGCTTTGGTGGTCTTCTTGGCGCGTTCTTCATAAGCGCCTGCGCAACCGACCCAGAAGAGGTACTCGACATCTTCGGGAAGTTCTCCACTGACAACCTTTACAGGGAAATCACATTCGGCAATCCAACCTTCGCGATCTTGCTTATTTGCACCCCAAGGGTTGCCGGCCTTCTCCAAGTTTCTAAATGTTCCACCAAGCTCTGCTGGAAATTCTGATTCCACTAATACTTGGAAACGGCGCATGTTGACGATGTGATCAACGTGTTCGATATCGACGGGGCATTCATTAACGCAGGCACCACATGAAGTACATGACCAGAGAACGTCGGGAGTAATCGGCCCGTTCTCACTTACTAAATTCTCGCTATCTACAACCTTGGCCATCGCGTGATCGCGCATCGCCATGATGAGCAGTTTTGGTGACAAAGGCTTATCTGTATGCCAAGCAGGACATTGTGATTGGCAACGTCCGCACTCGGTACAGCTGGTCATATCCAACAGACCCTTCCAAGAGATATCACCGCGTGTGCCAAGTCCAAAGACATCATCTTCAGCAGGGTCCTCAAAATTAACCGGCTTACCTTTAGAGAGCATTTCTGGCAGCGCACCAAGTGCAGGTTCGGTGATGTTGCGCTTGTAATAAATATTGAAGAAAGCCAAGAAACGGTGCCACGCAATTCCCATGGTGAGATTTGTTGCAATCACAATAAACCAGACCATTGAGATAATAATTTTGAGGGCTGCGATTATGGAGATTGCGCTCTCGATTGAAGATTGTGACCAAGAGTTAAAGAACTCAACTGCTGGCCATGAAATCGCAAAGTGCCAATTCCATTCTGTCTTTCCAGCAAGGGCTCCTTCGAGACCACGCAACGCGAAGACACAGAAGACGATGGCAAGAATGGTCGCTTCGACGTAATACGCCTTTCCCATTCCAGAACCGCTAAAGCGGTTAAGCATCCGAAAACGAGTGACTTGGCGAATACCAATCAGAGCAACAATGCTAATTCCAGTAAGAGCCGCAATAAGTTCGGAGAAAAATTCATATCCAACGAAGTGGCCGATAATCGGAAGAACAAATTCAGGGTTAATCACTTGACCATATGCGGTTACGAGAGTGCCAAAGAGTGCACCGAAACCGATCATGACAAACCAGTGCGCAATTCCTGTTCCAGTGAAGTTGAGCATCTTGGTGTGGCCCAAAACCTCTTTGAGCATATTCTTCATGCGAGCAGATTTATTACCGCTACGAGTTGGATCAGGTTGCTGCTTTCGATAGAGACCTATCAAATGACGAACGCGATATGCAAAGAGAGTCACGGCAAAAACCGTGATGAGATAAGAGATGCTAGCCAGCGCTACGTTCATAAGCGCTAGGGTAGAACTATCGCCACTTAGTTGCTAGCGAGAAACCAACTGCAATAAAGCTAAAGCCGATGATCATGTTCCATGCGCCAATTCCTGGAATTGGGTAGCGAGTTTCGCTGATGTAGAAGATCACGATCCAGAACAATCCAACGAGGAAATTTGCGACCATTACTGGCGCAAGCCACGAAGGACTCTCGAGAAGTGGTGATTCTTCCTCGATGTGGTGCTGCTCTTCGTGAGCGTGGCGCTCCTGAACCTTCTTACGCAATTTCGACTTTGGCATGGGCACTAGGTTACAGCACAATTAAGGCATGGCTCGAATCCTCGTCATTGATAACTATGACTCCTTCGTCTTCAACTTGGTGCAATATCTTGCACAGTTGGGTGCCGAATGCACCGTAGTCCGTAATGATGAAGTCGATGCTTCTGCTGCCGCAAAGTACGACGGAGTGCTGATCTCTCCAGGACCCGGAACGCCGGATAAGGCGGGCGTTAGCATCGCAATGATTAAGTACTGTGCAGAAAATTCAATTCCGCTCTTTGGCGTTTGTTTAGGACATCAAGCGATTGGTGAAGCGTTTGGAGCAACCGTATCTCGTGCTCCAGAGCTACTTCATGGAAAGACATCGCAAGTAATTCATAACGCTCACGGAGTGCTGCAGAATCTTCCTTCACCTTTTACTGCCACCCGCTATCACTCGTTAGCAGTTGAACGTGAAACTGTTCCCGAAGTTCTTGAGATTACCGGATCAACTGAATCAGGAGTTGTGATGTCGATGCGTCACAAAACTCTTCCTATCGAAGGTGTTCAGTTCCATCCCGAATCAGTGCTGACAGAGCATGGACATCAGATGCTGGCTAATTGGTTATTCACTTGCGGCGATGCTGATGCGCCTCGCCGCGCAGTTGGACTTTCGCCGGTGGTGGGAAGTTCGAAGTAACTTACCTTAAGGTTTTTTATTAATAGTGATTGTCACCGAGTTGCCAATGGTCTGGGTAACTCCTGAGTCAGGTGCTTGTCTAATCACAACGCCTTCGGGTTGCGCAGGATCGTAGTCATAAAATTCTTTAATAAGAAAGCCAGCTTGAATAAGAAGAGTTTTAGCTTGAATCGCTTCAATTCCAATTAAGTTCGGAACAGTAATTTCACCACTTGCGATGGTGAGAATTACCGAGCTACCCGCTTCGGTGACAGAACCTACTGGTGGGAGAACATCAAGCACGGTTCCTTGTGGTTGATCTGATGGCATAGCCACAGTTTGCGAAACCAAAAGTCCAACTGCTGTCAAAGCGGAGCGAGCATCAATGAGTGACATTCCAATCAAATTATCAGGAACGATTGCATCTCCCGGGCCATCGGAAATAGTCAGAGTTACGACGGATCCAGGGGTTAAACGGGTTGTTGCTAGTGGGTTTTGGCTAGCCACTCGATCACGCGGAATAGCGCCATCGTGCGCTCGCGTAATGGTGACTGTGTAATCTGAAAGCAGAGCTCGCGCCATCTCTTCACTTAATCCCACGACATTAGGCAGCATGGGCGCAGAGTTGTTGGGATTTCCACTCATAGCTAATCCAGTTAAAGCGATGGCGATGGCGGCAAAGAATGATCCGCCCCAAGCAATCGCTGCACGGCGCGACATAAATGGTTTCTTGGGAAGTTGTGTACTGATCTCTTGACCGGCGCGCACCTTAGCGATGTCATCGAGCATCGCTTGCGCACTTTGATAACGATCTTCAGGTTTCTTAGCAAGAGCCACCGCCAAGATAATTTCAATGCTTTCAGGGAGCGTTTTATCAATAGAGCGAGCAAGTGGCGCCGTGCTCGAAGCGTGCTGGTATGCAATTGATACTGGAGTTTCTCCAGTAAAAGGAGGTCTGCCAGTAAGTAATTCAAAGAGCAGACAACCAGTGGAGTAGATATCACTACGTGAATCGGCCGGTTCGCCAACGGCTTGTTCTGGAGATAAATATTGTGCAGTACCAACGACATTCCAGGTGCTTGTTAAAGTCGCACCCAGATCATCCATGGCGCGCGCGATACCAAAATCCATCACCTTAACGTCTCCGTTATTTGTGATCATTACATTTGCTGGCTTAATGTCGCGATGGACAATCTGTTGCTGATGTGAATATTCGAGACCAGCGAGAATTCCTTCAGCAATTTCTAGAGCCCTTGCTAGCGGCAACTTCTCGCCTTGGTGGATGAGTTCTCGCAAGGTATGACCTGATACCAACTCCATCACAATGTATGGCGCTGGTTCTTCGCCAGAGTCGTAGACCGCAACAATGGTTGGGTGATTAAGTCCAGCCGCTGCCTTCGCCTCTTTTCTGAAGCGGGCAACAAACGCAGGATCCTTCGCCAAGTCACTGCGCAGAATTTTTACAGCGACTTCGCGAGATAAACGTTGGTCCTGTGCAATATAGACATCTGCCATACCGCCGGTGCCAATCATCTGACCTAATTGATAGCGCCCGCCCAGTAATGAGTTCATCATGTGGCAGCTCCTATCAATTCGAAATTATCTGGTTGGTTTTCTTCGACTATATCGGCAATAACGATTGTGACGTTATCCGGGGCGCCATTGATATAAGTCGCTTCGACGAGAGCTGTGATTGCGGTATCCCTATCTCTACCTTTTAGGAGAGATTTGATCTCCTTATCGCTTAAAACTGATGAAAGACCGTCGCTGCAGACTAAAAAGCGGTCTCCGAGTTTGACGTCAATGACAGGTAGAGGAACTTCAATATTTCCTTCACCCATCAATACTTGAGTCAATACAGATCGCTGTGGGTGAGTTGCAATATCTGATTCCGAGATTGCTCCCTGATTAAGTAGCTCTTGAATGACAGTGTGATCAACGCTTAATTGCTCAAATGAACTGCCCCGCAGGCGATACGCCCGTGAATCTCCGATGTGTAAGAGCGCTACGGAATGGCCACGTAAGAAAAGTGAGGTAAGCGTTGTTCCCATTCCAGCAAGTGCTGGGTTTTCTGCAACTTCGCTCTTAAGTGCGCTATCTGCATCGTGTATAGATTGCAGATATAAATCATCGGCAGATTCTTCATCTATATCTGGGTGGGTAAAGACTTTTGCAGACTCCGCCAAAGTTTTGACTGCAATCGAGGAGGCAACTTCACCAGCAGCATGTCCACCCATACCGTCTGCAACTGCTACTAAATGTTTAGAAGCAAGAGCGCTATCTTCATTTCCATTTCGCACAAGACCAACGGCAGAGCGCGCAGTTGTAGCGAAGTAGAACGGAGCCATGTAGGTAAGCCTAATCTCTTTGCTACTCTCGGTCTCATGCAGATTTATGCTCATCGCGGAGCCAGCGCGGATTTTCCAGAGTTGACCATGGCTGCCTACGAGGCTGCAGTGGCACAGGGCGCCGATGGCCTCGAATGTGATCTGCGTTTAACTAAGGATGAAGTGCCAGTGCTCTGGCACAACGCTTCTATGTTGGAGCGCGCCGGAAACCCAGGACTCATTGCTGAGATGACTTACGCAGAAGTTGCTCGCGCCTATCCACAAATTCTCACCTTGGCTGAGTTTCTAGATTTTGCAGTAAGCAATAAGAAGGGGGTATTGCTTGAAACTAAGCACCCTGTTATTTCCGGAAATCGCATAGAAGAAGTTATTGCAGAAACACTTAGTGCAACCAAAGGAATAGGCGCCATTAACGTATCTGTGATGTCATTTAGTTGGTTTGCCATCGAAAAGATGAAGAGAGTAGATCCAAGTATTGCGACAACATTTCTTATGCATAAGAGCACAATATGGATGCAAGCAAAATTATCTTCAGCACAGGCGATTGGCCCTGGAATAAATGAGTTACGCGCTGAGCCCATCAGAGCTAAGCGCATCAAGGATTTAGGGCGCTCGCTTCATGTATGGACTGTCGATGAAAGTAGCGATATCAAACTATGCGAGAAGTTAGGCGTTGACATTCTCATTACAAATAAGCCGGCACATGCACGTGAGGTACTCAGGTATCCTTAGCCGGTGAGCAACCCGCAAAGCCATACATTTGCCTATTTAGGGCCAGTTGGCACATTTACAGAGGCCGCTCTTGGGAAAATTACCTGTGACACTGATAAGAAAGTTCCATATGCAAATGTCACTGCGGCTCTTGATGCAGTGCGCAAAGGTGAAGCCGATTATGCGCTCGTACCAATTGAGAATTCAGTTGAAGGAGTTGTCGCTCGCACGCTCGATGAGTTAGCAAGCGGAGACCCACTTACTATTTCTGGCGAAGTCACTCTGCCAGTCACCTTTGCTTTTATGACAAAACCAGGAGCTACTGCGATTAAGCGCATCGGTACCCACCCTCATGCAGAATCCCAATGTCGTGAATACATTGCAAAGAATTATCCTCACGCAGAAGTTGTGCCAACCGCCTCTACATCAGCTGCCGCAGAAGCCGTCAGTAAGGGAGAACTAGATGCAGCGATTGCATCAAGTACAGCAGCAAAACATTTTGGCTTAGAGATTCGCGAAGAAAATATTGGCGATAACTCTGGCGCTGTTACTCGTTTCATCTGCGCTCAAAAGCCAGGTTGGATTCCCGAACCTACTGGCCATGACCGCACCTCTATGGCGGTATTTATCGATATCGATCACGCGGGAGCGCTCTTGGAAATCTTGCAGGTATTTGCCAAAAATGACGTTAACCTGACATTTATTCAGTCACGTCCAACCGGACGCGAACTTGGTCACTACCATTTCATTATTGATGTCGAGGGGCACATCAACGATCTTCCAGTGGGAAAGTCTGTTGAAGAGCTCCGTGAAATTTGTGACGACATTAGATTCCTTGGCTCTTACCCCCGAGAGGTGCGCTCATGATTGATATCAAGTTTCTCCGTGAGAACCCTGATGTAGTTCGCGCATCACAAAAAGGCCGGGGCGAGAACGTTGATTTGGTTGATCAGATTATTGCCGCTGACGAAAGAAAGCGCGCTGCGCTCACCGAATTTGAAACGCTCCGTCAAGAGCAGAATGTGCTCTCAAAATCTGTAGGCGCAGCCAAAGGTGATGAAAAGGCAGCCTTGCTCGCTAATGCAAAAGAGTTGGCAGATAAAGTCAAGGCGGCAGATTCAAAGCGCGCTGAACTAGAAGATGAAGCAAAGAATTTACTGTTGCAACTTTCCAACCTGTTGGATTCTGAAGCTCCACTCGGTGGCGAAGAAGATTTCGTCACCATTGAACATGTTGGCACACCACGCGATTTTGCCAAAGATGGTTTTCAACCACGTGATCACGTAGAACTTGGAAAGTTGCTTGGTGCAATAGATACTGAACGTGGCGCCAAAGTCGCAGGTTCTCGTTCTTACTATCTCACTGGGGTCGGTGCGCTCTTAGAGTTCGCACTCGTTAACTACGCAATCCAAAGCGCTCTAAAGAATGGATTTTCGCCAGTAATTCCACCTGTCTTGGTAAACCCAGCTGCGATGGAAGGAACTGGATTTTTAGGACAAGCTGCAGAAAATGTGTATCGCATTGAGAAAGATGATGTCTATCTTGTTGGTACATCTGAAGTTCCACTTGCTGCCATGCATATGGATGAGATTTTGCCCGCCGAAAAGTTGCCTCTTCGCTACGCCGGTTATTCATCATGTTTCCGCCGTGAAGCTGGAACCTACGGAAAAGATACTCGCGGAATTATTCGCGTGCACCAATTTGATAAAGTTGAAATGTTCTCATTCTGTAAGCCTGAAGATGCCAAGGCAGAACATAAGCGGCTATTGCAATGGGAGAAAGACTTCCTCACTGCAATGGAGATTCCTTTCCGTGTGATTGATGTGGCTTCTGGCGATTTAGGTTCATCAGCTGTGCGTAAGTTTGATATCGAAGCTTGGATACCAACACAGGATGCGTATCGCGAGGTTACAAGCACTTCAAACTGCACTGAGTTCCAAGCGCGTCGCCTCAATATTCGCTATAAAGATGCTGAAGGTACAAAGGCCATCGCAACTCTTAACGGCACACTTGTTGCAATCCCACGAATGATTGTGGCAATCCTCGAAAACCATCAGAACGCAGATGGAACAGTCAATGTTCCAGCGGCGCTACAGCCATTCCTTGGAATGAAGAAATTCGAGCTTGTGTGAGCGATAAATTAACGCGCCGCCCAAAACTCATCGCTTCCGATCTCGACGGCACGATTGTGGCCCACTACGGATCCATTACCCAGCGCACAATTAACGCATTCCAAAAAGCCCATTCCATGGGCGTAGAAATCTACTTTGTGACTGGTCGACCACCTCGCTGGATGCCTGAGATTAAAGAAGCATTCGGTATTGGTAGCGCCATTTGTGGAAATGGTGCGATGTTATATGACCTCCATAATGACAAGGTCCTTGAAGAATGGTTATTACCAGTCGAAGCTCAACTTGAGGCAGTGCGGAGATTGCGAGAGGCAATCCCACCAATCTCATTTGCTATCGAATCACATAACTACTTCCACCGCGAAAAGATTTATGTACCGCGTTGGGATGTTGGCCTAGACAATATCGGTGTTGATGTTATTGAAGAGGTCATCACATCTCCTGCACTCAAGCTCTTAGCACGTTGTTCGCAACAAGAATTTTCATCTGATGAAATGTTAGATATTGCCAAGAAAGAACTTGAAGGCCTTGTCACCGTGACACATTCCAATCCTGCTGATTCATTGCTTGAGATATCTGCATTCGGAGTTTCCAAAGGTGCAACGCTCTCCAAGATGGCAGCGCGCCATGGCTTAGATGCAGATGACTGTGTTTCATTTGGAGATAACCCAAATGATTTCTCGATGCTGGAATGGTGTGGTCGATCTTTTGCAATGGCGGATGGTCATCCTGATGGACCTAAGTATGCAAAGGGTGTTGCAGGTCCATGCGAAGAAGATGGCGTTGCAATCGTGATTGAGCAGTTGCTCGAACTGCCTGCATAGACGTCACTAATTTTTACCATGGGCCCTTTTCGGGTAGCCTCTCCCACGGAGGACTCGCATAGCGGCCGAGTGCACCGGTCTTGAAAACCGGCAGGTGAAAGCCTCGTGGGTTCAAATCCCACGTCCTCCGCTGGAAAAGCAAAACCCACCTCACATTGCGCGAGGTGGGTTTTGCTGTTGCCCAAATCTGTGGCTGACTTCATAAGCCATATGCGGGTAACCACCTAGCGACTTCAGGCGCGTAAGCGCACACTTCTCTCATTAGCAAAGTCCCACTCGGGGATTTCTAGGGGAGTACATATGTCCGGAGTCTTTTCTCCAACACGTGCAAAGATAAAAGAGCGCACACTGCGCACAGATAAATGGTGGTTAGAACCAGCAATTACTTTTGGAGTTCTCTTCTCTTTCGTTATCTACGCAACCTTCCGAGCTTTTGAGGGCGCTAATTACTACGCACAACATCTGATCTCACCTTTCTATTCACCATGTTTATCCGAGGCTTGCGTTCCTGAAGCAACAATGTTTGGTTGGACGCCAGTGAGCGCAGAAATTTTCAACTTTGCCCTCTCTCCAGCGCTGATTATTTTGATTTTCCCACTTGGATTCCGAATGACTTGTTACTACTACCGCAAGGCGTACTACCGTTCATTTTGGATGTCACCACCGGCTTGCGCAGTTGCCGAACCACATAAGAAGTACACCGGCGAAACTCGTGCACCTCTTATCTTGCAGAATGCACATCGCTGGTTCTTCTACTTCGGTCTAATCTTTAACGTAATCCTCACCTACGACGCAGTTATCTCTTTCAAAAATCCTGAAGGAGAATGGGGCCACATGAGCGTTGGCTCATTGGTTCTTGTCGTGAGCTCAACACTTCTCTGGTTCTATTCATTGTCATGCCACTCGTGTCGCCACACCGTTGGTGGCCGCCTCAAGCACTTCTCTAAGCACCCTGTGCGCTACAAAATCTGGTCTTGGGTTTCTGTTCTCAACCATTCACACCAGAAATTTGCTTGGTACTCGCTGCTTGCTGTGGCATTTGCCGATATTTACGTTCGCCAAGTAGCAACTGGCGCCTGGACCAACTTCTACTTCTTCTAAAGGATGCCGACAACAATGACTCTCGAACGACATAAGTACGACGTCTTAGTAATTGGTGCTGGTGGAGCTGGTCTTCGCGCTGCAGTAGAAGCGCGTGAAGCCGGTTTGAGCGTTGCCATCATCTGTAAATCACTCTTTGGTAAGGCTCACACCGTTATGGCCGAAGGTGGCGCTGCTGCTTCAATGGGTAACGTCAACGATAACGATAATTGGATGGTTCACTTCCGAGACACAATGCGTGGCGGAAAGTTCCTTAACCACTATCGCATGGCAGAGCTACATGCCAAAGAAGCGCCAGATCGCATCTGGGAACTTGAAATGTGGGGCGCACTCTTTGATCGCACCAAAGAAGGAAAAATTTCACAACGTAACTTCGGTGGACATGAATATCCACGCCTGGCACACGTTGGCGACCGCACAGGTCTAGAACTCATTCGCACGATGCAACAGAAGATTGTTCAGTTGCAACAGAAAGATGGCCGCGAATTTGGTGACATGGAAGCCAAGATCAAAGTCTTCGCTGAATGCACAATCACAGAAATTCTCAAAGAGAACGGCAAGATTGCTGGAGCCTATGGTTACTGGCGCGAAAGCGGCGAAGAAATTCTCTTTGAAGCACCAGCAGTTGTTATTGCAACAGGTGGCGTTGGAAAGACCTTCAAAATTACCTCAAACTCTTGGGAAGGCACCGGAGACGGGCACGCGCTAGCCCTGAAGGCAGGGGCAAATCTGGTTGATATGGAGTTCTTGCAATTCCATCCAACTGGAATGGTCTGGCCACCATCAGTGCGCGGAATTCTTGTAACTGAATCAGTCCGTGGAGAAGGTGGAATTCTCACCAACTCAGAAGGCGAACGCTTCATGTTTAAGTACATCCCAGATGTATTTAAAGATAAGTATGCAGATAATGAAGCTGAAGCAGATCGTTGGTACGAAGATCAAGACAATAACCGCCGCCCACCAGAGCTTCTTCCGCGCGATGAAGTTGCGCGCGCAATTAATGCTGAAGTAAAAGCTGGCCGCGGTACTGAACATGGTGGAGTATTCCTCGATGTATCGAAGCGACTTACAGCAGAAGTCATTAAGAAGCGCCTACCATCGATGTGGCACCAGTTCTATGAATTAGCAGGAGTAGATATCACCAAAGAGGCGATGGAGGTTGGTCCAACCTGCCACTACGTCATGGGTGGCGTTGAAGTAGAACCAGATACAGCAGCGGCAATTGGAGTTCCCGGACTCTTTGCAGCAGGTGAAGTTGCAGGCGGTATGCACGGTTCAAACCGCCTTGGTGGAAATTCACTGACCGATCTTCTTGTTTTTGGTCGTCGCGCAGGTATGGGAGCTGCAGAGTATGTAAAGAAGAACTCTGCCAACCCAGTATCGGATGCAACGATTAAGGCCGCAGCCGATCGCATCGAAGCGCCATTTAGCCGCCAAGGTGGAGAGAACTCATATTCACTCCATGCTGAGTTGCAAGAGGTGACGCATAATCTGGTTGGCATCATCCGCACAAAGAGCGAAATTGAAGAAGCAATCACCAAGATTGCTGAGATTCGCGCTCGCAGTAAGAACGTCGCGGTATCTGGTGGACGCAAGTTCAACCCAGGTTTCCACTTAGCTTTCGACCTCGACAACATGTTGTTGGTTGCAGAGTCGACAGCAAAGTCAGCGCTATTACGTGAAGAATCACGTGGCGGACATACTCGCGATGATTTCCCTGGAATGAGCAATAAGTGGCGCCAGGTCAACCACATCGCCAGCTTTGATGGCAGCCAAGTAAATGTAAAAGCACAGCCGTTGCCGATGCTTCCGAAAGAGCTCTTTGATCTCTTCGATATCCACGAACTCGAGAAGTACATGACACCCGAAGAAATTGCGAAAGGCGGTTCCAACTAATGGCGCGCAAAATAAATCTTCGCATCTGGCGAGGTGACGCAAATGATGGAGGCCTCAAAGATGTTCAGGTCGATGTCAATGAAGGTGAAGTAGTCCTCGATGTAATTCATCGCGTGCAAGCAACCCAAATGGGAGATCTTGCGGTTCGCTGGAATTGCAAAGCTGGTAAGTGCGGTTCCTGCTCAATGGAAATTAACGGCAAGCCACGTCTTGCATGCATGACCCAGGTTGCTTCATTTGACGAGAACGAAACTATTACCGTGACGCCACTTCGCGCCTTCCCAGTGATTAAGGATCTCGTTACAGATGTATCTTTCAATTACAAGAAGGCGATGGAGATTCCGGCCTACGAGCACCCTACAGAGCTAGCGCCAGGTGAAGCTCGTATGGAACAAGTGGATGTCGAGCGCAGCCAAGAGTTCCGTAAGTGCATTGAATGCTTCTTATGTCAGAACACCTGTCACGTAATCCGTGACCATGAAGAGAATAAGAAGTCATTTGCTGGCCCACGATTCTTCATTCGAATTGCCGAGCTAGATATGCATCCTCTCGACATGTTGAAGAACCGCAAGCGCACAGCGCAGGAAGAGCATGGCCTTGGAATGTGCAACATTACAAAGTGCTGTACTGAAGTATGTCCTGAGCACATCAAGATCACAGATAACGCAATCATTCCTATGAAGGAGCGAGTTGTAGATATCAAATACGATCCAGCTCGCATGTTTGCTGGATTATTGAAGCGAGAAAAGCGCAACTAATGCACTTGCTGATCCGCTGGGCAGTCCTCGCCTTCTCAATGTGGATTGCCACGCTGGTCGTCCCAGGAATTACAGTAGATGGCGGTGTAACAACCTATTTATGGGTTGCTCTGCTCTTCGGTCTTATCAATAGCGTACTTGGATCGCTTATCAAAGTTCTAACTTTTCCTGTTTCAATAGTGACCTTTGGCATCTTCCTTTTGGTAGTAAATGCCGCGATGTTGTCACTTACTGCACGATGGAGTGACAAGTTAGATGTCAACGGTTTCTGGTCTGCGCTCTTTGCCTCACTCATTATCAGCGTGATCACATCCATCGTTAAAGCAAGCAAGAAGTTGGTTTAACACTGAAAGCGGTAGCGCTCGTCGCAGCAGGTGGTGCGCTGGGCTCATTAATTCGTTGGTGGTTTAGTTTGGTTATTCCACAGAGTGAATTAGGAACTCTGACTGCAAACCTATTGGGTGTAGCGCTGGCTGTCTTCTTCCTCGTTCTTATGGAAAGGCGCGGGATTACCGCTTTGCGCTACTTCTTACTTCCTGGTTTTTGCGGGGGAATGACCACTTTTTCCGCTGTCACCTATCAAATAGTGGGGCCAGAAGAATCAGGAATTGATTATCTAGTGCTGACTATCTTGGCCTCTCTTGCAATCGCTCATGTCACGATGCAGTTGTCGCGCCGGTATGTGAAGGTGAGAAAAGATTGAGCACCTTTCTTGTGATTGTTGGCGCATCTCTTGGCGCATCTGCACGATTTCTAATCGATCAATATTTTAGAAAATTTACCCAAAAACCTTTTGGAACATTTACGGTAAATATTGTTGGTTCTTTTCTCATCGGGTTGACCTTTGGTCGAACTGAACATTGGCAAGATTTTCTGGCAATTGGTTTTGCAGGAGCGTTTACGACGTGGTCAACCTTTATACTCGATCTCTATCTTGCATATGAACTCAAGCGTTATCGAGCGGTAGCTATTAACCTCACCGCTTCCCTAACATGCGGTTTGTTAGCCGCAGCTTTTGGTTACGCGCTAGCGTCCTAAAATCCGCTTCATCCACTTTTCAATATCATCTGGATGGCGCGGAATATTCTCACTGAGATTACGGCACCCATCTGCAGTAACCACAACATCATCTTCGATGCGAATTCCGATTCCGCGATATTCAGGAGCAAAGAGTTCGTCATCAGGTTGGATATAAAGTCCAGGTTCGACGGTGAGAACCATTCCTTCGCGTAACGGCGCATCGAGATACATCTCTTTTCGCGCCTGCGCACAGTCATGAACATCAAGTCCTAGATGATGACTTACTCCATGCAAGGTCCAACGACGATGTAGACCAACTTCTGGCTTCAGCGATTCTTCGGCGGAGACAGTAAGCACACCCATATCTGCCAAACCCTTGGCCAGCACCTCTTGGCAAGCTTTATTGATTTCCGAGAAGAGAACCCCTGGTTTGATTGCCGCAAAGCCAGCTAATTGCGATTCGTAGACCAACATATAGAGAGCGCGTTGGGCTGGTGTGAATTTTCCATCGACTGGCAAAGTGCGCGTGATATCTGCGGTGTAGAAGGATTCCATTTCAACGCCAGCATCAACGAGAACTAACTCGCCGCGACGCACATCGCCATCATTGCGGATCCAGTGCAGTACACATGCGTGCGAACCTGCACCGACAATCGTGTTGTACCCCAGGTCATTTCCCAGAATTCTGGCGCGGCCGTAAAAGGCTGCATCTAAAACTCTTTCACCTCTTGGCGTTTCAACTGCAGCTGGGATGGCTGCGATGACATCGTTAAAACCAAGTGCAGATGCATCAACGGCAGCTTGCAATTCAGCGATTTCATAAGAATCTTTGCAGAGGCGCTGCTCAGAAACGAAAGTTGCAAATTCTTCTTCTCGCGGATGCTCCTTGACGCATTTATCAACTAAAGCATCAACGGAGCGGAGGGTAAGAGTCTCTTGCTTGTCAGAGAGAAGGGTTTCTAACTCTGATAAATGACGAGTTTCAATTTGATAGCGAGCCTTTGCCTCATCTAGCGTGAAACGCCGTCCTACCCAAAGTTCGCCGTATTTTGCATCGCGATAGAAGGCATCAGTATCTCTAGTCGATCGTGGATTCATATATAGATAAGAAATGTGTGCATCACCAGATGGTTCAAGAACCAACACAGCATCAGCTGTTGAATCGGCTCCCTGAACTCCGCTGTAGTAAACGTAAGCGCTATGGGGGCGGTAGTTGTAATCAGTGTCGTTGGCACGGACTTTGTAACCACCAGCAGGAAGGACCAGGCGAATTCCTTTGAAGTTCGCTGATAAAACTTGTCTTCTTGAAAATGCATAAGTGACCACTTCAAGCGGCGCCAAATCTTCGAGGTTTGAAGGCGTCCATCCTGATTTCATAAACTCAGCAAAGAGTTCAGAAGGGGCTTGATCATGGATGCGCTTGGGCTTCTTGGTCTCGACCTCTGCACTGTCATTATTCATATTTCAATCCTACGCTCATAAATCTCACATTTATAGGGTCTGCAGGGGCTTTCGCGCCTTGCTAACCTTGCGGAATGCCGTCAATCTTTGACACAGACGTAAAGCTCGATCAACTGACTTCTACCGCAGTTGCACGCACGAAAGAGTTGATGCAGCAATCTGAAAAACTTCGTGATCGCCGTGAAAAGGCCAGCCGCAAGCGGGTGGCTCGACTATTTAAAGACCCTAAGGCAATCGAGGCAACCATCACGCTCACTGATGAGGTGATGCGTATTAGTTCAGTGCAATCTTCTTCGCGCATCTTTAGGCGCGCTGCCAAGAAAGCCAGCTTGGTTGGTTTTGGTGCAGTAAATGCTTTGGGTCTTCACTTCATCGGAGTCTTATCGCGCATCGTGCCCGGTCCAATTGTTGCCGTCGTGCACCAGCGAGTGCGAGCACTCTCAAAAGATCTGATCCTGGCCTCAGAGAGCGAAAAACTCTCCAAGCATTTAGCAAAGCGCGCAACTAAAGGAATTTCACTCAACATAAATGTTTTAGGTGAGGCAGTTCTTGGCGATCACGAGGCAGAGCAACGCTTTCAATCAATCTTGGAGATGATGCGCCGCCCAGAAGTTAATTACATTTCAGTCAAACTCTCTTCAATTGTTGCGCAACTCATCATTATCGATGTTGATGGCTCCATTAAACGAGTTTCGGAGAAGATGAGAATTCTTTATCGCCAGGCGCAGCAACACGGCGTATTCGTGAATTTGGATATGGAGGAGTATCGAGATCTTCCGATGACAGTTGCCGCATTTAAGCAAGTGTTGGATGAAGATGAATTCTCAACAATGAAGGCGGGCATAGTTCTGCAGGCATACCTTCCTGAGTCTCATCACTTCTTTGGTGAGTTGGTGACATGGGCAAAAGCGCGATATGACAGAAGCGGCGGAACCATCAAAGTGCGCCTCGTTAAAGGGGCAAATTTGGCGATGGAGCGTGCGGAAGCTGAACTTCATGGGTGGAGCCCAGCGCCATATCGCACCAAGTCAGACGTTGATGCGTCATACGTACGCCTGATTGATGCTGCACTACGTCCTGAACACGCCAAGGCTGTTCGAATTGGAATCGCTTCACACAACTTATTCCACATGACATGGGCAATTGAAGTTGCAAAGTTACGGGGAGTTTTAGATCAAATTGATATTGAAATGTTGGAAGGTATGGCAAATGCAGAAGCGCTCGCTGTAACTCGTGCCGGGCAACCAGTTCTGCTGTATGCACCAGTGACTCGTAAAGATGATTTTGCAGCAGCGGTTGCATACTTAGTCCGCCGCCTCGATGAGAATACCTCAGACGAGAATTATCTCAAGGCAGCCTTTGACATCGCTAAGAACCCTGCAAAATTCGCAGATCAAGAGCGGCGATTTTTAAAGTCAATTGCTGAGCGCCACACAATTACAACCGAAAGTTTGCGCCATATTGAGCATGCCCAAGCAACTGGGTTGACTTTTGAGAACGAGCCAAATGCCGATCCAACTGAACCAAAATTTATTGCTGCAGTAGAGAAAGCCATCAAGAAAGTTCGGGCAATCAAAGATCAAGAGATTCCACTTGTCATTAATGGAAAAGAGATATTTACCAAGGAACAAGAAGAAGGTCGCGACCCTTCAGATGATGGAAAAGTTTGGTATCACTACTCAGTTGGTTCTGCTAAAGATGTAGATAACGCAATTGCGACTGCGAAGAGCGCTCAAGGAAAGTGGAGCTCTCTTTCTATTGAAGAGCGCGCACAGATTCTCTTCGCTGCAGCAAAGGTGATGCAGAAAGCCACCACAGAAACAATCGCTGTGATGTCACGTGATGCAGGAAAGACTGTGGCGGAGGCAGATCCAGAAGTCGCTGAAGCGATTGACTTCGCCCGCTTCTACGCCACCACAGCTCAGAATTTCGGTGAATCAACACCACTCGGGACAATTTTGGTTGTTCCACCATGGAACTTCCCATATGCAATTCCTATCGGTGGAGTCTGTGCAGCGCTGGCAGCTGGCAACACAGTTATCCTCAAACCTGCGCCGGAGACTGTTGCCACTGCTTGGGAAATTGTCAGCCATTTATGGGCGGGCGGAGTTCCGAAGGATGTTCTGCAATTTTTACCAATGCGCGATGATGAAAATGGAAAGTACCTCATCACTCACCCAGATATTGACGGGCTTATTCTGACTGGCTCATTTGATACCGCAGCGCTCTTCACATCATGGCGGCCAGAAATTAATTTGATGGCAGAGACAAGTGGAAAAAATGCTGTACTGATTTCTTCATGCGCAGATATCGATGCCGCCGTAAAAGATTTAGTGCAATCCGCCTTTGGCCATGCGGGACAGAAATGTTCTGCTGCATCACTGGCAATTGTGGATACCAATATCTATAACGACCCAGCATTTATTCGCCAACTCAAGGATGCAGTCGAATCCTTGAGTGTCGGGGCTGGCTGGAGTTTTGCAACAACTGTGGGACCAATTATTCGTCCTGCCGAAGCTGCGCTAAGTCGCGCACTCACTCAACTTGATGAAGGCGAAAGTTGGCTAGTTGAACCTAAGCAATTAGATAGCGCTGGTTTGATGTGGCGTCCTGGAGTAAAGCTAGGTGTAAAAGCTGGTTCTTGGTCACATCGCCATGAGTGGTTTGGTCCAGTGCTTGCCGTAATTGAAGCGCCTAACTTTGATACGGCAATTAATTGGCAGAATGAAACTGAGTTTGGTCTCACCGCTGGAATTCAATCTTTGGACGAAAAAGAATGTGAAGAGTGGATTAACCGCGTTGAGGCAGGTAATCTCTATGTAAATCGCGGAATCACTGGTGCAATTGTGAATCGCCAACCATTCGGAGGTTGGAAGAAATCTGCAGTGGGACCAAATGCAAAAGCAGGCGGGCTTAACTATGTCAACACCCTGCGCAATTGGCCACGAGTTACAAATCTAGAAGCCGCAATTTATGGAGTAAATACTTGGTGGAGCAAAGTTGGTTCACAAGCCATAGATAGATCTGGTCTGTTGGTAGAAAAGAATTTTCAGCGTTATCGCCATTATTTGGCGCCAATTGTTGTGGTTGTTGATGAATCAACTACCCAGGCAGAAAAATCGCTCATCCATTACATCAGCGAAAAAACGGGCGCGAAGGTTATTTTCACCACTGATCTAAAGGATGTGAAAGAGAAGTTCTCTCGCGTCCGATGGCTAGCTTCAAGTAAGCCACCAGTTTTGGAGATGTTGCAGCAAGGGATTTCAGTCGATCACAGACCGGTGGCGCAGCGTGGCGATATTGAAACTCCTCGTTGGTTAATCGAGCAATCAGTGGCGATTACCTATCATCGTTATGGCAATCCAAATGGTGGACCAAAACCATCATGTAGCGGACTTACCGCATAAGCGCTTTGTAGATAGGATAGAGAAATGCGCAGCGCTGATTGGTATGGCGGTAATTCAAAAGATGCATATATTCACCGTGCTTGGATGCGCCGTGGAAATCCTGATTCAGCGCTAACCGGAACTCGTCCCCAAATAGCAATTCTTAATACGGCATCTGATTTATCGCCATGCAATATGCATCTCAATGAAGTTGCTCAGAGTGTTAAAAATGGAATCTGGGAGGCAGGCGGAGTTCCATATAACCTACCGATGGTTTCATTGGGCGAATCAAATGTGCGCCCGACTGCGATGTTGTGGCGAAATATGGTTTCGATGGCCACAGAAGAAATGATCCGCGCTAATCCAGTTGATGGAGTTGTTCTGCTTGGTGGCTGCGATAAGACTATTCCAGCGCTATTAATGGGTGCCTCATCTGTGAATCTCCCAGCAATTGTTATCTCTGGTGGACCAATGCTCAATGGAACTTTTAAGGGAAAGTTACTTGGTTGCGGAACTGGTGTTTGGAAATTTAGCGAAGAAGTTCGCGCAGGCAAGATGAGCCAAGAGGATTTTTACAATTCAGAGAAATCTATGATTCGCAGCAAAGGCCATTGCAACACTATGGGCACTGCATCAACGATGAGCAGCATGGCAGAACTTCTTGGTATGAGTTTGCCAGGACTTGCTGGAGTTCCCGCACCTGATAGTCGTCTTTATCAAGGTGCCCACGAATCTGGTGTACGAATTGTCAAAATGGTTGAGGAGAATCTCAAACCAAGCGACATTATGACTAAAGGCGCTTTCCATAACGCGATTGTTGCTCTTGGTGCAATAGGTGGCTCAACTAATGCTGTTGTTCATCTGTTGGCAATGGCTGGCCGACTTGGTGTCGATCTGACGCTTGATGACTTTGACAAGATTGGTTCACGAGTTCCCTTACTGGTTAATTTGCAGCCTGCTGGTGAGTTCTTGATGGAAGATCTCTTCCGTGCAGGCGGATTAACAGCAGTTATGAAAGAGGTGGAACATCTACTTGATAAGAGTCCGATCACAGTGACTGGTAAGCCTTATGTAGATTCCATTCAAAATGCAGAGATTTACGACGAAACAATTATTAGAAAGTTCGACGCACCACTACAGCCAGAAGCTGGAATTGCTGTCTTGCGCGGGAATATTGCACCTGATGGTGCTGTGATTAAGCCAGCCGCAGCGAGTCAGAACCTTCTGGTTCACACAGGTAAAGCTGTAATTTTTGAGAGCATTGAAGATTTTCACGCTCGCATCGATGACCCTGATCTAGATGTTGATGAAAATAGCGTGCTTGTTTTGCGTGGATGCGGACCAAAGGGGTATCCGGGAATGCCAGAAGTTTCTAATATGGCGATTCCAAAGAAACTTTTGGAAAAAGGAATTCTCGATTTAGTTCGAATTTGCGACGGTCGCATGAGCGGTACGGCATTTGGAACCGTTGTGCTTCACGTATCTCCAGAGGGCGCACTGGGTGGCCCGCTAGCTAAATTGCAGAATGGTGATGTGATTGAACTGAATGTTCCAGAACGCACCCTTAATGTGAAAATTTCAGACGCTGAGCTAGCAGCGCGCCAACCATCACCCAATATGGTCTCAGCGCTTGCAAATACAGAGCGCGGTTGGGAACGCCTCTACATTGATCATGTGGAGCAGTCTCACTTAGGCGCTGACCTTGATTTCTTACGTGGAGCTAGCGGTTCAAAGACTCCACGCGAATCTCATTAAGCTCCAGCAAAGAGCGTTGTAGGAGTACCGACAAATCCTGGGGTACAGATAAATGTCTGACCATCGTTTGCTGTGCTTGTTGGATTGTTGCGCTCAGCGCTGGTTATCACTAATTGATCAAGGTTTTTTCCCACAAAGGCACAGGAAGTTGTGCGTACTGCAGGCATCTTGATTTCATGGGTCATAATAAAGTTATTGCGCGTATCAAATCGACGAATAGCGCTGCCATTGTAGAAAGCAATCCAGAGACCATCTTCGGTATCAATACACATGCCGTCGGGATAACCGAGATCCTGGCTAAAGGAAACAGCCAATCGTCTATTTGTTATTCCTTCTGGTGAATAATCAAAAGCATCGACGCCAAAGTTAAGTGTGTCGATATAGAAGAAAGTTTTTCTATCCTTACTCCACGCTAAACCGTTACTGATGCTAGTTCCAGGAACAAACTTGGTGAGCTCCTTACTCTTTCCCTTCAACCGATAGAGCGCACCGTGGCCCCCATCTTCGGTATAAGACATTGAACCAAGCCAGAGATCTCCAGCGGGATCTACTTTTGCATCATTCCATCGCATCGGGGTTACATCTACCTCATTACGAGAAACAAAAGGTGCGAAATCTTTGCCATCGTAAAGAACCGGGCCGCTGGCTGTTCCTAAGAGATCTTTTCCAGATTCAGTAGGAATCACAAATCCAATATCTTCCGGAACGGAGTATTCACCACTCTGTCCCGTTTCTAGATTTCGGCTGAGTACCTTTCTGCCCTCAATATCAACCCATTGCACTTCAGAATGGGTTGGTCCAGATGCAACGGGTCCTTCGCCCAAGATGCATTGGCGTTCGTCAAAGATTTCAACTTTTATCTGCGAGGCTGTCATTTGGGAATAGTAGCGTGGGTAAACTAAAAGAGTGAAGAGGTATTTCGTACTAATTACAGCTCTACTTCTTTGCGTTGCGACTCCTCCCGCCCGGGCGAATGAAGACTCATTTACAGTTATGTCGCGCAATATCTATCTAGGTGCCGACGTTGGAGTCGCGTTGGAACTAATCCCTGATTTACCAGCGGCTGCACAATTTATGTGGGATCAAGTGCAAGCCACTGATTTCTCCAAGCGCAAATTGATCTTGGCGCAGGAGATTAAAGATGAAGCCCCAGACGTCATTGGCTTACAAGAGGCAACGATTTGGTATTGCAAAGCCAAACCCTGGAGCGCAAAGACCGAAGTATTTAATTTCACCAATGAACTTTTAGCTGCCCTAGATGGCCGATATGTTATCGCCGAAAAGAACGGTGAAAAGGCTTTCAACCCCGGATATTCGATAGGGCCAATTCCATTCTTAACTAAAGTCAATGACGCTAAAACCTTCCAACCACTCTTTGGTCAAAATTCGGCATCCTGTGGTTTTCAAATTGGCGATGCGCTCTTAATCAAGAAAGAGTTGGCACAATATGTAAATCAAGTAGGCAACTCGGAATATCAAGATGTCTACAAGGTTGTGCCCACAATCATGGAGATTTACCGCGGCTACACCTGGGCAGATATCACTATGCAAGGAAGCAATATTCGATTTGTCAGCACGCATTTAGAATCATTATGGGATAGCAACAAAGTTCCTAAAGCCGCAGAACAGGCAAGGCAACTTGTCGCCGATTTAGAAAAGACCAAATCACCGATAATCGTCATTGGAGATTTCAATTCAGATCCGCGTGACCCACGACCAAAAGGCTTTCCAAATCCAGGCGAACAACCTGAAGCGAGCGAGAAATGCCCAACTGGGTCATCTCTCTGCAGCGCTTATAAAGTTATGCGAAGCGCCAAATTTGTTGATGCCGGTCCGGATGCGAGCGAGCCTGCTGCATTTACATGGGGAATGAACGCTCTATTGACTGGAGCTGATGCCAAGCGACAAAGCGCAGCTACAAAGATGGGTAATGCGTTTGGTTATACCGATCGCCTTGATTACATCTTCGTGAAAAATGGAATCAACGTACTTACCTCAAAAATTATTGGACAGAGGCCACCGTACGGAACCGATCATGCAGGAGTCGTTGCAGAGTTGCGAGTTACCGCCGAGGGCTCCATAGTTAGTGAGCCACTAGATTCACATTCACGCTTTCCAATTTCGTTCTGGGAAGGCGTCGGCATTCTTTTGCTCGGCCTCATAACCTGGCGGATTGTGCGGAGAATTCGCC
>CAYWWZ010000004.1:0-33473 GCA_964462495.1 uncultured Candidatus Planktophila sp. | reverse complement strand
GAAGAAAGATGCGTCCTTGTCTATGCGCTGCCATGGCAACCCATTCATTGACCAATGGATCTAGACGTAACTCACCAATTCCGGGTTGTTCTTCTTCTGGGCGAAGATCTTTGGCAGTTCGAGTTTGTCCTGCAGTGTCGTAATAGCGGATGGTGCGTCCATCGTTCATAGTGCGACTAGTACGTACTACTCCAGCGGAAAGTTCGAGGACTTCATCCATAGTGTGCCTACTCTATCGTGCGCTGTGATTATTCCAGCTAGGCCCAGTTAAGAGTCCGCTCAATCGCTTTCTTCCAACCGGCATAACCTGCTTCACGATCTTCTGCACTAGATGTTGGATTCCATCGACGAGATTGCTGCCACTGTTTTTTGAGTTCATCAGTATCTTTCCAGAAACCAACTGCAAGACCAGCCGCATAAGCAGCGCCCAACGCTGTTGTTTCAGTGATGAGTGGGCGAGTGATATCGATGCCCATAATGTCTGCTTGCATCTGCATACATAGAGAATTTGCAGTGATTCCGCCATCGACGCGCATTTCGGTCATCGGTACGCCGCTATCTGCGACCATTGCATCCATGACATCGCGCGTTTGATAACAGATTGCTTCTAGCGCAGCGCGAGCTAAATGAGCCTTCGTTGCAGCGCGAGTGAGTCCAACAATGACTCCACGTGCATCGCTGCGCCAATAAGGAGCAAAAAGTCCAGAGAAGGCTGGTACAAAATAAATACCAGAAGTATCAGTCACAGATGATGCCAGGGCTTCAGTTTCTGCAGCGTGAGAAATAATGCCAAGTTGATCTCGTAACCACTGAATTGCAGATCCTGTTACTGCAACAGAACCTTCAAGCGCGTACATGGCAGGTTGATCGCCAAACTTGTAACAGACTGTGGTGAGAAGTCCATTCTTTGATCTGACAATTTCGTTGCCAGTATTGAGAAGCGCAAAGTTTCCGGTCCCATAAGTGGTCTTAGATTCTCCACGCGAGAAGCAAACTTGGCCAACCATGGCTGCATGTTGATCACCCAAAATTCCAGCAATCGGAACGGCGCTTCCTAGTGGTCCATGTGGGTCCGTTACTCCATAAATTTCAGAAGAAGATTTAATTTCGGGCAGAACTGATCGAGGAATCGCAAATTGGTTCAGTAATTGCTCATCCCATTGCAACGTCTCTAAATTCATCAGCAATGTGCGGCTGGCATTTGTGACATCAGTAAGGTGAACACCAGAGCGGACCCCGCCTGAGAGATTCCACAGTAGCCAGGTATCGATTGTTCCAAAGCGCGCAGTGCCCTGCGCGATTGCATCTTGCACAGCCGTTGAGTTCTGGATTAACCAATTCATCTTGCTGCCTGCAAAATAAGGAGCAATCGCCAAACCTGTTTTATGAGTTATCTCATCGCGAATCTGCTGAGAAAAAGTAGCGAGGTAATCTGCTGTGCGGGTGTCTTGCCAAACAATCGCATTATGTAGCGGCCTGCCCGTAGTCACATCCCAAGCCACGGTTGTCTCTCGTTGGTTGGTGATACCGATAGCTGCTAAATCAGAGCCCAAGATATTGGCTTGTTTGAGCGCGCCAGTGATCACTTCCTGAGTCCGCTCCCAAATCTCAGCAGCGTCATGTTCAACCCAACCCGCTTGCGGAAGTATCTGACGATGTTCCATCTGATGCTGCCCGACGACCTTGCCTGCGGCATCAAAGATCATGAAGCGAGTGCTGCTTGTTCCTTGATCCAAACTTCCGATGTATGCCATATAGTTAAGACTACTCAAAACCGATAAATCTCGAAACTAAGCGCAATCAAGAATTGGTAGTTCCACGATGTTTACATCTTCACTCAACCGCGAGCAACGTGCTGCTGCGCTTTCAGCGCTTGCCACAGAAGAGTTTGACATCCTCGTTATCGGTGGGGGCGTAAATGGCGTTGGCGTTGCACTAGATGCAGTGACACGTGGCCTCAAAGTTGCGCTTGTGGAATCTCAAGATTATGCCGCTGGAACTTCTAGTCGCTCTAGCAAATTAATTCACGGAGGATTGCGTTACCTCGAGCAGTACGATTTCAAATTGGTTCGCGAAGCGCTACATGAACGTGAATTGATGGTTTCAACACAGTGCCCACACTTAGTGAAGCCAGTTAGTTTTCTATATCCACTCACTGAAAAAGTTAAAGAGCGCACTTATGTAGGCGCTGGACTTGCGCTCTATGACGCGCTTCGCGGCTTTAAACGCGCACTGCCATCACATAAGCACCTGACCGGCAAAACAATTGCACATATTTCACCATCTCTTCGCCAGGACATCATCACTGGTGCGATTCGATACTTTGATGCCCAGGTAGATGATGCCCGCCACACGATGATGATTGCTCGTACTGCAGCGCGGCATGGCGCGGTCATGGCTACCAGCGTGCGCGTAGATGACTTAGTGCGCTCTGGCAAGAAGGTGACTGGTGCAGTGGCGACTGATCTTCAATCTGGAAAGCAACTCACAATCTCTGCAAAAGCGACAATCATGTGTGCAGGTGTCTGGAGCGATGAGCTCCATGCAAAATTTGGTTTAACTCCAGGCTATTCCGTTGCGATGTCAAAGGGTGTACATATCGTTGTCCCACAGAGCGCAATTCACTCGAAAGATGGCATCATTCTCAAGACTGCAGTCTCAGTACTCTTTTTAATTCCATGGGGCGACAAGTGGATTGTAGGAACCACTGATACTCCATATGATGGAGATCGAGCCAAGCCACTAGCAACGCAAGAGGATGTTCAATACATACTAGATCAAGCAAATCGTGTGCTTGAACCAAAGTTAAAGTCAGAGGACATCCTTGGAGTATTTGCAGGGCTGCGCCCATTGGTTGCAAATAATTCAAAGTCAGCAACCACAAAGCTTTCCCGCGAACATACCGTCGATCGCCCAGTGCCTGGTTTTGTGAGTTTGGCTGGTGGCAAGTACACCACTTATCGAGTTATGGCCAAGGATGCGGTAGATCTTGCAGTTCTTGATTTACGTCGCATCGTGAGTGACTCTGTTACGGACAAACTTCCCCTTATTGGTGCGGATGGCTACTTTGCGCTGAAGCAACAGGTTCTCAAGATTGCCAGCGAAAATAATCTCAGCGAGGCAACAGTGCAGCACCTCTTAGATCGTTACGGATCACTCATCTCAGAAATTCTGGAAATCATCGCAGCTGATGAATCTATGGCAGAGCGCTTGATTCCAGATCTTCCATATATCAAGGCAGAGGTCTTGCATGCAGCATCGCATGAAGGCGCACTTTCGGTGGAAGATGTGCTTTTGCGTCGCACGCGTATCTCATTTGAAGCAAGTGACAGTGGACTATCTGCAGCTGATGAAGTCGCGCAAATCATCGGACCAGTGCTCAAGTGGAGCGCAGGAGATCGCAAAGAATCGATCCAGTCTTATGCACGAGTGATTGAAGAGGAAGAGGCCGCACTCCGCGCTCTCGTTAACTCTTCTGTCGCTTAATTCTTAATCTGGTTACGACAACTATCTGTTGCTGGCTTCTTCACCGGCTTTTTACTTGGTCTAGGTGCAGGTGTTGGACCTTGCAAAATATCGAGATTAAGCGGGGTTCTTACTTCTTCGTGAGTGCCAGTTTCATCCTTAAATCCAACATGTCCTGTCCATGAGCCTGCGGGCATACCAGAGATAGATAACTTCCAGATTCCACTTGTTTCGCGTTCGACATATTGCGCTACCGAAGGAATAACCACATTCTCCTTGCCAAAGTAGTAGCGCACAGTACCGGTTACGACAGGAGTGTTATCTGGGCGCTTTACCTCAACGTTGATTACGACATTTTTATTTGTGGTTGATGCGCTAAATGATGAAATGACAATTGTGGACGTTTCGTTCTGAGGCATGAGATCAGCAGGTTCAGGTTGCCAAGTCCCAGTGAGTAGAGCGAGAAATTTTTCACGCCCGCCGCTAAAGACATTGAGGTCTAGGCGATTTCCGGGCACTCCATACTTTGGTGCAATACCGCACGATGTGTACTGCCACATCGTCCAATTAGCCGCGCACTCTTTGGTAGTCCATGAGTGGACGAAACAACCGCCGGGCTTTACGTTAGGTCGCGCCTCTGGTTTTGCTGGGTCAATTGCGTACTGGGCGATCCAGAGCGGATAAGAATTGAGTTCTTTATCTCGATTGAGCGCAGTTTCAAGAAATGATGGTGACGAGTAAAGGATCGGCGTTCTACCTGTCTTTTCCTTGAGAGTCTTCAGAAAGGTCTTGCTCCACAACGTTGCAGCGCTACGCGTGGCATTTTTCTGACACACACCAGTTGAACTCCATTGAATACAACGATTCTCTAGATCAAGAGCGTAGGGAAGGTCCATCTCGTTATAGCCACCGAGGGAAGTTAGGCGCCAGATTACTTTTTGTGCCTGCGCACGCGCATCCTTCACAATCGCTGAAGGAGCAGTTACATTAGGCAAAATCGCATAATGATAGAAGCCCGTATAAATTCCAGCCTCTTGCGCAGCAGTTCTATCCATCTTTACATATTTCAGCGCCAATCGATCTGCATCGTAACGAGTATCAGATGCCTTGATCATGACAAAACTTAGCCCCGCATCATGCATCTTTTGAAAGTTGATGGGTTTGTCATTTGGATGCTGCCATCTACTGACATCAGCGCCATGAAGTCGTCCGCCTGGGCCGATTAGGCTTAGATCATCAGCTGCAACTGGATGAACAGTGAAGGCGATGAGGGTTAACGAAAGCGCTGCAGTAAGAATCTTTCTCATTTTTCAACCACAACCACATTGATACCAAAGACATCATAGATAGCCCCTTGTAACGCTGCACGGTGGCGAATTCGCGCCTCCGCATAGTTATGGCCCGTTGCTAATTTATTGGCATCGCTGAAATCTAAAGTGAGGCGGCCATTTTCAAAAGATTCCAAACGGGCATCGAAATAGGCAATCCAGACTATGCGATCGCGACTTTCGACGAGGTCAAGAACCTCATTCCATCGCTTTCGAATCTCACTGAGTGTAATTCCGGACTGCATGCGGTGACTTTACCGCACAGCTGGTTAATGGCGAGGAGCGCCTAGCCATTTGAAGTATTCGCCAGCCAAAATCACACGTAGGTTTCTGCTGCGATCTGGTGATATTGACAAGTGTTGGGCAATGCGGGCCACAATCTGTTCAACAGATTTCTCAGATACAAATCGCACTCTCGCAATCTCAGAATTACTTAGCCCTTGCGCAACAAGGCGCAGAGTCTCTATTTGAACATCGGTCAGTTCATTGAGAATTGTGAGAAATGAACTTTCATGAATCGAGGCATGGATACTAATCCATCTCATTGCAGAACCATCTTGCGCCGATTCCAAGCACTCGGAGAGCGCAAAAGTAATAATCGATAAATCTGAAACTGACCGCTTTAAAATAATTTGGCTTCCTTGCGGAATGTTTCGCTCTAAAAGTCCGAATAGCCTGAGATCCGGACAGGAAGTGACTATGACTATTCCTAATTTTGGATCTATTTTACGAAATCGCTGAAGTAAGCCAATAGCTTCTTCACCAGAGAATTGGAGATCGATAAGCACTACCTCTGGTTGAAGAGAACGAAAAAGATTTTCAGCTACCAACATATTCGCAGCTTCTCCGACGATATTTGTGCTGTGCAATCTCAAAGATGCAGACATAGTGGCAAGTTCAAATGCATCATCATTGATGATGAGAACTCGCGCTGGATTCGCCAGAGTTTTAACCATACATAAGGGTAGTTCTCTTCTTACGAAAAGGAAGAGAAGGGATATCCCTAGTTAGCTACTTGAGAATTTTCCTCATTGCGCTTGGAATTTCCTCGATTATTTGGCTAGCTGTGATTGGCGCTCCTTCAGATGCCAAGAGCGCAGCTTGGTTATGGATGAAGGCGCCAGCCGCGGCAACTTCAGCAAGACGTTCAGGGGCGTTGAGAATTTCTATGTAATTGGTGGCAACGAGCGCGCCGATGATTCCAGCAAGCACATCACCGGTGCCCGCTGTGGCAAGCCATGGTGTTGCTTGAGGCAACGCGATGACAGACTCGTTATCAGCGACAACTGTATGTGCACCTTTTAAGAGAACCGTCACTCCAAGGAGTTTCGATGACTTTTGCGCCCAATTGATTGGATCCGCTTCAAGAGTTTCAGCACTTACCGTCATGCCACGTTGAGCAAGTAATGTGGAAAGTTCACCAGCATGAGGAGTAATTAAAGTTGGTTGTGAGAGTCTTCCAGCAAGTGACAACGCTCCTGCATCAAGAACTGTTGGAACAGTTTGTGCTGTAAGTAATGAGAACCAACGATGACGAAGCCACGTTGTGAAATCGCTATGTTTCTTACTATCAATTCCAGAGCCTGCCAGCCATGCCGTCACAGGACCTGGCTGCACAACTGTTTCAGGGGATGAGTGCAAAACGAGATGCGCCAAACCTGATGAACTATGGAATCTCACCATGCCCACGCCAGTTGCTTGCGCTGCTGAAGTGCTGAGCACTGCAGCGCCTGGATATTTTGCCGATCCGGTGATTACACCAAGAACTCCCCGTGAATACTTATGATCAAGATCGCTGGGAATAATGATGCATTTACGCGCATCACGTGCGGTGAAAACTCTATTTCGTTTTTCGGACATAGTCGAAGTCTACGCCTCGAATTTGTATCCCAAACCTCGGATAGTTTGAATCAGCACTGGATTGGCTGGATCAGCTTCAATCTTTGAGCGCAAACGTTTAATGTGAACATCGAGCGTCTTAGTATCACCGTAATAATCGCCACCCCAGACTCGATCAATGAGTTGACCACGAGTTAGTACTCGACCGGCATTGCGCAATAAAAACTCTAGGAGTTCAAACTCTTTCAACGGTAGGGCAATATTTACTCCATTAACACTGACTTGGTGGCGCTCAACATCCATTCTGATGCCAGCAACTTCATGGACGCCTGTTGAGTCAGCACTTGCTGGTTCATCAAGTGAACCTCGGCGGAGTACCGCCTTAATGCGCGCTACTAACTCGCGTGATGAATAAGGCTTTGTTACGTAGTCATCTGCGCCAAGTTCAAGACCCACAACTTTATCTATCTCAGAATCTTTAGCGGTCAGCATAATGATGGGAATTTGAGAAGTAGTACGAATTGTGCGGCAGAGATCAATTCCAGAAATCTCTGGAATCATCAGATCTAGCAGAATGAGATCAAAAGTCTCAGCCTTAAAGGCTTCGAGCCCTTGCTTTCCGGTTTCTGCAATAACAGTTTCAAAACCCTCTTTTTGCAGGAGGAAACTAAGTGCCTCTGAGAAAGAAACTTCATCTTCAATAATCAGAATTTTGGTCACTAGTTTGCCTCCCCGGTATTCACATATAACGGTAGTCGTAACGCGAAAGTAGAACCGACAGCTGGTGCGCTCCAAACCTTTACATCGCCTCCGTGTTTTGTTGCTACATGCTTGACAATAGAAAGCCCTAGACCAGTTCCGCCGGTCTCACGTGACCTAGCGGGATCAACACGGTAGAAGCGCTCAAAAATACGAGCCTGATCTGCTTCAGGAATTCCGATACCTTGATCGGTAACCGAAATCTGCACAATGCCTTCATCAATTTCAGTTGTGACTGAGACCTTGGTGTTCTCCGGTGAATAGTTGATGGCATTCTCAATGAGATTGTGGACAGCCATGGTGATTTGTTCTGCATCCCCTAGGACTTTGGCTTCATCTAACTTAGTGGATGTGACTTCAATCTTTCTTGCTTGGGCAATAGTCTGACATTGATCGACTGCTACTTGAATGATGTCGCTGATACGCACTTCATCTGCTACCGAGAGTGGGTCAGAATCCTGAAGCCTACTCAAATTGATGATTTCTTGGACTAATTCAGTTAAACGCTTTGCTTCGTGCTGCATTCTGGTGGCAAATTTGGCTACGGATTCAGGGTCATCTTTGGCAGAGAGAACTGCTTCGCTAAGCAAAGAGAGCGCTCCGATTGGGGTCTTGAGTTCATGAGAAATATTTGCTACAAAATCTCGTCGTACTTCATGAACACGTTGTGCTTCAGATTCATCACTGATGAGAATCAAGATTAACTCTTCATTCTCAAGTGCAACAACTTTGAGCGTTAACTCGCGAGTTCCTTCACCAATTGGCCCACGCGCTACCTCTAATTTTCCATCGTGAGGAACTCGTGTGCGTCGTACGGCGCGAACAATCGCAGAAAGTTCAGGAGTAAGTACGCGACCTTCACGTAAGACATTGAGGTTTTCTATACCCGCTGATGAAAAAAGAGGGCGATCACCCGGACCAATAAGTAGGACATCCTCGTCGAGGTGATTTACTAAATCAAAGATGAAATCAGGGACAGCACCATTCTGACCCTGTGCGTCATCCTTGCGAAACCACATACGTCAAATCCTATTGCTCGGGTGGCTCTGTTTACCTTCCGTTCATACGGATGATTGGCATTATTCACGCAGTACCCCTATTTTTACCCAATGGCACTAATCCGCTCCGTCTTCCAAGAAGAACTCGATAGCGTTTCCCAGTCCCTTGTAGACCTTACAAACATGGTGAGTGAATCGATTCATAAAGCGACAGATTCGTTGATCAAAGCCGATCTCAATCTTGCAGAAGAAGTTATTTCTTATGACGAAAAAATCGATACATACCAACATGAGTTAGATAGTCGCATCATTGACATCATTGCCCGTCAACAACCTGTAGCTTCAGATTTACGCGCACTTGTGACAGCGCTTCGCATGAGCGCAGATTTAGAGCGCATGGGGGATATGGCGCATCACGTTGCAAAGATTGCGCGACTTCGCCATCCACAATCAGCAGTTCCAAGCGAACTCAAAGATGCAATCACTCAGATGGGTTCTGTTGCTGAGAAGATTGCGCGCAAAGTTGGCAAAGTAATCGAGACTCGGAGCACTGATCTTGCTCTTGAAGTCGAAAAAGATGATGATGAGATGGACAAACTTCACCGCGACGTTATCGGAACCTTGACTGCATCTGGCTGGGATAAAGGCGTTGATTCTGCAATCGATTTAACCCTTCTTGGTCGCTATTACGAGCGTTATGCAGATCATGCCGTTTCTGTTGCTCGTCGCGTCTACTTCTTAGTGACCGGCGCATACACACCCGCTTAATTTTTCGCAGACTCTCTTTTCTATATCTCTATATATAGGTAGAGTCGCGGGTATGACTTACACACCTACACCTGCAGATAAATTCACCTTCGGTCTCTGGACCGTTGGCTGGCAAGCACGCGATCCATTTGGCGATCCAACTCGTGATGCGTTGGACCCAGTTCGTACTGTCAATGAATTGGCAGCGCGTGGTGCATACGGTGTGACCTTCCATGATGATGACCTATTCCCATTCGGATCAACAGATTCCGTACGTCAGGGACATATTGATCGTTTTAAGAAGGCGCTTGCTGAAACGGGAATGAAAGTTCCTATGGCGACAACCAATCTCTTTAGCCATCCAGTGTTTAAAGATGGCGCGCTCACCAGCAATGATCGCGATATCCGTCGTTTTGCACTTCGCAAAGCCATGCGCAATATTGATTTAGCTGCAGATTTAGGTGCAAAGATTTATGTTTGCTGGGGCGGCCGTGAAGGAGCTGAGTCTGAAAGCTCTAAGGACGCCTATGTCGCTCTTGAGCGTTACAAAGAAGGCTTCAATGTCCTTGGACAATATGTTATCGATAAGGGTTATGACATTAAGTTTGCGATTGAACCAAAGCCAAACGAACCTCGCGGCGATATCTTCTTGCCAACAATCGGGCATGCGCTGGGCTTCATTCAAATGCTTGATCATCCAGAGTTAGTGGGGCTCAACCCTGAAGTTGGCCACGAACAGATGGCAAACCTCAACTTTGTACACGGCATCGCGCAAGCGCTCTGGCAGAAGAAGTTGTTCCACATCGACCTTAACGGACAGCGTGGGCCTAAATATGATCAAGACTTTGTCTTTGGCCATGGTGATGTGAAGAGCGCTTTCTTCCTCGTTGATCTCCTTGAGCGTTATCAATACTCAGGACCTAAGCACTTTGACTACAAGCCAGTACGTACCGATGCTGATTCGGGAGTCTGGGCATCTGCGACATCAAATATGCGCATGTATCTGGTACTCAAAGAGCGTGCGGCTGCATTCCGTAGCGACCCTCGAGTCATCGAAGCGATGAAGGCTTCGAATATTCCAGGACTTTCTGAGCCAACACTTGCAGCAGGTGAGACATGGAAGGATCTTGAAAAAGATTCATTCGATGCTGATGAAGCAGGCAAGCGCGGTTATGGTTATGAAATTCTTGACCAGCTTGCGATGGAGCACCTCATGGGAGTTAAAGCGTAACTGCTTAGCTCTTTTCGAAGGCTACTCTGATTCCAAAGCCAATCAGAGCAAGCCCTGATGCACGCTCTACGATTTTTTGCACCTTGGGGTTGCGTAGTGCGTTCTGCGCAAAGCCTGCGCCGAGAATAATGAGTGAGAACCAACTAAAGGTAAGTACGTTGTGAATTGTGGCAAGGATAAAGCCACCCAAAACAGCCGGCAGTTCAGTGGGTAGAAATTGCGGCAATACTGCAACATAAAAGACGCCGTTTTTTGGATTGCTTAACGTTATAAAGAGTGCGCGGGTAAAGGACTTCCAGAATGTTGCTTTTGTTTCTACTCTGGCTTGAATAGTTTCAGGAGTAATGTGGCGAGAATCCAGCCACATCTTTACTCCAAGATAAACTAGATAAATAGCGCCAGTCCATTTGAGAATCGTGTACGCCAATTCTGATGCAATCAATAGCGCGCTAATACCGAGAGCAGCGGCGACTCCCCAGACCCACACACCGGCAAGAATTCCAAAGAGCGTTGCGTAACCAGTACTACGACCACCAATTGTGACAGCGCGAACAACTTGAGCAGTATCCAGTCCAGGTAGCAGAGTAAGAAGGCCAGCAAGAACAGCGAAGCTCAGCAGGTTCTCTAGCATCTGCGTATCCTACTCGTGTGTTATTCCTACTAGAAGGGTTCGCATGTGAATGAGATAAAAACTATCGACTATCACACTGCTGGTGAACCTTTTCGGATAGTGGCAAATCCTCCTGTCGAAATTGTGGGAGATACCGTCGCCAATCGCCGCGTTTATGCGATGAACAATCCAGAGGTCGATGGAATACGGAAGTTTCTCTGCTTTGAACCACGCGGCCATGCAGATATGTATGGTTGTTTTATTACACCACCTGATAACGATGGCGCGGACTTTGGGGTTCTCTTCTGGCACAAAGATGGATTTTCCACCGCATGTGGCCACGGGACTATTGCGCTTGGAGTCTGGGCAATTGAGTCCGGAAAAGTGGCAATTGATCCAAGCGGTGTTACAGATGTAGTCATTGACGTTCCTTCTGGTCGCGTCACTGCACGGGTTCACACGAACGGTTCAGTCGTTGAAAGTGTTGACTTCGTAAATGTCGCTAGCTATCACATGCATAGCGATATCGTTGTTAAAACTTCACTCGGCGAAATGGTTGTAGATATCTCATTTGGCGGAGCAATTTATGCGCATTTAGATGTGGCACATATAGGGATTTCTGTAACACCAGAGTTTTATTCGCAGATAATTGCGATTGGACGTGAGATTAAATGGGCCCTCAATGAGACTGTGTATGCCAAACACCCCAGCGATTCACGTTTAAGTGGGATTTACGGAACTATCGTTTATGAAAAACTATCCCCAGATTCACAGGGGCGCCAGCGCCAGCGTAATGCCACCATTTTTGCAGATGGTGAAGTTGATCGTTCTCCATGTGGTTCAGGCACATGTGCCCGGTTGGCGACCTTGGTAGCGAAAAGTCATTTGCAATTAGGTGAAGTATTAGTGCACGAATCCATCGTTAATTCAGAATTTCTGGGGGTCGCACAATCACAGGTGAGCGCTGACGGATATGCAGCAATCTTGCCGCAGGTAACAGGTATGGCATATAAAACAGGTGAATCTCTCTTTACCGTCGACCCACGCGATCCCATGAGTCCTGGGTTTGTGTTGCGATGAATCCACGATTTATTTCGGCAGATGAAATACACACTTCATTCTCCTTTGCATCAGCAGTTGAAGCCATTGAAGCCGCGCTACGTAACGGTTTAGATCCCGCAGCAGATTTACCTCGATCGATTCTGCCGATAGATAAAGGAGAACTGCTGGTGATGCCAGCATCCTCGGCTGAGGGATCTGGAATCAAAGTACTTACCATCGCGCCTAATAATCCAGCACTCAATCAACCACGCATTCAAGGTCTCTATCTCCTCTTCGATAAAGAGAACTTGTCAGTCTCTTCAATTCTCGATGGCGCAGCGCTGACTACTTTTCGTACCCCTGCTATCTCTTTCGCAGCTATCAGAAGTGCGCTCAATAAAAGTAGCCATGACTATTCGGTACTCATATTTGGTTCGGGGCCACAAGCTATTTCCCATGTGCAAACTCTGTCTGCGATTGCACCAAAAGAGCTTGCGATAAAGAACGTCACATTTGTTGTGCGTGATTTAGATAAGGCAGCGAAACGGATTCCGGATCGCTCCCAATTAGGGCTCGGAGACAAGTGCCAGATTCACATTCTGGGCGCAGGCAATGCTGAGATGAATAGTCACCTCGAGCGCGCCGATTTAGTGATAGCTGCAACAACAGCGCGCACTCCACTCTTCAACTCGAGTCTGTTAAAACAGAAGGTTGTTGTAATTGCTGTGGGTTCCCACGAAAAAAATGTGCGTGAAATTGATTCTGCTCTTGTATCCCGCGCCCAAGTGGTAGTTGAGACTCGGGCAAGTGCGCTGCGTGAGGCAGGTGATGTGATCATGGCTATCGCGGAGGGCGCAATCACCGGTGATTCATTGGTTGAGTTGTCAGATGTTGTTTGCGGACGTACAGTGCTCAATTTTGAAGAGCCCATCCTCTTCAAGAGTTCGGGCATGTCTTGGGAGGATTTAGTTATTGCTCGCGCGATCGAGCGCACGCTTGAGTAAGCTGCGATAAAAGAGAAATAACAGACCAACTGAGGTCACAGCAGTTTCGATGACGGTTATTACTACAGGTAAACCTGGGTCATCTGCGTTCAGCAAAAGAAGTACGAGTCCGCAGGCAATCACGAACCAAAAATATGAAAGTGCAGCTATCGCGTAATTGACGAATTTAAGTTGAGTTTCTTTGCCGATTTCTTTCTCAAGCGCATCAACAATCTTCCAAACGCACATCACAATGATTTGTACAGCCAGAATCATTGTGAAAGTCAGAGCTGTTAAGGGCCAACGTAAGTGGGCGCTCTCTGGTTCTTGTTCAGCCATGTAACGGAATTGCCCTGGGAAGGAGAGAAATTGCAACATCAGCGATAGTGCCAAGAAAATAGCGAGTACTAACTTAAGTAGCTTGGCAGAAGTAATCATTGAGTCGAGTCTAGCGCTCAATAGCGCCAGCTCTTCGATTGCGAGTTAATAGATGCATGACCCATTCGAGTGGACCTTGCTTAAAACGCTTGAGCCAGAGTGTGGAGAACCAAACTAGTGATAACCAAATTCCAATCGCAACAAGAGCAACTGCCCAAATTTCTAACTCTTGAAATAGCCCTAGCCCCCAAGGCCCAAAAATAAGTGATGCGAAAATGGATTCACCAATGTAGACAGTGAGCGACATTTTTCCAGCAGGTGCCATCCAGGTAACCAAGTTAGGCCGATTTTGAATCAATTTTAGAATTGCTCCTACATAGGCCATGGAAAGTAGCGGAGCTGCCATGAAGGCGAGAAAAAGTGTAATGAGATGTATCGCCTCTGAAACATCGGCAGATTGTTCATTGCGAATTGCGAAAGACGCTAAAAGCAATTGAATCGGCAGGCCAAAGATGAGTCCAGTCTTTATCATTGTGGAGGCACGCCGTAAATCAAATGGCGCAGAGAGCAATCCAGTTCTTTGCGCCCGTAATCCATAGAGAAAAGCTGCAAATGCAAAGCCACCCTGGAGTAGGAGTCCTGCACCCAACGATCCCCAAATCCAGAGATCTACTCGAGGTGCAATTGATTCCAAGAAGGTGCTGTTACGGAGCACTTCATCAAGTCCAGAATCTGGAAGTGAAGCGTTAGATTGTTCTGGAAAATATCTCTCTCCAATATAAATCAGCGAACCTAAAGCCAACAAAATAAAGCAGGAAGTTGCATAGATAATCCGTGTCCAAATGAGCAGTGTGCGGTCTGTTCTGAAGAGAAATGCAACTAGCACTAAGCCTAAAATTCCATAGAAGAAGAGAATGTCGCCGTGCCACAAAAATGTAAAGTGAAGAGCGCCAAAAGCCATCAGCGCGAGACAGCGACGAATCCACCTTGCCCGATTCTTTCGGTCATTTTGAATGATGTAACTAGAGCTGTACCCAAAAAGAAATGAAAACAGTAAATAGAATTTTCCAGCAAAGAGAGCCAACATAACGAGGGCAACAGAACCATTGAGCGCACCCTGAACATATTCGCCCCGCGCCCCGTTTTCACTGCTCAAAGCCATAAATGGAATATTGACAACAAGAATGCCGAAGAGAGCAAAACCTCGTAATACATCCGGAGCAAGATCTCGTGATCGTTTAGACATCTTCAGGCTCCAATATTTTTACCCAGCGAATCTAGTGAGGCGGGTCGGGCTCGAACCGACGACGACCGAATTATGAGTTCGGGGCTCTAACCAACTGAGCTACCGCCTCGTCAGCGGCAATCTTATAGCGTCGCCAGAATGTGTCCGACTAACTGCTCGGGCTTGATATCTAATGGCCATGAAGGATTTTCAGTACCTATGCCATGGGCAATGACAAAAGATGCTCGTTCTTGTGCGCTATCGCCCCCATGGCCACCTTCATCACGATGGCCATGATCAGTTGTAATTACCAAGAGCCATTTTTCGGCTAGCTCCTTATTTCTGGAGAGTATTGATTGATATAAATCTTCAACCAAGAAATCTATGCGCTCGATGGCATCAAAATAACTTCCTTCAACAGTTCCAGAATTATGGCCAGCTTCATCTGCACCACAAAAATAAACAAAACTGATATCAGGTCCAACTTCTTTGATTATTTGTACCGCATGTTGTGCAACTTCTGGATCAATAGTTTCATAACCATGAGTTTCGCCATCACGCACAAAGATGTGGTGATTACCACTTGCTTGATCTTCCAATCGGCTGGCAATCACGGGCCCAACATCTTGCGGATCAATCAAAGGCGGCCATCCTGCTGCAGCGTAGGTAATTACTTCTGAGAAGTTTTCCGCAGCCTGTGTAAGTAGATCAGGAGCTTCAGCCAAGTTATGGTTCTGAAAGTCATTATCTATGACCTTATGAATATCTTGAGTCTGACCGGTGAGCAAAGTAGTCCAGCTTGGTCCAGAGACAGTCGGCATATCTACCGACATTTCTGTAAAGAAGGAATTTTCTTTGAGAACGCTTAAAGTCTTTGCTCGACCTGAAGCAACAGCCCGGTCAATCATTAGGCCATCAATTCCGATAAGAAGGACTTTGGTCTGAGGGGCCATTGAAAAAGAGTAGGACATAACTATGTTTTCACTCCAGCGCTATCGGTAGGATTCACCCATGATTCACCTCAGCCAATCGCGCTCTTCAATAATTTTTGAACGAGAAGGTGATGCACTCTCCATTCTGTACTGGGGAAAGAAGATTAGCGATTCAACCCCTAAGTTTGATGAGGCAATTAACTCAGCTCTCACAAAAGCAACCGCACATGGTGGATTAGATAACGCTGTCGGCAATCTGGTTCTGCGCGAGCATGCGCGTGGGTGGATAGGACATCCAGCGCTGCGTGGACATCGTGGTGGTGTCAGCGCCTCAAATGCCTTTGTCATCAGAAGCCTTTCTCAGAAGGATCAAACTCTCAACGTTGAATTTGTTGACGAGCTTTCTGGTCTTGAAATTTCTCTGACATACACCCTGACCGAATCGGATGTCTTACTGATTGATGCCGAAGTGAAAAATGTGGCAGAGGGAGATTACTTTTTAGAACACTTTCTCTATTGGTTACCACTGGCTGAACAAGCGAATGAAGTTCTAGATTTTTATGGCCATTGGACCAAAGAACGACAACCACAACGACGAACCATTGGATATGGACTTACGACGCGCGAAGGTTTTGAAGGTCGCTCTGGACACGATTACACAATTACTCAAGTAGCACTCAATCACGGAACTGGTTTTCGCCACGGAGAAGCGTGGTCACTTGGCATGGCCTGGAGCGGCAACAATGTGGCGCACGTAGAGCGATTAATTGATGGCCATAAGTCGATAGGCGCGGGTGAGTACCTCTTGCCAGGTGAAATTATTTTGAAGAAAGGGGAGAGCTATCAAGCACCACGAGCAGTTGCAACATTTAGCGATCGCGGACTCGATGGCCTTACCAATAACCATTACACATGGATTAGATCGCGCAGCAACCACATCACCAAGAAGAAGCCACGTCCGCTCACACTCAATATGTGGGAAGCTGTCTACTTTGATCACAATGAAGCGGGCATTCGAAAGATTGTTGATAAAGCAGCTGAAATCGGCGTTGAAAGAGTTGTACTCGACGATGGTTGGTTTGGATCTCGTCGCAACGATAAATCAGGCCTAGGGGATTGGGTAGTTTCTAAAGAAGCATGGCCACATGGCTTGGGCCCCATTATTAAATACATTAACGATAAAGGAATTGAGTTCGGTCTCTGGTTTGAAGGAGAGATGGTTAATCGCGATTCAGATATATACCGCGCTCATCCAGATTGGATTTTGCAGGAACCAGGAAGAATTCCTATCGAAGGGCGTACCCAACAGGTTCTTGATCTAACTAAAGAAGGCGCATACAACCATGTGCTTTCACAAATTGATGCAGTTCTTACTGAAAACAACATCGCTTACATCAAATGGGATCACAATCGCCATCTTACGGATCCAATTTCAGATGGTCGTCCGGTCGTTCATAAGCAGACCCAAGCTATTTATCGTCTATTTGATGAACTCAAACGTCGCCATCCGGGGTTAGAAATCGAATCATGTTCTTCTGGCGGGGGACGAGTGGACCTCGGAATGATTGAACATGCAGATCGTTTCTGGACCTCTGATCAAAACGATGCGCTAGAACGGCAGCAGATACAACGCTGGACGGGCTTAGTAATTCCTCCAGAATTTCTCGGGACACATGTGGGTCCAACTGTCAGCCATCAAACCCATCGCACACAGTCAATAAGTTTCAGGGCTATTAATGCGCTCTTTGGCCATGCTGGAATTGAATGGAATATCAGCGAAGCAACCGAGCACGAAACCAAGGTGCTAAAAGCGTATGTAGAGTTCTACAAAAAACATCGAGGATTGTTACATTCTGGAAGCATTGTGCGCAGCGATGAGATTGTTCGAAACGCGTACTTGTACGGCACCGTGTCTCAGGATAAAAAAGAGGCAGTCTTTAGTTATATGCAGCTATCTACTATTGATGGCTTTGTCCCCACCTTGGCAACTTTTGATGGACTCGACAAAGAAAGTGTCTATCAAGTCACAGTAGTGGAAGAGTTGAGCTCTACTGACTTTATGCAAAAGCAAGCACCGGGCTGGTGGCCAAGTGTCACAATGACCGGAGATCACTTTGCCCATATTGGATTGCAACTACCTATCCTCAAACCTGAAGGCGGACTGCTTTTTCATTTTCGCGCCATCTAGGAGTAGCATCAGTTAAGTCCAAAGCAGTCAACGTCGACGCGATTTAGGAGCTTATTGTGCTTGTCGGTATTCCAAAAGAAGTAAAAAATAATGAATTTCGAGTTTCAACCACACCGGCAGGAGTTCACTCCCTCGTCATTGCAGGACATACAGTTTTTGTTGAAAAAGGTGCAGGCGTAGGTTCGGCAATTGCTGATGCTGATTATGTAAAAGCTGGCGCAACCATTCTCGATACTGCCGATGATGTATGGGCAAAGTCCGAGATGATTATTAAGGTCAAAGAACCAATCGCTGAGGAATATCATCGCATGCGAAAAGGTCAGATCCTCTTTACCTATTTGCACTTAGCGGCATCGCGTGAATGCACCGATGCAATTGTTAAATCTGGCATTACAGCAATCGCATATGAGACAGTTGAAGTAAATCGCTTTCTTCCTCTTCTAGCTCCTATGTCAGAGGTAGCCGGGCGCATGTCGATTCAAGTTGGCGCTGCAGCGCTCCAACGTCCAAACGGCGGACGTGGTGTATTGCTCGGGGGAGTTCCGGGAGTTGCTCCTGGAAAAGTTGTGATTCTCGGTGGTGGAAGCGTAGGAGTCTCTGCGGCTGCGATGGCAATTGGCCTTCGTGCAGATGTGACCTTGCTCGATATCAACCTGAAGCGTCTTGGTGAAATCGATGAGATGTTCCATGGCCAGGTTAAAACTGTTGCTTCATCTCCCTATTCAATTGAAGAACACTGCATACAAGCAGACCTCGTTGTGGGAGGAGTTCTGATTCCAGGGGCGGCCGCTCCTAAGTTGGTCACCGATGCGATGGTGGCGAAGATGAAGCCAGGCTCAGTATTAGTAGATGTTGCAATTGATCAAGGCGGTTGCTTTGAAGGATCGCGTGCGACGACACATGCTGACCCAACCTTTAAGGTTCATAATTCACTTTATTACTGCGTGGCGAATATGCCAGGTGCAGTTCCAGCAACATCCACTGCAGCGCTTTCTAATGCCACGCTCAAATACTCACTGGCACTTGCAAATAAGGGATGGCAGAAAGCGTGCGAAGAAGATGCAGGGTTAGCTGCAGGGCTCAACGTTCATGAAGGAAAGATCATGTACGCAGCAGTTGCCGCAGCACACGCCAAGTAAACTAAGTAAGCCAAGTAACCCAAGTAATTAGTGGCGCTGGAAGCCTTTACGTCCCCAGACTTCCCAGAGTCCCATCACGCTCAATATCAGTGCAAAGCCGAAGAGCACATCTTCGGCTGGCGCTGAGAAAAAGCGAACACCGATAATTGCATCTGGGTCATACATGACAATATTGCGAGATGTCAGCCACCAATTCGTTAAGAACTGGAAGGGCAAGATAATTGCATACGATGTCCAGAATGCAGGACGCGTTAACATCGAAGTCTTAAAGCCAAATAAGTCATTCATGACTGCGAGCGCGAAAGCTAGAATCGCGATATCAGAGTAAATCATTCGCCGAATTCATCCTTTCGCCAGTGTGGTTTGACTTTGGTAACGCCCTCAATGGTGAAGATTGCCGCCATCGGAACGATAATGAAGAAGAGATACTCTTCAAGTGGAATATTGAGCGGTCCATAAATTCCGAGGATTTGCTCGCGATCAAAGAACCAGTGGCCCTGTGAAATGGCATAGGCATCCCATGCCAGAAAGAGAAAGCTGATGGGGAGCACACTAATTGCCACTCGCTTAATGCGTCTTAGCACGCCAGTCTTGAGGTAAATCTCGAGCCAGGCGGAACCACAGAAGGTAAATATGAGCATCGCCATATACGACCACTGTTTCATGTTCGCATTTTGGCATAGACAGAGAGGAAAATTGCTACTGTGGCGTTTGTGGACACAGCAAAGTTAAGGACCTTTTCTCGAGTTCGGACCTTTTCATCTTCAGCTGTTGCACTGACAATCATTCTCTCGCTCCTCTTCTCCTCGTGGCTCGGAAGTGATTCGCTTAACTGGCAGGTAGCCCTTGCAGTGATTGCCCTCGCTGTAGGAATCCCACATGGAGCACTTGATCACTTAGTTACTTTGCCTAAAGCGCAACCTATCAAGATGGCGCTCTTTATCACTATCTATGTTGCGATAGCGCTCGCGGCAATCTGGGCGATTCTGCAATGGAATGTATGGGGCTTTATCGCAGTTGTTCTGATGAGCGCAACACATTTTGGTATCGGAGATAGCGCATTTATCGCCGAACTTGATCACATTAAAGCAAGAAGTGGTCCACACATCCCGGTCTGGGCGTATGCCAGTGCAGGTGGAGCGCTTCCAGTGGTTATACCGCTAGTAAATAGTCGCAGCACAGAAGCTTTAGAAAAGGTAAATAGCAGCCTCGTTGATTGGCATCACGGGCTTACTGGAGAAATTCAAATTGCAGTTGCTGCCGTTGCAACCATCTCATTCCTCACTTTGGCAGCGCGTAAGCGATATCGCGACTGTGTTGATCTTGCGCTCTTGGCAGCGCTCGCAGCTATTGCGCCACCACTTGTTGCCTTTGCCGTTTATTTTGGATGCTGGCATGCCATGCGCCACACGGCGAGATTGACATCGCTTCTGCCCGGATCAATTGCAGCTTATGAACGAAATGATGCAGGTGGGGCTTTTCGCAAAGCAGTAATTCCTGGTCTACCGGCGCTCTTTGGCACACTAATTTTTGTTGTACTTCTTGCTGGATTTTCTCGTGATGACATCACCGATGAATTTCTCTGGTTGACCTTGGTCACAATTTGGGCGCTCACAGTTCCTCACATGATAGTCACAGCAAAACTTGACCGTGCCGCGCTCAAAAATTGAATATCCATTAGTTAGGCTCTGCGCCATGTTGAGAAAAATTCTTCTTCTTACTCTCTTATTTACAATAATCCCCAGCGCCCAAGCTGCGCCAATCTATGTATTTCCGGTAGCTAATTGCGAGGTGAATTACACGCGCGCTCACCATGACTATCCAGCTTCTGACATCTTGGCTAAAGCAGGATGCCGCTTTGTTGCACCAACAAATGGTGTTGTCGATGAAGTCAATCGCGTCGATCGCTGGAGCGGAAAGACAAATCTAGGAATAGATCGAGGTGGACTCTCTGTCTCAATAATTGGAGATGATGGCGTTCGCTATTACGGATCACATCTTCGTTCGATTCCGGCAAGTATCGAGCCAGGGGTTATTGTGAAAGCTGGCAGGCTATTAGGAACCATCGGGTCTACAGGAAGCGCACGTGGAACCGCTCCACATTTGCACTTTGGAATTTCGTGGCCAACCCCAGAAGGAACCTGGTGGGTAAGACGTGGCGCAGTTCTACCTTGGAAGTATTTAAATGCTTGGAAGAATGGAAAGAATTTATCTCCAGTAGAAGAAGTTAATGCTCAGCGCGCGAAGGTAGGAGACCTACCACCTGAGCCAAGTAAGTAACTAGAAATTTACTGGGCGCCAAGTTTCTTACCTTAGTGTTCTACTGTGCACTCAAATTCAAGTAGAACCGCATTTTTGAAATATGTAGGAATTGCAATTGCGTGGGGAACTTCATTTCTTTTCATTAAAGTTGCGCTTGAAAGTTTTTCTCCGATTGAGATTACCTTTTTCAGATCTTTCTTGGGGTTTCTAACGCTCCTAACTTGGTGCACGATAAAGAGAATTTCTCTTCCTAAGCCTTCGAAGCTCTGGATTCATCTTGGGGTCTTATCACTGCTGCTCAACTCTGCCCCCAGTTTTCTCTTTGCTCAAGCCGAGACTCAAGTGAGTTCGACTTTAGCGGGACTTATCAATGCTACAACGCCAGCTATGACCATTTTATTGGTCTCCGTAATTTTGAGAAGCGAGAAGATATCTCGAAGGCAAATTTTTGGTTTAGCAGTTTCATTTCTAGGAATTGGAATCTTGGTTGAGGTTTGGAGAGGAATTGGAAGTAATTCCATTACATCAGTGCTCGCGCTGTTTGCAGCAGTTTCATGTTTTGCTATCTCATACCCTTACATACGCAGATTTCTGATTTCTCGCGCAGAACCAATTGAGGGAATGATTGCAATTCAACTCGCCTTAAGTTCGGCTTCGATATTCCCTCTATTTATTCTTTCGGATAACAAAATCTCAGATATAGATGTTGGCACGCTCGCTGCAATTTTAGTCTTGGGTGTATTTGCATCTGGAATTGCATACCTTTGGAATGCACAGGTTATTGCACACTTTGGAAGCGCAAGAGCAAGCAGTGTCTCTTACCTTATTCCAATAGTTGCTTTAATCTCCGGATTTCTGTTTTTAGGTGAGAATCCAATGCCACATCAATTGCTTGGTGGCAGCGTCATACTTTTAGGAATCTGGCTCTCGAAGGAGAATCAACTCACTAAATGAGTTCTCATTCCTGATGAGCTTTTAAATTCATCGGTGAGGGTAAGCCCATGGCCTGGAGAATCTTGAATCTGCATGTACCCACCTTCAATCACGGGTAAACCTGTAACAATGTGTGGGTACCACGTTCTAAAGCTAGATCTGACTGTCTCTTGAATGATGGCATTTGAATCAGCAGTTGATAAATGTGCTCCCACAAGAAGTCCTACTGGGCCGGTGCAATCGTGTGGTGCAATGGCAACGCCGTTCTCCTTGGCAAGAGCTGCAAACTTGAGTGCTTGTGTAATTCCTCCACACCAGCCAATATCTAAAGTTAAGAAATCAATTAACTTTTCTGTTGTCAAAGTTTTGACTCGAGTTAAGCTGGCGATAGTTTCACCGTGGGCAATTTTGGGAAAGCCAGGACGACGTAAAAGCGCTAGTTCTTCGACGAGATCTGGGTGCAATGGATCTTCAACCCAATAAATATCAAACTCAGCAATTGCTTCGAGGATTTTTATCGCTGTTTCTGTGTTCCACAGGGCATGTAGCTCGACCATGATATCCATGCGATCGCCCACTGCTTTTCTGATGTTCCGGATTACTTCCACACCAGCGCGTAAATCTGAGTCACTGATGGCCTCTCCCCAGTTTTTCTCGGCGTAGATATCGAAAGGCCAAACCTTCATTGCTGTAATTCCCTGCGACAAAAGATCGGAAGCTAGTGCGCCGGAGTCATTCATAAATGCTTTCAAGTCTTCGTATTGGGAGGACTCTTCGCCAAGTCCCCAAGAAGAGGAGCCTTGATTAGATTTACGCATATACATACGGCCGGCACATGTGTTGTACACCCGCAATTTTCGAGTGGACTCACCACCCAGCAGTCGGTAGAGAGGCAATTGCTGACTTTTCGCAGCAATATCCCAAAGAGCTATATCTATCGCAGAACGTGCTCGGGTCTCGGCTCCAGAACTATTGTGACCTACGTAAGTAGTTAGCCTGCGTGATATTTCTTCAATATTCATCGGGTCAAGACCCAAAATTGTTGGACCTGCAAATGTCTCTACAAATTTAGCGAGAGTAGAACCGAAATAGTAACTTTCTCCAAGTCCGACTAAACCAGTATCAGTTGTAATTTCCACATGAAAAATATTGGGAAAGTCATCATGAACAAATGTCTCAACTTTTGCAATCTTCATTAGGAATTCACGATTCCAATCTTGAAGTCTCGGAGAGCCGAATCCAGGACCTCTTCCACAGTGAGTGTTGAATGCAAAATTTCCTTAACAATACGATCAGCAATATCGCTCAATTTGTTGTCCAGGTCAGATTTGTAAGAATCTTCTGCGATATGAAGATGTTTTGACATCGCTTTTAGAGCAGCTGCAGAATCCTTCTTTTTTACAGCCTTCAGAATTGTGTGGTGCAGGGGAGCTCCAAGCTTAAAAATATCTGGATCTGAGAGGCTTCGAAGCATCGTTTCGAATGCAAGAGAGGTGATTGAACCAAACATAATTTGAAGGACTGGATTCTGAGTGCTTCTTGCAAGCAACGAGTGAAATGCGATATCCGCCTGTGCTTTAGGTACTAGAGAGGTTGCATTATCAAATGCGTTGAGCGCAACTTCCATCTGTTGAATATCTTCGTCAGTGGCACGAAGTGCGGCGTAAGAGGCGCACTGTTCTTCTAAGTGCGCACGCGCTTCAATGAGGTGACGTGCAGTGGCGGAAGATTGCAGTACTGCAACGTGAACGTTCCGCGCGGCGTTAAGCATGTCGGGCTTCTTTACATACACGCCTTTGCCGGGAACCGTTTCGATTAGACCTTGTCGCTGCAACCCTGCGAGTACCTCTCGAAGAAACAGCCTTGAAACCCCGAATTCTTCGGCGAGGAGTCTCGCTGAAGGCATTAATCCATTCTGGGCTTCGTCTCCAAGAATGAATCTCTGTGTGAGATTTCGAGCCAACTCATCTTGGGTAACTTGCAAACCTTTTTGGGCCACTTAGATCACATCCTCAGGGTCCATGGGGTACAAGCTGGCGCCTCCATCGATGAGAAGGTTCGAGCCGGTCATATATTGGGCTTTAGGGCTTAGCAAATAAGAAATACCATCTGCGACTTCTTGAGCCGTTTGCAATCTCCCAAGCGGAATGGCTCGCATAGCGCGCATCTTATAGTCAATCTCTTCTCGCCATTGTTTTGCTGCCATTCCGACATCAACAATTCCTGGAGATAAAACATTTGAGCGAATACCAAACTTTGCATTCTCTCGGGCTATTCCACGACTCAAAGCCACTAAGCCAGCTTTTGAAGCTGCATAAGGTGTGATTCCTGGCCAAGGCACATGATCTACCCATGAGCTTACAAAAACGATTTGCCCATGAATAGATTCATTTTGCCAATATTGGATAACATCTCTTGAAAGTTTTATCTGGCTTGTTAAGTTGCAATCAATAACTTTTTCTATATCTTCATCGCTTTGACTGATTAAGTCGCCTGAAATAACAATTCCTGCAAGTGCCACAACTGCATCAGGGAAATTAGCTTGACCTAATTTTCTAATAAGATCTTTTAGGGATTGATTATCAGTCAGGTCAGCTTCTATGTAAGAAGATTTATCTGGAGCAATATTTTTTAGTTCAGCTTCACCGCGAGCCTGTTCGATGCGATCGATAGCAATGACATGGGCGCCCAGTTTGCTAAGTGTGCGAGTGACTTCTTGGCCAATTCCGCCAAGCGCGCCAGTGATAGCAATAGTGGAGAACGATAAATTTTCGTTATTCATCTTCTGCACGAGCTTCCACCTTTCCCATCAACTTCGTTAGGTAGTCTCGAAACGCCGAAAGAATTATTCCCGGCGAGTATTGACAACCTCATTTCCCAAGAGCAGACTCTCCCACCAAGACCCCCTGTCTGACAAGTCAGATAGCCAACAAAAATGAAGAAAGGTTCGAGATGAAGACTTTGCGTCGATCAACAGCGCTCACTGCCATCGGTGTTTTGGGTGCTTCTCTCTTGATATCCACATCTACTGCGACAACTTCTACAGCTGCCTCATGGTGCTCAGATGTCAAGATTAGTTATTTCAAAGGAGGAACTGCAGATAGTTTCTCTGACATTCTAGAAAAGGGTGCTCGTCAAGCAGCAGCCGATACCGGTGCAGATGTCACCATCATCAGCTCAAAGTGGGATTTCCCAACCATGGTAAATCAGTTCCGTGAAGAAATTGCGAAGAAGCCAGATGCAATTTCATTTATGGGTCACCCAGGAGATGCTGCAATTCTTCCACTAGCAAAGCAGGCAAAGGCAGCAGGAATTCTTGTTGACTTTGCAAACGTACCTGCTCCAAAGTCAATTTCAGAGCTCAATGGAGGCTTTGTTGGTGCGAATCTTTCCCTCATGGGACGACTACTTGCTGAGCGCTCAATCAAAGACTTCGGTCTAAAGCGTGGCGATTCTGCAATCGTAATTGGAACTTTCGGTGTCCCGGGACGTTCTGATCGAGAGGATGGAACTGTAAAGGCTCTCGAGAAGAAGGGCATCAAAGTAACAAAGCTCAACCTTCAGCCACTTGGTGATACAAACGGCAATCCAGAGTTGGTTACTCCAACCTTAACTGCCAGCATCAAGGCAGCAAGCAACCTTAAGTTGATAGTTGCGGCAGGACCAGTTCTTGGAAATATGCCTAACTACTTCAAGGCTGCAAACCTCAAGGCAGGATCAGTCAAGGTTTCTGGATTTGACCTTGGAAAGACTGTATTGGCTGGCTTTGAAAGCGGACACATTCAACTCAGTGCAGACCAAGAACCTTTCAAGCAGGGTTATGTTCCAATTGTTTCTCTCTGCTTGCAGAAGAAGTTTGGTCTCTCAGCATCTAGCGTTGATACCTCTGCTGGATTTGTTACCACTGCAAATTACAAGACAGTAGCAGCGCTTCCAGCTGGATTCCGTTAACATCTAGAAGGCAATAAACCCGATCGAAAGTGAGTTGTAGGTTATGAGCAGAACACCATTGGTAAAACTGGTTAATGTAAGTAAGTCTTTCGGTCGGGTTTATGCCCTAGAGGGAATCAATTTAGAGCTATATCCAGGAGAAATCGTCTCTCTGGTAGGTGACAACGGTGCTGGAAAATCAACGCTAACAAAGATTATTTCAGGCACAGAAAAACCTGATTCAGGCAGTGAAATTTATTTCAAAGAGAAACTAGTTAAAAATTGGAACTCTGCCAAGGCTCGTTCTCTTGGAATTGAAACTGTTCACCAAAATCGCGCCCTTTCTGAACAACAGAGCATTTACGCTAACGTATTTCTTGGCCGCGAAAAAACAAACTTCCTTGGCTTTGTAAAGCGTAAAGAAGAGATAGACCAAACTGAAAAGTTGATGCGCACTATTGGCTACACCTCAAAAGTTTGGACTCCAAGTTCGAGCGTTAACAAACTCTCAGGCGGAGAACGTCAAGGTGTCGCCATTTCAAGAGCCATCCTCTTTGATTCACAACTTGTACTCCTTGATGAGCCAACTACTGCGATGGCTCTTTCAGAGGCAGCGGAGGTAATGGATTTTATTCGAAATTTGAAGAAAGAAGGAAGATCAGTAATTTTCATCAGCCATAACCCTTGGGATGCGCATGCAGTCGCGGACCGGTTTGTCATCTTAGAGCGAGGAAAGATTGTGTTTGATGCGCCAAAGGGCGATATGACCGCAGATCAGTTTGTTGCCCACCTCCATAATTTTGCGAAGAAGTAGAGAGTTAAAATGTCTGCCACTAAGAAAATTCAAATTCCTGAAAAGCTACGTCCAGTAGTAGGTGCATCAATCTTCTTCTTCATCATGATTGTTGCATTCATGATTACATCCCCAGGGGTCTTTCTAGACTTTGGCATTTACACCGCAGTATTTCTCTCACTCCCATTGTTCACAATTGTGGGTCTCGGATTGGTCTACATCACTGTGGCAGGAGAAATTGATTTATCCTTCCCGTCGATTATTGCTCTTTCAGGGTTGGCATTTGCCTGGACGCTAGAGCAGACACAGCTGAATTTCGGTATCGCAGCGCTTGCTGCACTTCTGGTTGGTACTGCTTGTGGGTATATCAACGGCCTGCTTGTGACAAAGCTGGGACTGTCATCATTGATTACGACTTTGGGTATGAACTTCGCCCTGATCGGATTGACAAACATTCTCAATCGAGGTGAAGTGCGCATGCTCAGCGAAATGGACGGAACTCTCATCAGGCGGATAGTCGTTGGCAGCTGGGGTCCGATCCCTGCTCAGATGTTCTGGAGTGTGGGTGTGGCTGTCGTGCTTGGTCTAATTTTGCACCGACATAAATTTGGAATACATGTCCATGTTGCGGGTGATAACCCCGAAGCTGGTCGCGCCATGGGTGTCAATATCGAACGAACCAAGACCCTTGCCTTCATCATTGTTGGCATTACCAGTGCGATTACCGCGATGATTGCAATTCTCCTTAACTCTACATACTTTGCAACCATGGGTGAGGGTTACTTGCTTCCAGTTCTTGCTGCTGTTTTTGTTGGTGGGACACCAGTAACAGGCGGTAGAGGAACAATTGGTGGCCTTGTGATCGGCGCGGCGACCGTCGTCTTTATTCAAGTTGGCGTCGTCGCTTCTGGGCTTGATGGTTATTGGACATCACTTGGCTTTGGGCTCGTTATCGTTCTCTCTCTTCTTGGGCACCGCTGGTTCTCCGGAAGACTGACAAGATAGAGTCGGATTACAACTTGAAACTGCGTTCATTAGAGTCTGGCCACTGGATTGAATTAAGCGATGACACCGGTCTTATTTCATCGATAGGACGGGAAGAGAATTCTGAGAGTGCAGTCACTGCCATCGCTGCTGAAATAGTTCTTGAAAGCGGTGGGCAAGAACGAAGGGCTCCAACAGGCGGCCTGGAGTATTTCGATACCCAGCTATCAAATTCTGTAAAGAGAATTGGTGAACCACAATTAAATTCGACAGGGCTAGGCAATATTTGGGTAATTCCTGTAAGAATTGGTTCAGTACCTGCCGAGATTCATTACAGTTTCAATTCGCACGGTCCAGCAATTTCCATCCAATTAACTTTAAAACATACACAAGTCATTGTTAGAAATGTAACTTTAAATGTTGAGACTCAATTATCTGCCGGAAATTGGGTACTCAATATTCCAGGAAATGGCTTGAGAGCAGATCTTGATTTAAAGGAAGTCACACAGTCAGTGGGAATCTCTCCACTTGGCGGATTACGTGGCTCAGCCTCACTAGTTCATCTCAATCAGGCAGAAAAATCTCTGGCCCTATGGGCTGATAATGACATTGAGATTCCAGAAGTTCTTTTTGAGGCGAAATCCTCTCAAGGTTTTAAGCTACAAGTAAAGAGCAATTTCGGTTCTGACTTGAACGAAGTGGAAGCAATCTCTATCCCTTTGCTGAGCTTAGATTTAACTTCTGGAGACTTTCAATCATTTGTTCCCATATTTGAAAGTTGGCTGCAAGAAAAAGGAATTAATTCACCAAATAACCCTCCGAGCTGGATAAAGCAGGCGATGATTTATGAAGCACAGATTGGATTCTCAGTCTTTGCACAAGTCAATAAATATTCACCTTATCCCGAGGTACGAAATCTCATCCAAGATTTAGACAGAATTAAGAGTTTGGGTTTCTCTTGTATCCAATTAATGCCCAAGCAACCATACCCAAGTTATAACGTTCATGATTATAGGGATATTGATGTCTCGTATGGAGACGCTGAAGAAATCAAGGAGCTTGTTAAGCAGGCGCACACTAGAGGGATTAAGGTAATTCTCGACGTATTACTTCATGGAGTTTTGGATCAAGAGATTATCAAGATTGCAGCCGATGGTGTAAGAAGCGGTCCCTTTAATGACCTCATCAATGCGGAAACATCCGATAGTTTTAGTTCAGATGTAAAAGATTGGCATAACTATTTGATTGCGTGGTCTCGCCATATCATCGACTTTGAGCCCTATTGGTCCAGTGGCAGCCCGGTAAAAACAAAGTTAGAACAGAGCAATCCTGAATGGTTCTATCGTGACTCAGCGGGGGAAATTACCGGCGTTTACACAAAAGCATTCGATGCTCGTAACGATTCTTGGTGTGATTTCTTTATTGATTCCATGAAGTACTTGGTGCTCGAACTGGGAATTGATGGATTTAGATTTGATGCACCTACATACAATGATTTTTACAACTGGGCTCCTTGGGCTAGGTATAGAGCAGGTGCCTCTGCACTTGCATGTACTGCGCTCTTTGAAAAAATGCGACCAGTTATGAAGGCCATCAATCCAGAGTTCCTCTTCTATACAGAGCCTTCCGGATTGAGCCTCAGGCGATCGATGGATTTGAACTATAACTACGATGAGCAATGGCTTGTGACATCAATTGGTGATAGCGCTTCTCAAAAACCCTGGGGTATCCAAAGCGGTAAAGATTTAGCTCGATGGATTCAAGATCGTGACTCACTTCTGCCACGTGGCTCAATGACCGCGCATCACATCGACTCACATGACACCTTTTGGTGGCCCACGTGGGGGAAAAAGTGGCGCCGGGAGCAGTTTGATATTTCCACTGTCCGTCTTCTTACAACGATATTTGGTCTTCTGCCAGGGCCATTCATGATGTTTGTAGGCGGTGAATCTGGAATTGAAGATCTACTACCTCAGATTTCGAAAGTGAAGAGTAATGAAATATGGAGAACGGGAAGAGCGCATTGGTGGATTTCACCCCAAACGCCATCGGCAGTGTTCGGTCTCACTCATTCCCTCAATAATCAGGCGCTGACGGTTCTTCTAAATACCACAGATGCCGATGTTGAGTTTAAGCCTGAATTAGCGCTCAACGGAATCAAATTCGAATTTTCCTTAGGAGTGGACTCAACTATTGGAGATAGGGTACTTCTGCCAGCCAAGTCAGGAGTAGTGATGTCCCATAGTTTCAGCGAGACTCCATGAAGAGAGTTTTAATCACCGGAGTGAACGGTGGAATGGGACGTGCTTGTGCTGAAGAATATAAGAAGCACGGCTATTTCGTTTATGGCATTGATAGAGCTCAAGACAAAAATGAATTTGTAGACGAGTATTTTTCTGGTTCAGTTACCGATGAAGAGGTCTGGCGTTCGATTTCGGCGAAGATAAAGTTGGACGGTGAGAGTTTAGATGCGCTTGTAAATATCGCAGGAAGAAATTACTTTAGCCCAATCGAGTCAGCTGATCTCAATGAGTGGCGAGACATGTTTGATGTCAATGTTAATGGCATGGTATGTGCAATCAAATATTCAAAAGAATTTCTTGACAAAGCTGGAGCTCCTGCAATAGTGAATATGAGCTCAATTTCAGGGTATATCGGCTCGCATGGGTACGCTGCATATTGCGCTACTAAGGGTGCAGTTGATTCGTTGACCAAATCTTTATCACTTGAATTAGCGCCAAAAATTCGAGTAAATGCAGTTGCCCCTGGTTGGATTGAGACACCATTCACTGTAGCGGGGCTACAACTCGCGGAAGATCCAGTCCAATACAGGAAGAACGTAGAGCAGATGCATGCTCTCAATCGAGTGGGAACACCACAGGAGATTGCTAAGGTCATTTATTGGCTGAGTAGCGAGGACTCCTCATTTATGACGGGCTCCGTAGTGATTTGTGACGGCGGATATATGGTGAAGAATTAGCGTGATTCGATGAACTTCAGATCAACTTTTTCCCACAAAATAATTCCAGTCCTTGTTCTCGACGATTCCTCAAAAGCTCGAGAAATTGGCGTAGCCCTTGTCGAATGTGGTCTTCCCATTGTCGAAGTGACTCTTAGAACTGAGTCTGCGTGGAAATCAATTGAAATCTTTAAAGCGATTCCAGAACTCTCAGTTGGAGTAGGTTCAGTCACTTCCCGAGAACAACTCGTTCAGGCTTCACAAATGAACTTGGATTTTGCGGTTTCACCAGGGCTTGAGGCTGGCCTAGTAGAGAAGGCGTTAGAGCTTAATCTTGCCTATCTTCCCGGCGTTTCCAATCCATCAGACATGATGAGAGGAATTTCTTTAGGGCTTACTCATCTTAAATTCTTCCCTGCTGAGACTCTCGGGGGCGTTAAAGCAATTCAAGCGATGAGTGCACCTTTTCCTTCGCTCACCTTCATTCCTACAGGAGGAATTACTGAAGAACTTGCACCTACATATCTTGCAGAACCAAATATTCCTGCAATTGGCGGCAGTTGGATGGTTTCCAAAAAGCGCATTAATGCAGGAGATTTTGTGGGCTTGCGCAACGACATTCAAGCTGCGGTAAAGGCAGTCAAGGAAGGTAAATCCTGAGATGAAGATAAGACAAGATGTAGTGTTTGATGAAATCTCATTAGGCGAAGTTATGCTGCGGTTGGATCCAGGAGATCGGCGAATCCGCACTGCTCGATCATTTGATGTTTGGGAGGGCGGTGGTGAATACAACGTTGCCCGTGGCCTTCATAAATGTTTTGGCTTAAAGACATCGGTCATTACAGCTTTTGCTGATAATGAAGTTGGCCATCTACTTCTTGACCTCATCTCACAGGGGGGAGTCGACCCACGATTTATCAAATTGGCAAAGTTTGATGGTGTTGGCCGAGAAACGAGAAATGGATTGAATTTTACAGAGCGTGGTTTCGGTGTTCGGGGCGCTGTTGGTGTCTCTGATCGCGGCCATACTGCAATTTCTCAGTTGCAGCCGACAGATATCGATTGGGATCACATTTTTGGAGATCTTGGTGCAAAGTGGCTCCACACGGGTGGAATCTTTGCTGCTCTATCACCAAGTACATTTGAGGTTGCAAAGATTGCTATGCAGGCAGCAAGAAAGCATGGAACCAAAATCTCGTATGACTTAAATTACCGTCCCAGCTTATGGATGTCACAAGGCGGAATGAAAAGAGCCCAGGAAGTTAATAGAGAGCTTTCGGAGTATGTAGATGTTCTCTTCGGAAACGAAGAAGATTTTGAAGTTGCACTTGGATTAGAGATACCAGGTGTGGATGAAAATTATAATTCTCTATCACTCGAGTCATATGAAGAAATGATCAAAGTCGCAGTCTCTCACTTTGACCAATTAGAGGTTGTGGGAGTTACGCTCAGGAGCGTAAATTCTGCATCTAATAATGATTGGACTGGAATTGCATGGGCCCAAGATCAAGGCTTTGCACATGGCAAGGTATACAAGGGTCTCGAAATTTTTGACAGAGTTGGTGGTGGCGACAGTTTTGCCTCAGGCTTGATTTACGGTCTTCTGAATGAACTTTCAATTGAGGAGTGCCTCAACTTTGGCTTAGCACATGGCGCGTTGGCGATGACTACGCCTGGCGATACAAGTATGGCTACTTTAAGCGAGGTTAAGAAATTAGCTTCGGGAGGAAGTGCTCGAGTACAGAGATGACATACGAGGTTGAACTCGCCTATGAATACAACGCAGAACTTGGTGAAGGCCCGATTTGGGATGACATACGAGAAGAGCTGTTGTGGCTTGATGTAACTCGGGGAAAAATCTTGTTCTTCTCGCCCTCACGCGGTGTGCAAAATGAAATTCAATTAGATAGGCACATCGGATCCCTTGCTCTCACCAGAAATTTAGATCTCTGTTTAGCTCTCCGGGATGGCTTTGCACACTACTCATTCCAGTCGCAATCTATAACTTCATTTACTCAAGTAATCGAATCTGACGAAGTTAGATTCAATGATGGAGCTGTTGATAGGCAAGGGCGCTTTTTAGCTGGCACTATGGGGTACAACCCGAAACCAAATACAGGGAATTTATACACCTTTACAGAAGATAGCGGTTATAGGTTGCTGATTCCTGAAGTTGGCGTCAGTAATGGAATTTGCTGGAACGGTGATTCTTCACAGATGTACTTTATTGATTCAATGACGCAGTCAATTCAAGTATTTGACTACAATTTGTACTCGGGAAGCGCAACAAATCCAAAGGTGCTAATTAAATTTGATCCCCAATTGGGAATTCCAGATGGAATGACAATAGATGAAGAAGGATCGCTCTGGGTTGCGATGTGGGATGGCTCTCAAATTCTGAAGATTAGCTCTGATGGGGATATTGTGGATGCTATTAAGTTCCCAGTGTCTCGGGTTACGAGTTTGACATTTGGCGGAACTGATTTGCGAGATTTATATATAACCTCAGCAAGGTATGAACTTAGTTTTGAAGATTTAGCTCATCAACCGCTAGCTGGAAGTTTATTTAAGGTACGAGCAAGAGTTCCAGGGATTTCAGAAAACCGAATGAATTGAATAAGGCCCGCTCAATTTCTCGAGCGGGCCTTATTTGTAAGTGTTTTAAATTAGGCAGGATTTACTGCGTCAGCCTGAGGACCCTTTGGACCCTGGACGACCTCAAATGAAACTGCCTGACCCTCTTCAAGGG
>CAYWWZ010000003.1:13329-35740 GCA_964462495.1 uncultured Candidatus Planktophila sp. | reverse complement strand
TACCCATGAAATTAAACGTGGGCCGCATCGGTAAAGCTCACGGAATCTTGGGTGAGGCAACTATCGAGGTTCGTACCGATGAAGCAGAAGATCGTTTTGCAATAGGTGCAGTTCTACAAACGCAAAGCCATGGTGATTTGGTGGTTGCATCTGCGCGGGTCCATAACGGCATTCTTTTGCTGGGCTTTGAGGGCATTACAGACCGCAACGGAATTGAAGCTCTGCGCGATGAACTCCTCTATGCAGAGGTAGATATTGATGCACCTGGGATTGACGAGGATGACTATCACGTACTCCAATTGATTGGATGTAAAGCTTTCTTAATTGATGGCGACCAGTTTGGCGAAGTTAGCGAAGTTCTCAATCTACCTGGTCAAGATGTTCTGGTGATTAAGGGCGAGACTGGAGAAACGCTCATTCCGTTTGTTAGACAGCTCGTACCCATCGTAGATATAAAGGCGCGGCGGATGACTGTGATTCCACCAGAAATTGAAGGCCAGGCGCGATGAAGATTGACGTAATTTCGATTTTTCCCGAATACCTAGCGCCCCTCAATTTGTCGCTCCTCGGCAAAGCACAGAGCTCTGGGATTGTGAATTTAGAGGTTCACAACCTGCGAGATTTCACTACGGACAATCACCACACCGTAGATGACACTCCTTACGGAGGCGGCGCAGGAATGGTGATGCTTCCAGAAGTGTGGGCGCAAGCAATTGATTCAATTCTCAGTGACGGCGCAGATCTCATCATCTTGACCCCTGCTGGAAAGCGATTCACTCAGCAAGTAGCCGAGAATTTCGCGACTTCAGAGCAACTTATTTTTGCCTGCGGTCGTTACGAAGGTATCGATGATCGCATTAGGCAGTATTACTCACAGCCAAGTTTTCAACAGCGCAACATTCGAGTCCATGAAATCTCAATTGGCGATTATGTTTTAGGCGGCGGGGAAGTTGCATCGATGGTGATGATTGAAGCAATCACCAGGCTTATTCCCGGCGTTCTTGGAAATCCGGAATCTCTCGCTGAAGAATCCCATAACAGCGAGGGTTACCTCGAATATCCCAATTTCACTAAACCACAAGAGTGGCGAGGCATCTCAGTGCCCGAGATATTACTCAGCGGCAATCACGCCGAAATTGCGAAATGGCGCACACAACAGGCTCAGAAACGCGCAGAAGAGAACTTATAACTCGTTAGTAACAGAGTCACTGCCGTACTGTTGCAGTTATGAGCGAAGAGTCAGCAAAGATTCAATCACGATTGATTCGTGATCTCGAACCAGTAGTAGCTGTAGAGCTTGAGAGACATCTGTCCGTTCAGAAGAACTGGTACCCCCACGAGTACGTCCCGTGGTCTGAAGGCCGTGACTATGCAGGCCCACTCAATGGTGACGCCTGGGAGGCAAAAGATTCTCGGCTTACTCCGGTTGCACAAGATTCGCTCGTCCTTAATTTACTTACTGAAGATAATTTGCCGAGTTATCACACGGAGATTGCAATCTCTATGGGTCGCGATGGGGCTTGGGGTAACTGGATTGAACGATGGACTGCCGAGGAAGCGCGCCACTCCATTGTGATTCGCGATTACCTCATGGCAACTCGTGGTGTTGATCCATATGAACTCGAAGATCTGCGAATGGCGCACATGTCTCTTGGCTATCAGACGCCGTATGAGAATGACATGTTGCACACAATTGCGTATGTCTCCTTCCAAGAGTTGGCCACACGTATATCGCACCGCAATACCGGAAAACTTTCTGATGATCCGATTGCTGAAGGAATGATGCAACGCGTTGCGCTCGATGAAAATCTACACATGTTGTTTTATCGCAATACTTTGTCGGCTGCTCTCGATATGGAGCCGAATGCAGCAATGCGCGCTATCGCTGACGTTGTAACAAACTTTGATATGCCAGGTGCAAACATGCCAGGATTTGGGCGCAAAGCTGTCCAGATTGCGCTTGCCGGAATCTACGATTTACAGCAACACCTTGACGATGTTGTTGCGCCAGTTCTGCGCGCCTGGAGAGTCTTCGAGAGAGATGACCTCACAGGCGATGGTCTCAAGGCTCGTGATGAATTGAAAGCTTTTATGGATGAGACATATAAGGCGGCTGCAATCTTTAATGACAAGCGAGAAGTCCACTTCGAGCGTCAAATTGCTCGGGGTATTGCACCAATTCGCATCACCAACTAAACCTCAAATAAGATGAGTCTTATGACTCGCACATATCTCGTTGAAACCTACGGGTGTCAAATGAATGTGCATGACTCTGAGCGAATCGCGGGCTTACTCGATGAAGCAGGTTTTGTTCCGGTAACTCCCGGAGCGCAAGCAGATATTGTTGTCTTCAATACCTGTGCTGTTCGTGAGAATGCAGATAACAAACTCTATGGAAACCTCAGCTTCCTGGCACCAATCAAGAAGAAGAATCCCGGTATGCAGATTGCTGTGGGAGGCTGCCTAGCCCAGAAAGATCAGTCACTCATTCTCAAGAAGGCGCCATATGTTGACGTGGTCTTTGGAACTCATAATGTGGGCTCACTGCCGGTTTTACTAGAACGAGCCCGCATCGAAGAGGAAGCCCAGATAGAGATTCTCGAATCACTTGAGCATTTTCCTTCCACTCTGCCAGCGCGTAGGTTCTCCGCCTTCACATCCTGGGTATCTATCTCTGTGGGATGTAATAACACATGTACCTTCTGCATCGTTCCAACGTTGCGCGGCGTTGAGAAAGATCGCCAGCCAGCTGACATCTTGACAGAGATGCGCGCTCTGGTTGAGCAAGGGGTTATTGAGATAACTCTTCTTGGTCAGAATGTAAATGCCTACGGAGTTGAATTTGGAGATCGTGGAGCCTTTGCCCAACTCTTACGTGAAGCGGGAAAGATAGATGGACTCGAAAGGGTGCGCTTTATGTCTCCGCACCCACGAGATTTCACCGATGACGTCATCGAGGCTATGGCGCAGACTGAGAATGTCATGCCGCACTTGCATATGCCGCTGCAGTCCGGCTCAGATGCAATCTTGCAGAGTATGCGCCGTTCTTACCGAGCCGAGAAGTATTTAGGCATTTTGGAACGAGTACGTAGGGCTATGCCCAATGCGATGATTACAACTGACATTATTGTTGGCTTCCCTGGCGAAACAGAAGAAGATTTTCAGGCTACGCTCGACCTAGCCACGCAAGCTAAGTTTGCCGCTGCCTACACATATAAGTATTCAATTCGCCCAGGAACTCCAGCAGGTGTCATGCCAAATCAGGTACCAGAAGAGATTGTTGGAGAGCGCTATACACGATTACACGAACATCAGCAGAAAATCTCACTGGCGGTTAATCAAGAGGCGATTGGCTCAGTCCATCGCGCACTTGTCTCAGAGATTGAAGGACGTCGTGATGAAGCGCAAGCGCGCATGACTGGTAAGACTGAGGATTTTCGTTTGGTGCACTTTGGCGCCGACACTGACGCGCGCCCTGGCGACTTAGTCGATGTCAGGATTACTCAGGCATCTGCACATTACCTCATAGGGGATGCAATCTCAGTAGAGCGTACTCGTGGGGGAGATGCCCACCAGTCGAGGACGGCGCCCTCATCTACTACTTTGGGAATGCCAAAAGTTCGCGTTTAATAATGAGTAAAGTCATTGTTATCTGTGGAGCCACTGCAACAGGTAAGAGCGATATCGCCCTCGATGTTGCCGAGCGAATTGGCGCTGAAATTATCAATGCTGATTCGATGCAACTCTATCGCGGCATGGATATCGGAACGGCAAAGCTAAAAGTTTCAGAACGTCGCGGAATTGTGCACCACATGTTGGACGTTCTTGATGTCACCGAAGATTCCACAGTCGCCTGGTACCAAGAACGGGCGCGATCAGTGGTTTCTGATATTCATAGCCGGGGACTTCATGCGGTGATTGTGGGCGGAACAGGGCTTTATATCAAAGCTCTTTTGGATGATCTTAACTTTCCAGATACCAATCCAGAAGTTCGCGCTCACCTTGAAAAAATGGGGGAAGAGTTTGGAGCTAACTATCTCTTTGAACGTTTACAAGAGTTAGATCCAGCGGCCGCTCTGGCTATCGATCGCGCAAATACCAGACGGGTCATTCGAGCCCTGGAAGTGATTGAGATTACCGGCAAGCCCTTTACTGCCAATCTGCCGCGCGAAGAAAGTTCGCGTTATCCAGATGCATTGCAATTTGGCTTGGTGATGGATCGGGAAAGTTTGCGTGAGCGAATCGATCTCCGTGTTGATCGCATGTGGGAAGAGGGTTTTGTAGATGAGGTAGATCAACTCATTGCTAAGGGATTAACGCACGGTACAACTGCGCGACGCGCCTTGGGGTATGCGCAAATTCTCGGGATGCGAGAGGGATTACTCACGGAAGAGGAGGCTAAGGAAGAGACAAAGCGAGCAAGTCGCCAGTATGCAAGGCGCCAAGAGACTTGGTTTTCACGTGATCTGAGAATTCAGTGGGTAGCCACACACCAACCTCGACTTGAGACTATCCTGACAAAGATAAACTCGTAACCTGATGAACGAACCGATTATTGCGACCTACGGTCATGGCACCGAAAACGACTTTGTCATCCTCTTTGATCCAGAAACCCATCAGTTGCTCTCTGCATCTGAAATTGCTGCCATCTGCAATCGGGAGACGGGCATCGGTGCTGACGGCTTTATTCGCATTACGCGAAAAGACGGAAAATGGTTTATGGACTACAGCAATGCTGACGGGTCAAGCGCCGAGATGTGTGGCAACGGTATTCGCGTTATGGCGCGATATCTCGTGGCAAATGGCCATCAGCCTGAAGGAATTTTTGCAATAGATACGCGAGCTGGTACGAAACATCTCAGGGTTCCTCTTGAAGGAGATATTTCAGTCAATATGGGCCAGGTGACGGATGAGATGGAAGAAATTTCTGTCACTCACAATTCCCACACGTGGAGTGGATACAACATCAGCGTTGGCAACCCCCATGCAGTAGTTTTCGTGAAATCGTTAGACGAAGTCGGCTCTTTAGCAATTCCGCCAGTAGTCGCACCGGAATCTGCATATCCATATGGAGTCAACGTTGAATTTGTGGAATTGCTATCGGGCAATGAAGCTCGCATGCGGGTACACGAGCGGGGTAGTGGGGAAACACGTTCTTGTGGCACCGGGACATGTGCCGTGGCGCTGGCTGCAACCCTTCACACTGGCAAGCAACTTCCGAGCAGGTGGACAATCTTTCCACCCGGAGGACAACTGATTGTTGAAATTGATGGCCATTCAAATGCAACGTTGATTGGCCCTGCAGTACTTATCGCTGACCATGATATTTCAAAGTTTCTTCGTAGATGACTACACCTGAAGATAGTTACGACAAACTTTTTGATGAGCTCTTGCGCGAATCCGCTCGAGCAGCAGCAGATTTCGATGCCGACGAAAATAGTTACCAGGAAGATTCTCAACAGGAGTTAGTAGATCGTCATGCACTTCGCCGTGTAAAGGGTTTCTCCACCGAGCTACAAGATATTTCAGATGCTGAATACCGCCAACTGCAATTAGAGCGCGTGGTGCTTGTTGGAGTCTGGACAGAGGGAAGCGCCGAAATGGCGGAGAACTCACTCGCTGAACTAAAGGCGCTTGCCGAAACGGCAGGATCAGAAGTTTTGGAAGGCCTGATTCAGCGTAGAGATAAACCAGATCCGGCAACATATATCGGATCTGGAAAGGTTTCTGAACTTCGTCAGCTTGTAGTTTCAACTGGCGCAGACACAGTTGTCTGTGATGGCGAACTTTCACCTTCTCAATTGCGCACTTTAGAAGAAAAACTCAAAGTGAAAGTTGTAGACCGCGTTGCTTTGATTCTCGATATCTTTGCACAACATGCCAAAAGTAAAGAAGGTAAGGCTCAAGTAGAGTTAGCTCAAATTGCATATCTCTTGCCACGACTTCGCGGTTGGGGTGATTCGCTTTCCCGCCAGGTTGGTGGACGTGCTGCTGGCGGAGCCGGTATTGGTGGACGCGGTCCGGGTGAAACAAAGATTGAGACTGATCGCCGCAGAATTCGCGACAAGATGGCAAAGTTACGACGTGAGATTGCAGAGATGAAAGTTTCACGGGATACCAAACGTCAGGAACGCAAGCGCCATAACATTCCCTCTGTCGCAATTGCCGGATACACCAACGCAGGGAAATCATCGCTGCTTAATTCACTCACAGGCGCAGGAGTGCTTGTAGAAAATGCACTCTTTGCGACCCTTGATCCCACTGTCCGAAAATGCGAAACTGCAGAAGGTCGCGTTTATACACTCTCAGATACTGTCGGTTTTGTCAGGCATCTGCCACATCAGTTGGTTGATGCCTTTAAATCAACTCTCGAGGAAGTCTCCGGAGCAGATTTAATAGTTCATGTCGTCGATGGTTCTCACCCCGACCCTTTTGAGCAAATTCGAGCCGTCCGACAAGTCATCTCCGAGATTGGTGGAGGAGATATCCCCGAACTCATCGCCATTAACAAGGTAGATATTGCCAGCCCAGATGTTGTTATGGAGATACTTCGTAAAGAACCAAACAGTTACGCATTCTCGGTCAGAACAGGATTTGGAATCGACGGACTCATTCACGCTATTGAGAAATCTTTGCCACACCCGGCTGTTGAAATCTCTACCGTTATCCCGTATCACCGCGGAGATTTAGTGAGCGCTATCCATGAGAGCGGCGAGATCATCAGTGAGGAACATTTGGCTCACGGGACTGCAATCCACGCGTATGTAGATGGAGGTTTGGCCAGAGCCATCGAAATTGCTACCTCAAAGGCGGAATAAACGCGACACGCCGAGGGTTGTAGCATCTATAAAGCCGAACTATGCGCGACTATTCGCGCAGGTTAGACCAGAAGCGATGGAAGCGAGGTGAGAGCAGTGGCAACAGATTACGACACCCCCAGAAAGACCGATGAGGAACTTCATGAGGAATCGCTAGAAGAACTCAAGGCCAAGCGTGTAGATGCGCAATCAGGTCAGATCGATGTGGATGAAGCAGAAGCTGCAGAAAATCTTGAACTTCCCGGAGCAGATTTATCGGGCGAGCAACTCGCAGTTCGAGTTGTGCCGGTTCAAGTTGATGAATTCACATGTTCACGATGCTTCTTGATTCATCACATCACGCAACTGGCTAAGGGAGAAGGCGCTAAAGCAATCTGTAAAGAGTGCGCGTAAGTTCTTCGTGCTTTCTAGAGCTGATTAACCAGTAGGGCACGCTATCTCTTTCATCATTTAAGTCAATTCTTACGCCAGTTGGAATCCAAAAAGCTAGCGCAAGAAATGCAGCAGGGTCAGCATCTCGGGTGCGCAATAGCCGCATCTCTTCCTGGTTGAGCGCTGTAACTCCTTTGAGATATTTCAACGCAATGTGAGCTGAACCAACTCGGAGTTCAGATTCATTAATTGAAATATGTGTGCGCCAACGAAAAGCTATAAGAAAGATTCCAATTGTTGAAATCACCCATGAAATGAATGCGCTGCGGTTATCAAGTGCTGCCCATATTGCAATCACAAGTGAGAGAAACATGAAGTAGATAAACGCCAATACCCAGATAGGGGGCCGAATCACTTCATGGAAGACCATACGCGCTAGGTTATCTTGGAACTATCATCTGAAGTGAATCATGAAGTAACCTTGCGCTATGAGTCGCGTTCCAAGCACAACGCCGCCAGTTGGGGCACAAATCCCGCAGCGCCATCCGAAATCTCCAGAAACAGGGACGCAGATCCCATCGCATTTCAAGCACTGCTTTGGTTGCGGTGAACTCCATCCCACAGGTTTGCACCTAGTTGCTCATGTTGGCCAGGGCGCGGATATCACCGCGGAATTTGTTGTTACTGAAAATCATCAAGGTGCTCCAGGGTTGGCTCACGGTGGTCTATTGGCACTTGCTTTTGATGAAGCTCTTGGAAAACTGATGTGGCTACTTCGTGCTCCCGCCGTGACTGCACGACTTGAAACTGACTTTCTTAAGCCAGTTCCTATCGGAACTCGTCTTTACATCACTGCCCGAATCACCGGACAGGTAAATCGAAAGGTGTACTCCGAAGCCGAAGGCAGGCTTGATGGACCAGATGGTGAAATTGCGGTAAAGGCAGCATCACTATTTGTCATAGTTCCAATGAAGCACTTTCTTGAAAATGCACCGGCAGAATACTTGGAGGGGCTTCGTAAGAATCCAGAGTTGCTCTCTTTCGTAGATCCAGAATTTGATATCAATCCATGAGCTCTTTAAAAGTATTGATAACTCGGTTAGACCCCGATCTTCCACTTCCACAATATTCACGAGGAGGAGATGCAGGCGCCGATATTGTCTCCCGCATCGATATCACTCTAGAGCCCGGTGAACGCGCACTAGTGCCTACTGGAATAGCAATCGCGCTGCCTGATGGATATGTGGCACTGGTACATCCTCGTTCAGGTTTAGCAATTAAGCATGGCGTCACGATGGTGAACGCACCTGGCACTGTGGATGCCGGATATCGCGGCGAGTTACAGTGCATCATGATTAACCACGATTTACACGAGAGTATTACCTTTAAGCGCGGTGATCGTATTGCGCAGCTGGTTTTCCAAAAAGTAGAGCGTGCAGAGTTTGTGGAAGTTGAAGAACTACCTGGTTCGGGCCGTGGTACCGGTGGCTTTGGATCGACAGGTCGCCAATGAGCCAACACGAAGATCGCGAGAAAGTCTTAAAAGCTTTCGGTGGCAAGAAGGGGCTGATTGATTCTGGAATCCCCACCATACTTTTTTTGATCGTCTTTAATGTCACAGATGAATTGCAAAGCGCTTTACTCGCAGCTATTGCCATGTCTGCTTTTCTTACGATTATTCGATTAGCGATGCGTGATACCGTGCAACATGCGGTAAGTGGCTTTATTGGAGTTTTGATTTGCGCGTGGTTTGCTAACCGCACAGGTAACGCCAGCGATCTCTATATTCCTAAATTGTTAACGAACCTGGCCTACGGAACCGTCTATCTTGTTGCAAATCTTGCTGGCTGGCCGGTATTAGGTTTACTACTTGGCCCCATCTTGGGCGAGAATTTGAAGTGGCGCAATCATCCAGAGCGAAAGCGCGCATATATGCTGGCAAGTTGGCTCTGGGTTGGTATGTTCTTTCTGCGAATTGCAGTGCAGTACCCCATTTATCGAACCGGAAATGTAAATCTACTCGGGACAGTTAATCTTGCGATGGGCTATCCACTCTTTCTTGCTACAGCATATGGGTCTTGGCAGATCATTAAGAACGCACCGCCAATACCAGCTGAGCATCGTGGTACTACTGAGCGATAAAGCAGCCCTTTATTTGATCTTCAGCGGCCGCTGAAGCGACAAAAAGTAATTCGTCTCCAGCTGTAAAGACATCGCTGGCAGATGGTGCAATGACGCGACCATCTCGAACAATCGCAGCAAGAGATGCATCATCCGGAAGAGCTACTTCTTCTACTGTTTTACCTATGCAAATTGAAGAATCTGGGAGTGTAATTTCAACGAGGTTTGCCTGACCTTTTCTAAATGAAAAGAGTCGAACAACATCGCCAACGCTGACTGCTTCTTCAACGAGCGCCGCAATAATTCGCGGAGTAGATACAGCAACGTCTACGCCCCATGATTGATCGAAGAGCCATTCATTCTTTGGATGGTTAATTCGAGCGACAACACGTGGGACCCCATACTCAGTCTTGCCAAGTAGTGAAGTCACCAGATTTACCTTGTCATCTCCAGTGGCTGCGACAAGCACCTGACATTTATTGAGTTGCGCATTGTCGAGGGCAGCGATTTCACAGGCATCGGCCATCAGCCACTCGGCATCGGGCACCGAATCAATTTTCAGAGCTTTTGGATCACGATCGATGAGCAGGACTTGGTGACCATTATCGAGTAGTTCTCGAGCAATAGCGCGCCCTACATTGCCGGCACCAGCGATTGCAATTCTCATGGGCTAGTTACCTGGCCCTTGTGAGAGAGCGCTTTCGGCTATTGCAATTTTCTCGTCCTGAATTGTCATATGCACCAAGTCACCATCTTGAAGAACAGTATGTGGTTCAGGAATGAGTCCTTCACCAAGACGCGTAAGGAAAGCCACGCGAGCTTCTGTCGCCGCCTCTAATTCTGTGATGGGGCGCCCATACCAATCGATATGAGGGTGAACCTCAAGAAGCTGAACTGTGCCAGTTGCATCACGCCATTCCGATCTCGCTCCACCAGGTGCAATTCGACGCAGAATTTGATCTGTTGCCCAAATTACTGTGGCCACAGTTGGGATACCTAAACGTTGATAAATTTCAGCACGACCTGGGTCATAGATACGTGCAACTACATTTGTGACGCCATAACTTTCGCGCGCAACGCGAGCTGCCAAGATATTTGAGTTGTCTCCGTTACTGACTGCGGCAAATGCATCGGCGCCTTCAATGCCTGCCTCAAGCAAAGTGTCGCGATCAAACCCAACGCCTACAACAGTGCGCCCCTTAAATTCTGTACCCAAGCGACGGAATGCGTCCTTCGATTGGTCGATGATTGCAACTGAATGTCCGGCTGCTTCTAGCTCGATAGCCAGTGAGGAACCCACTCGACCGCAACCCATGATGACTACGTGCACTGGTCTAACTTACTACTAGGCTAGCCATTATGTCTGCACACAGTCGAAAAGCTTTATCTGTGGGCGAGCAGATAAGTGTCACCATTGAAAAAGTTGCCCATGGAGGGCACTTTATTGCGCGCCATGAAGGTGCAGTAATTTTTGTCAGACATGCCATACCTGGCGAGACGTGCACTATTGAAATTACCAGTGTCGGATCATCCTTCAATCGTGCAGATGTCATTTCGGTGGAGACAGCATCACCGGATCGAGTAAGTGCGCCTTGTAGATATGCACATAGATTGGGTTGTGGAGGCTGCGATTTTCAGCACATATCCTCAGATAGGCAGCGAGCTTTGAAGGCAGATGTCATTGCCGAGCAATTTGCTCGTATCGCGAAGATGGAGATTGCCGTTGAAGTTGAAGCAGTTTCCGCTCCGCTTGGTTGGCGCACGCGATGTTCGGCAGTCACCACAAAATCTGGTGCGCTCGGATTTTATCGAGCAAGAAGCAAGACCATCGTTCCGGTTGATGATTGCCGTATTCTCGTTCCAGAGTTGAAATTTGCCGAGCTATCTGCGCGCGGTGCTAAAGGCGACCAACGTTTAGAAATTTCAATCTCCAATCAAGGTGAGCGAACTATCGCGACATCGAATACGCGTGAAGATTCTTTACCAAGAACTTCAGAGGGGCCAGATGTTGCCCACTATGAGATTGCTGGAAGAATCCTAGAAGTGAGCCAAAAATCTTTCTGGCAGAGCCATAAAGATGCTCCGCGAGTTTTAACTGAGGCTGTTCGTGCACTGGCGAACTTATCTCGAGGTAGTCGAGTACTTGATTTATATGGGGGAGTCGGTCTCTTCGCCGCTGCGCTCTTGCACGATATCGGCGAAGAAGGAAGTATCGACATTGTTGAGGGTAGTAAGAGCGCAACTGCAGATGCTCGTCGCAATTTTGCAGATTGCAAAAACGTGGCAGTTCACACTGGAGATGTAGCGAAGATTTTGCCGCGCTTTGGCGGAGCAGATGTCATTGTTCTTGACCCTCCTCGGGAAGGAGCCGGCAAGGAAGTTATCGCCCAATCTCTGGCGCTGCGACCGCAACGAATTGTCTATGTCGCCTGTGACCCTGCCGCCTTGGCGCGCGATACTTTATATTTGCAGGAAGGCGGGTATGAGTTACATACGCTGCGCGCCTTTGATCTCTTTCCCATGACACATCACATCGAATGTGTTGCGCTCTTTGTCGCAGATAAGGTATCTTGACGTCAAGATACTTATGAAAGAAGGCTCGGGATGAGCAAGAACTCCCTCGGTACGAAGAAGAATCTCACCGTTGCAGGCAGAGATTATGAAATCTTTGACATCTCACAGATTGACGGAGCGAAGGATCTTCCTTTCTCGCTCAAGATTCTGCTGGAGAATCTTCTGCGAACCGAAGATGGTGCGAACATCACTGTCGACCATATCAGCGCGTTAGCCAAATGGGATCCTTCCGTTGAGCCAGATACTGAAATTCAATTCACTCCCGCGCGCGTTGTGATGCAGGACTTCACTGGAGTTCCATGCGTCGTTGACTTAGCAACAATGCGTGAGGCAATTGTTGACCTGGGAGGAGATCCAGCAAAAGTCAATCCGCTCGCGCCAGCAGAACTTGTCATTGATCACTCGGTAATCGCAGATGTCTTCGGCACCAAGGATTCCTTTGAGAAGAACACGGACATTGAATATGAACGCAACCGGGAACGCTATCGTTTCTTGCGATGGGGCCAAGGTGCTTTTGATGAATTTAAAGTGGTGCCACCTGGAACAGGGATTGTGCACCAGGTAAATATTGAATACCTCGCTCGCGTTGTCATGACCCGGACGGTTGGCGGAGTTCTTCGTGCTTATCCAGATACCGTCGTTGGAACTGACTCTCATACAACGATGGTCAACGGACTCGGAGTTCTTGGGTGGGGAGTCGGTGGAATCGAAGCAGAGGCAGCTCTCTTAGGGCAGCCAGTATCAATGCTAATTCCGCGCGTTGTCGGCTTTAAACTCTCAGGTGAACTCCCGGTCGGCACAACTGCAACAGATATGGCTCTCACAATTACTGAAATGCTTCGCAAGCATGGTGTTGTTGGCAAGTTCGTTGAATTTTATGGTCCTGGAGTTGTCTCAGTCCCCATGGCAAATCGCACCACAATCGGAAATATGTCGCCAGAATATGGTTCAACCTGTGCCATCTTCCCAATTGATGATGAAACTCTGCGCTACTTGCGCCTGACCGGACGCAGTGAAGATCAAGTTGCTCTGGTTGAAAAGTATGCAAAGGCACAGGGAATGTGGCATGACCCAGCTGCTTCACCACGTTTTTCTGAGCATATCGAACTTGATCTCTCAACAGTTGTTTCATCCATTGCTGGACCGAAGCGGCCACAAGATCGCATTTCACTTACAGCGTCAAAGAGCTCCTTTGAAAAAGTCTTGCCTAGCTACTTTTCTGATAAAACCGGTAAAAGTGAATATCCCGTAAAGGTCGGCGAAAAAGCGACTAGCATCAAGAATGGCGATGTAGTTATTGCTTCAATTACATCGTGCACTAATACCTCAAATCCATCCGTCATGATTGGGGCAGCGCTGCTCGCCAAAAAAGCAGTTGAAAAGGGATTAACTTCAAAACCTTGGGTAAAGACAACTTTGGCGCCAGGATCAAAGGTAGTCACCGATTACTACGATCGCGCGCAATTGACTCAGTACATGGAAGCTTTGGGCTTTAACCTTGTTGGTTATGGTTGCGTTACTTGTATTGGTAACTCGGGCCCACTTCCAGTTGAAATCAGCAAGGCTGTGAATGAACATGACCTAGCCGTTACTGCTGTGCTCTCCGGAAACCGAAACTTTGAAGGTCGAATTAGTCCAGATGTAAAGATGAATTATCTTGCATCTCCACCACTTGTGGTGGCTTACGCACTTGCGGGAACTATGAATCATGATTTTGAAAAAGATTCCCTCGGCAATGATAAGAACGGAAATCCTGTGTTTCTCAAAGACATTTGGCCATCTGCATCTGAAATCCAAGCAGTGATTGATTCGTCAATATCTTCAGAGATGTTTACCAAAGACTATGCAACAGTTTTTGAAGGAGATCATCGTTGGAAATCTCTTGATACTCCAACTGGCAAAACTTTTGAATGGGATCCGAAATCTACCTATGTGCGAAAGCCGCCATATTTTGAAGGAATGCCAGCACAACCTGAACCAGTGAAGGATATTTCTGGAGCGCGGGTTCTAGCCATTTTGGGGGATTCGGTAACAACAGATCACATCTCACCAGCTGGAAATATCAAGGCTGATTCGCCAGCGGGGAAGTATTTGGAAGCTCACGGAGTCGATAAGAAAGACTTTAACTCTTACGGTTCACGTCGCGGTAATCACGAGGTAATGATTCGTGGCACCTTCGCAAATATTCGTCTGAAGAATTTATTGCTTGACGGTGTCGAAGGCGGATTTACTCGTAACTTCCTGAACAACGGAGAACAAACCACGATTTACGATGCATCAGTTGCCTACCAAGACGCTGGAATTCCGCTCGTAATCTTGGCGGGGAAGGAATACGGATCCGGTTCTTCTCGTGACTGGGCTGCAAAAGGTACTGCGCTCCTCGGTGTGCGTGCAGTTATTGCAGAAAGCTTCGAAAGAATTCACCGTTCTAATCTCATTGGTATGGGAGTTCTCCCTCTGCAATTCGTGAATGGTGAAACTGCACAGTCCTTGGGACTTAAGGGCGATGAAGTCTTTTCAATTTCGGGGGTCTCAGCGCTCAACGAAGGATCGATTCCAAAAGAGGTAACAGTCAAAGCAGGAGAGAAAACCTTCACGGCAAAGGTACGTATCGATACGCCCGGCGAGGCGGATTACTATCGCCACGGCGGAATCATGCAGTACGTACTGCGCCAACTGCGCGGCTAATCTAGACTTCTACTCATGCTTGAATCTATAAAGAGCCCAGCTGATCTGCAGGGTCTGAAACCGGAGCAGTTAGCCGAGCTCTCTGAAGAGATTCGCCAATTTCTGATTACTAAAGTCTCTAAGACCGGTGGCCATCTTGGCCCCAATCTAGGCGTCGTAGAACTCACCATTGCTCTGCATCGCATCTTTGAATCTCCAAAAGATGTTCTTCTTTTTGATACCGGTCATCAGTCTTATGTCCATAAGATCCTGACGGGCCGTGCAGATCAATTTGATCACCTGCGTCAGCGCGGCGGTATAGCGGGCTATCCGAATCGTCGCGAGAGCGAACATGATGTTATTGAAAATTCACATGCATCAACAGCGTTGTCTTGGGGAGATGGAATCTCCCGCGGATTTAGCCTTACCGGTCAGACCGACCGCCATGTTGTAGTTGTCGTTGGTGACGGGGCGCTCACTGGCGGAATGTCATGGGAAGCGCTCAACAACATTGCAGCGTCTGAAGATCGCAATCTGATGATTGTGGTCAACGACAATGAACGTTCGTATTCACCAACCATTGGTGGCCTTGCCACCTATCTCTCGACGCTTCGTGTCACACAAGGCTATGAGCGATTCTTGGATTGGGGCAAGGAAGTTCTCTCGAAGACGCCTGTGGTGGGTGCGCCAATCTACGAAACTCTGCATGGGATGAAAAAAGGCATTAAAGATATTGTTGCTCCGCAAGGAATGTTTGAAGATCTCGGACTGAAATACCTTGGTCCAATTGACGGCCATGACATTGCAGCGATGGAACGCGCCTTCTTGCAAGCTAAAGAATTCGGTGAACCAGTTCTGGTGCATGTAATCACCGAAAAGGGTCGTGGCCACAAACCTGCCGTCGCAGATGAGGCAGAGAAGTTTCACGCAGTGGGTGTAGTTGATCCAGAAACCGGAACTCCGTTAGCCAAATCAGCAACAAGTTGGACGAGCGTCTTCGCAGATGAACTCGTTGCGCTAGGACGCGCTCGGAAAGATATTGTGGCCATTACGGCGGCGATGCTGGGGCCAACCGGTCTTGATAAATTTGAAAAAGAGTTCCCCGATCGCACAATCGATGTGGGAATTGCTGAACAACATGCAGTCACCAGCGCTGCCGGTTTAGCTTTTGCAGGAATGCGACCCGTGGTTGCCGTCTACTCGACATTTCTTAATCGCGCCTTTGATCAACTCCTTCTCGATGTTGCTTTGCACAACGCTGGTGTCACTTTTGTCTTAGATCGCGCGGGCATCACAGGTGATGATGGACCTTCTCATCATGGTATTTGGGATTTAGCGCTTACTGGAATTGTTCCTACTTTGCATGTTGCTGCCCCTCGCGATGCGGCGCGATTGCGAGAAACGCTCCGCGAATCTGTCGATATTAAAGATGCACCATCGCTTATTCGTTTTCCTAAAGGTGCAGTGCAGAGCGATATTCCAGCCTTTGAAAGACGAGATGGCATTGATGTTTTGTATCGCGGCGAGAGTGCGGATGTTCTGCTGATAAGCGTCGGCTCGATGGCTGCTATCGCAGTAGAGGCAGCCTCTCAGGCGTACCGAGAGGGTGTTGGCGTCACTGTTATTGATCCGCGTTGGGTGAAGCCGCTTCCGCAAAGCCTTGTCGCAATGGCTCAACGTTATAAGAGCGTTGTTGTTCTTGAAGATGGAATTCGCCATGCTGGTATCGCCAGCTCAATCTCAGAGTTGTTCCGCGAAGCAGGTATGAGCGTTGCCTTGCATAGCATTGGTGTGCCACTGGAATTCATTGAGCACTCAAAGAGAGCAGAGATCTTAGAAGATCTTGGAATTACTGCTCAAAAAATCTCACGCGATATTGTCGAGTGGAGTTCTACTGTGGAAGAGATGCAATTCCCGGCGCATGAAAACGCTGACCGCAAACCGATTCGCTAATTCCTTCGCGATCTAGGTACGGCAGAATTCCGCCCAGATGCATTGGCCATCCCGCTCCCATCAACATACAGAGATCGATTTCAGCAGGCGTTGCAACCACGCCTTCATCGAGCATCATGCGAGCTTCCTCTGCCAGCGCTTTGAGAGCACGAGCGCGAACTTGCTCGGCAGTTGATGGCGTTGTTCCTTTATGAATTAAGGCAACAGCTTCTGGGTTAGCCGCGTAAGTGCCATCGTCTTTCTTGATGTAAAAGGTCTTCACGCCAGCCTTGACCATCGCCTCCATAGTGGGGGAGATGCGGTAGCGCGGACCAAGATTCTCATGAAGAGTCTGTGCAACATGCAGTGCGACACCTGGTCCAACTAGGCCGAGGAGCTCAAAGGGTGACATTGGGAATCCAATAGAGCGCATTGCATTATCTGCAATCGCTGGATCTGTTCCTTCATCAACAGCGTCGGTGATTTCACCCATAAATCGAGTAAGAAGTCGGTTGACGACAAAACCTGGAGCATCTTTACAGATGATCATTGTCTTCTTGAGCTCTTTGCCAATATTGACGGCAGTTGCTGTCGTTGCATCATCTGTCTTTGAAGTTCGAGCAATCTCAAGTAACGGCATCACCGCAACTGGGTTGAAGAAGTGGAATCCCACGACGCGTTCTGGATGCTCTAGCCCTTCGGACATGCGTTCTACAGAAAGTGATGATGTATTTGTAGCTAAAACGCACTCTGGCCCGACAATCTTCTCTAACTTCTTAAAGAGCTCTTGCTTTAAAGTTAACTCTTCGAAAATTGCCTCAATCACAAAGTCGCAGCCAGCAAATACTCCTTGGTCAGCGCTTCCACTTACCAGCAAGGAAAGACGTGCGGCAGCTTCAGGGCTCATGCGCTTCTTTTCAACTAGCTTGGTGAGTTCATTACGAACCCATGCCACGCCTTTTTCGGCGCGATCCTGATCAATATCCGTCATCACCACTGGACACTTGAGATTGCGTACAAGTAGGAGCGCAAGTTGCGAGGCCATAAGGCCAGCACCGACAACTCCAACGCGGGCTACTTTGCGCGCTAGCGCAGGCTTAGGCGCGCCCTCAACTTTCTTACGCTTCTTCTGAATGAGATTGAAGGCATAGAGCGAGGCGCGCAGTGGATCAGACATTGTCAGATCGGCTAAAGCAATGTCTTCAGCGTCAAAGCCTTGTCCCTTTGTATTTTTCTGAGCAGCAGCGATTAACTCAAGAGCTTTCATGGGTGATGCAATCTCAGCTCCACCATATTTTTTCAGTGCAGCAGCGCGTCCTGCAGCTAGGGCACTCTCCCAAGCGGGATCGGTTGAGTAATCCTTACGTTCAATCTTTGCGCTTCCTGATAAGACAGAAACCGCAAATGAGATGGATTTTTCGAGAAAGTCAGCCGGTTCAAAAACAGCATCAACCACGCCAAGTGCAAGCGCTTCCTTAGCTTTCATCATGGTGTTGTTGTTCAGTGCATTATGAATAATCACTTGTACAGCGCGCTCTGGGCCAATCAACTTCGGCAAAATTGTCGCGCCACCCCATCCAGGTACGAGTCCAAGAAATACCTCAGGTAGCGCTGTGAATGCGGTGCTGGCAAGAGTGCGGTAGTTGCAATGGAGGCCAACTTCCAATCCACCGCCGAGAGCAAGCCCATTGATGAAGGCGAAAGTTGGAATTCCGATTTCATCGAGGCGGCGAAATACATCGTGGCCAAGCTTGCCGATTGCCAGCGCTTGTTCGCGCTTTGCAAGATAAGAGAGCGCTGATAAGTCTGCGCCTGCCGCAAAGATAAAAGGTTTACCAATAATGGCAATCGCAGTTGGTTTACGTGAAGCGGCATCAGTGATTGCAGCATCGAGAGCTGCAACAGATTGTGGACCAAATGTGTTGGGACGTGTGTGATCTAATCCGTTATCCAACGTAATGAGCGCAAGGGTTCCGGAGTAACCGAATGGCGTGAGATCGACATCGCGAACGAGCGCATGGGTGATTACTTCTTCAGGAGCGCCTTCTGGGAGAGTAATTGCAGTGGTCATTACTTATTTCCTCCTGTGTAGTGAGGGTTCTCCCAGATGACGGTTCCACCCATACCAAGCCCGATACACATGGTCGTGATTCCGTAGCGAACGTCGGGCTTCTCTTCAAAGGTTCGCGCCAAGTTGAGCATTAAGCGAACACCTGAAGATGCCAAAGGATGTCCAACAGCGATTGCTCCACCGTAAGGATTTACGCGCGGATCATCATCTGCAATTCCAAAGTGATCAAGGAATGCCAGTACCTGTACTGCGAATGCTTCATTGATTTCGAATGCGCCGATATCTTCAATCTTCAAACCGGCTTTGGCGAGCGCTTTAATCGTTGATGGAACTGGTCCATAGCCCATTACCTCAGGTTCTACCCCAGCAAAGGCGAAGGTGACCAAGCGGGCTTTAATAGATAACCCAAGTTCTTTCGCCTTATCTTCACTTGCCAAAAGCGCAGCAGTTGCTCCATCGTTAAGTCCAGATGAATTTCCTGCTGTTACTCGACCAGCGGGGCGGAAAGGAGTTTTAAGTCCTGCAAGACCTTCCATCGTGGTGGTTGGTCGCGGCGCTTCATCGACTGTGGCAACGCCCCATCCTAACTCTGCGCTACGTGCTGCAGTAGGAATCAAATCGCGTTGCAACTTTCCATCGGCATATGCTTGTGCTGTCTTCATCTGCGAGTTATAGGCATAACGATCAGCTCGCTCTTTAGTTAATTGCGGAAAGCGATCATGCAGACGTTCGGCGGTAGCTCCCATTGCGAGTGCATCTTGTTCAACCAATTTCTCTGCAAGATAGCGGGGATTTGGATCCATGAGTTCGCCCATTGGGTGATTACCCATATGTTCAACACCGCCTGCGATTCCAATATCGATAGCGCCCATGGCAATTGCACCTGCAATTGTTGTCGTTGCAGTCATGGCGCCTGCGCACCAACGATCGATGGAATAACCGGGAACGCTCTTGGGAAGTCCCGCCAACAGCGTTGCACTTCGGCCGATATTCATACCTTGATCGCCAGTCTGCGTAGCCGCAGCGATGGCAACATCTTCAACGGCATCAGGTGCAACCTTGGGGTTGCGCTCAAGTAAGCCGCGCATTGCTCGCACCATCAGATCATCTGCGCGAGTACCGGCATACATACTGCCCGCTTTTCCAAAAGGGGTGCGGACTGCATCGACTAAGACGACTGAGCGAAGAGTGTTGGACATAGAAGCGAGCCTCTTTCGGTAGATATGTTTCAAGGTTACTTGTCAGTAGCCTACTTTGTCATCAGCACCGTGTGATGAATTACGCAACATAAATGTTGCGTAATTCCCAGTACTCGACTAGCCTCCGTGGAGTTGGGCAGATGGCTCATGAGTTTGGTCATGAAGGAGTTTTGATTGCGTAAATCCATAGTTGCGCCACTAGTAGTTCTAGTGGCCTTGATTGCAGGTCTTGGGATTTGGTCGGGGGTTAATGGCGGCTCTCAAAAGGGCTCCAAAACGGTCACAGAGCTGACTGTTTATTCTGGACGCTCCGAAGAGTTTATCGCCCCCTTCTTTGCCACATGGGAGAGTCAGTCTGGAATCAAACTCAATGTCCGCTATGGAGACTCAGCTGAGTTAGCTGCTCAAATTCTCGAGGAGGGAGAGAATTCACCAGCAGATGTCTTCCTTTCTCAAGATGCCGGATCCCTCGGCGCCGTTTCGGTAGCCGGCTTGCTCACGAAGCTTCCTGACTCAGTTGGGCGTCAAATCCCAAAACAGTACGTAGCAGGCGATAGAAGTTGGATTGGAGTTACAGGGCGCGCTCGCGTTTTCGCATATCGCCCGGGCGCTGTTGCGCTATTGCCACAATCAGTTACAGATCTGACCAAGCCAATTTATCGTGGCAAGGTTGGAATAGCACCAAGCAATGCATCATTTCAGGCATTTGTTACCGCGATGATTAATGAAAAGGGAGAAAAGTTTGCCAAAGATTGGCTGAGCGCCATGAAGGCAAATGACGCAAAGATCTTCCTGAAAAACAGCGCCATTGTTGAGGCAATCGATAAAGGTGAAATCAATCTAGGTTTAGTGAATCACTATTACATCTGGGAAGTCAGCGAAGCGCTCGGCCGAAAGATCGACGTTGCTAACGGTTACTTTGCCCCCGGTGATATTGGAAACCTAGTAAATGTTTCAGGAGCTGCAGTGTTTAAGACAAGTGAAAAGCAAAGCGCGGCGGAAGACCTTATCAACTTCCTTACAGATAAGGCAGCTCAGCTTTCATTTGTAAAAGATACTCATGAATATTCTTTGATTTCTGGAATTGAATCACCAGAAGGAGTGCCGGCATTGAAGGAACTTGGTTCACCAAGAGTAGATCTGTCATCTCTTGAAAATGTGCAAAAGACTCAAGATCTTCTCGTCCAAGTAGGCCTTCTCTGATGAGAATGTAGAAGAGTGAAGATTCAAATCAGCGCTGGTTCTATCGGATTGAGGGCTCTCGTAACGGGGGTCCTCATTCTCATCTGCCAGCCGTTGATTTACCTGCTCATTAGAGCGAGCGAGAAATCAACTGGTGAGATTTTCGCTCTGTTGGTACGCCAGAAGACGCTAGAAGTTCTGTGGGTTACTTTGGCGCTGCTGGCCATTGTCGTTACAGTCAATGTCATCATCGGAACAGCTATCGCCGCCGGACTGCACTATGTGCACATTCCATTCCCTAGACCGCTCTTAGTCCTCACAGTTTTGCCTCTTGCTATTCCATCGTATGTATTCACTTACACATGGATTGCCCTCTTCCCAGCGCTGCGCGGATTGTGGGCAGCAGCATTTATTCTCTCTCTGTCGACAATTCCGTACATGGTTTTGGCGGTCACGGTTTCGTTTCAGAAAATTGATTCAAGCATCATTGAAGTCGCCCGTTCGCTAGGTTCGACAAAAGTCGCCATCTTCTTCAGAGTTATTCTGCCGCAGGTGCGTCGGAGTATTAGCGCGGGAGCGTTGCTATCTGGTCTATATGTTCTCAGTGACTTTGGTGCAGTTTCTCTTCTCAATGTAGAAACGCTTACCGTCTCAATTCAAAACCTATTCAAATCTTCTTACGATCGCAGCGCTGCGGCGGTGATTGGTTTGCTGCTCTTTCTTGCAGCAGCGCTCTTTGTCGCCTTTGAAGCTCGTCTGAAGGGCGGAGATTTCGAATCGCGTGGCAATGAAGGATTCCAAGCACAGATCCGACGAACCTCACATCCTGCGCTATCAATCGCCACAACCAGCGTTATTGCTCTCTACGGAATCCTTGCGGTAGTTCTTCCATTCTATGTTCTCATTTCGCGCTATCTGCAAAACCCTGCGGTAGTAGAAATTTCTGAATTAACCGCTGCTGCGCTTTCAACAATTGGAGTTGCTGGATTAGGCGCGCTCATTACTTTCGCACTCTCCCTTCCATTGGCGGTACTCGTAACACAAGGGGTGAGTAGATTTGCATCACTCTCTGAGAAGGCAATCCTTATGGCGCACGCTCTGCCAGGGGTTGTCGTGGGATTGGCACTTGTCTCCTTTGGCTCACGATTGGGACCGCTCTACCAATCGGTGTATCTACTTGCTTTCGCCTACGCAGTGCTCTTTCTTGCTAAGTCTGTAGCAGCAACATCCGATGCGCTCTCATTAGTATCGCCTCAATTAAAAGAAGTTGCAGCGACTTTGGGGGAGAGTAAGACGAGCATTGCGCGACGGGTTGTCTTTCCTATTTCATTCCCAAGTATGGCGCTGGGAATTCTCTTAGTTTTCTTAACTGCGATGAAAGAGTTGCCCGCGACATTAATGTTGCGCCCTACGGGTATGAATACTCTGGCAACAGAGATTTGGAGTTACGCGGCTATCAGTCGATTTAATGAAGC
>CAYWWZ010000003.1:0-13229 GCA_964462495.1 uncultured Candidatus Planktophila sp. | reverse complement strand
GGGCTTAAAGGTTTTGAAAATAGACTTCCATATCAACTCTCAGGTGGACAACAAACCCGCGTTGCACTGGCAAGAGCGTTAGCCATTAAACCAAAAATGATTCTCCTCGACGAACCTTTCTCCGCACTCGATGCGGTACTGAGAAATGAATTGCGCAGCGAAGTTGTTGCTCTCTTACGTCGCCTAAAATCAACAGCAATTTTAGTCACTCATGATCGTGAGGAAGCGCTTGTTTCATCTGACCGGGTCATCTTGATGCGTGATGGAAAGATTGCGCAAAATGGTACCCCTGAAGAGGTATATGAAGAGCCAATCTCACCTGATATTGCCGCTAGTACGGGAGACGTTCTCATTCTGCCTGCCAGAAAGGGGCAGCACGGTGAGACCGTCTATCCGCTCTCACCTTCTTCTACTTTTAACGCTACCGATGCAACAGGTTACGTCGTCATTAGACCTGAAGAAATTAGCGTCTCACTGGAATTGAATGAGGGAATATTGGGCTCGTTGCAGCATATTGATTATTATGGCCATGATGCGATGCTGACGATTGCAATCGAACAGTCAACTTCACCTATCAAGGCAAGAGTTGCTGGCTCTAATGAATTTCTCGTTGGTCAGAAGGTTTATATTCAACACCGCGGACCTATCAGGTATTTTTCTCGTCCGTAGCCTCTGCTTCATTCATTGCAGGAATTTCCAAAGGTTTTGTCTCTAAAAGCGCCTGCTGCAATATTGGAGCGGTGATTTCGCTCTGCCACCTGCGTGCTCCCATGGCAACAAGTGCTTCTTGAACCGAATCAGTTGGAGGCTCCCAGCAGATTCTTCTCACCAATTCGGGGGAGATTAAATTTTCAAGTGGGATAGACAGCTCTTCTGCGCGTGCTTGTAGGTTGAAGCGGGCATGAGTAAGTGGGGCATATCGATCGGGGAAGCGCTCTTTCCAAATCTTGATGGGAGGCATGGCATCGCTCTTTGTGCGCGCTTCGGGCCAAAGATCTTCCGGCATCGCGATTGCTTCAGTAATGCAACTAATCCACGTTGCGGCATTTTCTAGCCAGCGTGCTCGAAGGCCAAGCGGTTTCAATATTTTCTCTAGATGCTTTCGATTTGTGATTGGTCCCTTATCTGAAGCTAGCGCTAATTCGGTTATGGCGGCATCCGAGAGCAAGCGACCCGGTGAGACATCAAGCTCTTGCGCTAGAGCATTACGTTGCTGCCACAACTCGCGAACTACTGCCATGTGATTTCGTTTCTTGACTTTATGCATGCCTGATGTGCGGCGCCATGGATCGATACGTGCAGGCGCAGGAGGCGCAGAGAGTATGGCCGCAAAATCTTCTAAGGCCCACTGCAATTTCCCAGCTTCTTGCAAGAGTTGATAGACCTTATTGCGTAATTCGATGAGAAGTTCAACATCAAGAGCTGCGTAATTTAACCAATCGGGAGGTAAAGGACGTTGCGACCAATCAACTGCTGAATGTTCCTTGGCAAGCGATACGCCCATGAGCGCTTCCAGTAATGGACCTAGGCCGACGCGAGGCAGCCCAGCGATTCGTGCGCCTAGCTCAGTATCAAAAAGGAGTGAAGGGTTGATACCTAATTCACGTAAACAGGGAAGATCCTGCGTACTTGCGTGAAGAATTACTTCTTCTCCTTGAAGAATGTGGTTGAGCTGAGCAAAGAGTGGATGGCCTGGTCCAAATGGAATGGGATCAATCAGGTGTAATCCGCCACCAGTGCGTTTGATCTGTATGAGATAGGCGCGAGAGCTGTATTTATAACCAGAAGCACGCTCTGCATCAAGAGCAAAGGGACCATCACCTTGGGATAGTTCCGTGAGCGCATTACGGAGCGCTTCTTCTGTATCTATGAGTGCAGGTAGCCCACCAGAAGGAGCGAGTAAAGGTGTTGGTACGTCAACTTCGCTGACTTCACCCACGGCGTCGCGCAGAGCTGATTGAGGCAACTCCATCAGGAATTGGGGGGAGGCCGGCAACTTCGCTCATCAGATTGCACCAAGCGTGAACGTGTAAAAAAATTTCATCTTTTGAATTGAGTACAGGCGTCCACGATGCGCGAATTTCTATTTCAGAGTCATCGCTTCGTGGTGCAAGTTTTCCAAAAGAGGCGCTAGAGACTCTCGTGACTGTTCCACTTGGTGCGTTAAAGATTGCGCCAGTCGCGTTGAGTGAATCCAATAACCAGTTCCAGCCAACTTCGGGGAGCAATGGATCTTCTTGCATTTGGCTATCAACATCGGCTCGCATAAAGGTAACGCAGCGGAAGTCACCTTCCCATGTGTCTTGACCACCTGGTTCATGGAGGATGACAAAACGCCCGGAGGCTATTTCCTCATTATTCGATGGATTCACACTCGGATGAGCCGATACATCTGCAGTGAATGCAAAAGAGTATGTCGCAAGTTTTTGAGGAGCAGGAACTTCTTCCAGAATTATTTCGCTGCGCGGGGTGATGGTACGAAGATTTTCAACCAACTCTTCAAAGGAAAAGACCCCCGACGACTTCACTGGTTAATTCTAAAGTTGCTTACGGCATCGAAGTGGGAGGCTGGCAGTTGAAGAAGGTAGAGTCTGTGCATGGCTAGCCTGCTCGCGCTTCTCTCCAGCGCACTCTGGGGGACTGCCGACTTCTTTGGTGGAAAACTCAGCAAGAAATATCCAGCGTTGGTAGTTCTTGGCGCGCAGCAATTCTTCGGATTTCTGACTGGAGTTTTTCTCGTTCTCCTCACTGGAGCATGGCAGGCGCAGGCGTTGGGAAGCCAGGGCTATCTCTTACCCGGAATCATTGCCGGCTTTACTGGTTATGGTGGATTGATCTGTTTGTATGCAGGACTTTCGACAGGCCGTATGGGAGTTGTCTCACCGATTAGTTCGCTCGCGGCGGTAATTCCACTTGGATACGCACTCATTTTCAAAGGCGACCAATTATCACTCATTATTTCCATCGGAGTTGTCCTTGCAACTCTTGGAGGATTTTTGGCAAGTGGCCCAGAGGTATCGCAAGGAGTTCCACTCAAGCCGCTCCTTCTCGCAATTGGAGCCGCTCTCTTCTTTGGTACTTGTTTAATCTTCATGTCAATTGGCTCGCAATCGAGCGCTTTGATGACAATGACGACTATGCGTACTGCCACATTGCTGATTGGGCTCGGGGTTCTCTATCGATATCGTGATTCGATAAGGTTTACTCGCCAAGAGCTGCCTATCTTGATCTTTATTGGCGTTGCAGATTTTGCAGCAAACTTACTACTTGGGGTTGCTACGACAAAAGGTTTGGTCTCACTTGCTATGGTTTTGGGGTCACTCTATCCAATAGCCACTGCGCTACTTGCTTATCGATTATTGCATGAGAGGCTGCATCGCGTTCAGTATGTCGGAATTGCTGCCGCTGTCATAGGCGTAGCGCTCATCTCAGCCTTTTAAGCTTTCTTTGCTGAAATTAATCTCGTTCCGTTAATACGTGTCTCACTCTTATTGGGAAAGTGATTTAAAAGTTGGGTGAGATTAATTTTATCTTCACCTCCTGAAACATCGGTAATACTCAATTCCAGTGCATCGATTCTTCCTGCTGCGAGCAGCTCATTGATGATGCTTACCCCTGCCTCGATGTGGATATTGGGTCCAAAAGTTCTGATCGCGCGATCCAACGCTTTCTCAGGTGAGAGATTCCAACAATGTGCCAATCTGTTATTGGCCAGTGGATTGATGAGAGATCGTGAGATGACGACGACTGGAACGGGGGTTCGTTGATAGGGCTCAGTACGCGCAGTGTTGCCACCAATGAGAATGCAGTCAGCGCTACGTCGTCGCGCCAGGAAGGCTGCGCGATCGGCAGCGCTGGTGACTCCGGCAGAGCTGCCAGATTTTGAAGTTGACCCATCTACTCCTGTTACAAGCGTTACAGTGACCGTCACGAGCGTAAGAATATGGAGATTCTCACTCAATTATCCGGCAACGGCCTTGCTATAAATTGAAAATGGGTCCGAGGGAGCGTTAGCCTTAAAACATGAGATTTAGAGCAGGGGTACTTCCCGCCTCTTTGGTTCTTCTGATTACCCTTCTTCCGGCGACCCCAGTTGCGGCAGCTCCCACCTTGGCTCAGGTACAGGCGCAGGTAATTAGATTGGAAGAAGAAGCCACCGCTGCTGCTGAAGGCGCCCAAGAAGCCAAGGTCAAGTTGGCATCGCTGACTCGCAGCCTGGCTGGCATTCAAGCCAAAGCCGCCCTACAAGCTAAGACGGTAGATGAGATCTCTAAGGCGCTCGGCGCTATCGCTGTCAGTCAATATAAATCAGGAACGCTGAGCCAGAGCTTAGAACTTCTCTTTTCAAGCGATCCCAGCCTGTATCTCTCCTCAGCGGGCTCTTTAGAGGCAATTACCCGTCGTAAGTCGACACAACTTCGAAAGTTTCAGACAGCCGAACAGCAATTAAATGCGACCTCCCTCACCGTCTCGGATAAGTTGGCGCAAGTTAAGGCGCTAGAGAAGAAGTTAGCCGAGCGCAGCGCCTTTGCGCAGCGTAAGTTGGCGCAGGCTGAGTTACTTCTCTCTAAGTTGAAGCGAGAAGATCGCGAACGTTTGGCACGTCTTGCCGAAGAGCGTGAAAATGCCGATCAACAGTCTTCGCTGCAAGCTGCAAAGCGTGCAGTAGGAGTATCCGGTCGCGCAGGTATCGCGCTGAAATACGCGCTCGCGCAGATTGGCGATCGATATGTCTTTGGCGCTGATGGAATGACAACGTGGGATTGCTCAGGGCTAACCATGCGCGCCTTTCAAGCAGCCGGTGTCAAACTTCCGCATTCATCCGCGGCCCAATCACGAATGGGTAAATCTGTCCCATTCAATCAGAAGAAGCCCGGCGATTTAGTCTTCTTTGGTCGCCCAGTTTCACACGTTGGTATTTATATGGGTGGTGCGCGCATGGTGCACGCTCCACGTTCCGGTTCCCGTGTGAAAGTGGCTGAACTCAATATGGGTCGTAAGCCATTAGTCGCTGTTCGCCGCTTCTAATGTCCTCATCAAAAATTCTCTGTATTACAAATGACTTTGGCCCACGCGCTGGCGGTATCGAGACCTTTGTCATCGGCCTGATTGAAAGACTTCCGAAAGATAGCGTCATTGTCTACACATCGAGCCAAGAAGGCTCTGCTCCATTTGATGCCGCCTGGAGAGAAAAATTTGGAGTTGAAGTAATTCGAGATCGCAGCAGAATACTTTTGCCTTCGAGGAGAGTTGGAAGGCGCGTTCGAGCACTTGTAGCTGAAAGAGGCATACGTCGCGTCTTCTTCGGAGCTGCTGCACCTCTGGGCCTGCTCTCACATGGACTTCGCAAAGTTGGAGTAACCAAGATTGTCGCTCTCACACACGGACATGAAGTGTGGTGGGCGAAGGTTTGGCCATTCTCTGCGCTGCTGCGTCGCATTGGCTCAGGAGTTGATCATCTGACCTATCTCGGTGAATTCACACGGCGAGAAATTTCGCGAGCTTTAAGCAACCCTGCCAAGGAAGCAATGGTGAAGATTGCTCCGGGGATAGATACCAATCACTTTGCACCACGCTTCGATTCAGAACAACTCAAAGTTGATTTAGGGCTAGCTGGAAAGAAAGTGATCATCAGCGTGGGCAGACTTGTTCACCGAAAAGGCCAAGACACCCTTGTTGCTGCGCTACCACAAATCTTGCAAAAAATTCCTGATACACATCTAGTTTTTGTTGGTGAAGGTCCGCGAAGAGATTACATGGAAAGACTTGCTCAAAAATTGAAAGTGAGTTCTCACATAACATTTATTGGACGTATTCAGTATCAAGAACTTCCGAGATACATCGGTATAGGCAATCTCTTTGCGATGCCTTCTCGCTCACGCCTTGCTGGTCTTGAAGTGGAAGGGTTGGGAATTGTCTACCTAGAAGCGAGTTCGTGCGGGTTGCCAGTGTTAGGTGGATCATCCGGAGGAGCACCTGATGCCGTAATTAATGGTGAGACCGGTCTGGTTGTCGATGGTACTTCTGTTGACGAAGTGGCACGGGCTGCCATCACTTTGTTGCACGATGAAGAATCAGCAAAGAGTCTAGGTGCACGTGGAAGGGGATGGATTATTGATGAGTGGCAATGGGATAGCTGGGCGGATCGATTTAACGCACTTCTTACAGAAGACCAGCCTTTCGTGCCACGTTAGTTGCTTGGATGCGGTTCTTCACTTCTAACTTTCGATAGATATGAGTTAGGTGGGTTTTGAGAGTTGATTCGCTGATAAAGAGCGATTGTGCCAATGAAGCTAAATCTAGATCACTCCCAAGAAGTGCGACAACCTGCAGCTCTCGCTGCGATAAGCCGAATTTCATATGTTTACGCTCTATGGCACTGGCAATTTCTTGTGATGTAAAGGAAGTTGGGGATTCATATGCGTGTTGAATCGCGGAGACAAGTTCGGAAAGGGGTGCAGATTTATGAACGAAGGCGTTGGCGCCAGCTTTGATGGCAGCCAGGAGATGTTCATCTGTGACATTGAAGGTGAGAACAACGATGGCAGTCTGCTGCGAAATGCTCCTTACCCAAGTCACAAGTTCCAGGCCGCTGCCATCTGGCAGATTTAGATCTACGACAAGGATCTGGGGATTGATTCGGGCAATTTGAGCAAAACCTTCAGATTTTGAAGACGCTTCAAAGATTTCGAATTCTTCAAATGTGTGAAGTGCCTGACAAATTCCAGATCGCACGACAGCATGATCGTCGACGATCAGCACTGTCACTTTCACAGAAGCGCAGTTATGCGAACTCCTCCGTTGTTGTAAAAGTTATTTTCTATCGATATTGATCCGCCCAGGGCTTCGACTCGTTCTGTCAATCCTGTGATTCCCCAACGTCCATTCTTCATTGTGGCTCCTCCTATCCCGTTATCGCATATCTGAAGACAGATTCGATTATTGATGGGATAGATGGTGATGCCTATTCGGGTAGCCCTAGCGTGAGCCCTGATGTTACGTAGGGCTTCTCGAATAATTGCCATGATTTCTCTGCTTAATTCTGGGGAAGTGCTTACATCCACTAAATCAAGCTCGACAGAAAAGTCAGAATATTCAGTCTCAATCAAATCCTTCACCTCTGCTGAGATCATCAGATGAGAATTGCGCCGCAGATGAAAAATCTCATCTCTGACTTTATTCATTAAATCATCCACTTGAAGGCGAGATGCGCGAAGACCAGAACGGGTCTGCTGTGATAGCGAGCTGTCTGCGAGCAAGAGATCGAGGGAGTACCCAATTGCAACTAAGTCTTGGGCAATTCCATCATGCAACTCCCGAGCAAGATCGATTCGCTCGGGAGTTGCCATGAAGGACTACTTAGTAAAGAGCGCTGCTATCTCGTCAGAGTAATTCTGCGAGATTACATGGCGTTTGAGTGAGAGTTTGGCAGTAAGTTCTCCAGTGGCAATTGTGAAATCCTTCGACAAGATTGTGAACTTGCGAATTGATTCCGCCTTGGAGACCGCCTTGTTTGCCTCATCGACTGCAGTCTGAATGACGGCGATGAGATCTGGATCGTTGACTAGGGTTTCAAGTGTTGCACCGGTCTTATTATTTGCCGCAATCCATCCCTTAAGCATGTCCTGATCAATGGTGATGAGCGCTGCAATAAATGGTTGGTTATCTCCAAGCACGATGCACTGGCTTACTAATGGGTGTGCACGAAGTCGATCTTCGAGCACGGCAGGCGCAACGTTCTTACCACCTGCGGTAACGATCAGCTCCTTCTTGCGACCAGTGATGTAGAGGTAACCATCTTCATCAAGGCGACCTAAATCGCCTGATTTAAACCACTCTCCATCAAAGACTTCTTGATTGGCTGCATCGTTCTGCCAGTATCCGCGCATCACGATAGGACCCTTGATGAGCACTTCTCCATCATCGGCAATCTTTACGGATGTTCCAGGAATCGGTCTTCCTACTGAACCTATGCGAAGACTGTTGGATAGATTGAGAGTTGCACCCGCAGTTGTTTCAGTAAGTCCGTAACCTTCCAAAACAGTGATTCCAGCGCCGCGATAGAAGTGGCCAAGGCGAGTTCCAAGTGGCGCTCCACCTGAGATCGCTGCCTCAACTGCACCTCCCATACCAGCACGAATCTTTGAGTAGACCAACTTATCGAAGAGCGCATGTTTAAGAGTCAGAAGCGGGTTAAACCCACCTTTATCTTTTGCCTCACTATATGCAATCGCTACATCAGCTGCTTTGCGGAAGATCTTGCCCTTTCCTGCTGCTTCAGCTTTAGCCTCTGCGCCGTTGTAAATCTTTTCGAAGATACGTGGCACGGCAAGAACGAATGATGGTTTGAACGAAGCAAGATCCGCAGGCAGACGTCCAACAGGATCGCTGCAGTGCGCTAGATGAAGTCCTGCGTGGATTGCACCAATCTGAACCATGCGACCAAAGACGTGTGCGACTGGCAAGAAGAGCAAAGTAGAACCACCTGGCTTTAGAAAGAGATCGCTCGCACCCTCAACAACATTTCCACATTCAGAGAGGAAATTTGCATGTGTGAGTTGAACGCCCTTTGGCCGACCTGTTGTTCCAGAGGTGTAAATAAGGGTAGCTAAACTTGCCGGTACCAAGGAATTACGACGACGCTCAACTTCATCATCGGAAACCGAGCTGCCACTGTTGCGAAGTATTGCTAAAACATCTTCAGTCATTACCCAAATGTGTTTAGTATGAGAAGGGATAACTGGTGTAACCAACTCACGGTGAGCTGGCGTTTCTACTATTAAACCCACCGCTCCAGAGTCGTTGAGAATCCAATCAACCTGTTCTGGCGAGGATGTTTCGTAAATTGGAACTACGCATCCACCTGCATACCAAATGGCGAAATCTAAAACAGTCCATTCATATCGGGTACGCGCCATAATCGCGACGCGATCTCCAATTTGAATTCCTGCAGCAATCAAACCCTTGGCGGTTGCGCGTATCTCTTCTTCCACTTGGCGAGCAGTCATCGGCTGCCAGCCATCACCGAGAGGGCGGGACATGGTTACGCGATCAGGTTCAAACCAAGCGCGTTCAGCAATAAGGTTGGTGAGGTTTCCCTCAGTAGCTGCAGGAATAATGGCTGGGACTGAGATTTCGTTCATAGCGCTAACGCTAGCGGTCAGGTCCGTAAAAATGGAAGATGTAAAAGGATGGAATTTTCTTCGAATCTCATGATGGGCGCAGAGTTGGTAGCCTTGGGGCTATGTCACAGAAGAGTACATCTACCGTAATCATTGAAGCGCCGTTGGCTGATGTTCAAGCCGCGCTCTTCACTATCGCTTCTTATCCAGAATGGCTCACCTCAATTAAGAAGGTGGATGTCATGGAGAAAGATTCGCAAGACCGTGTCACGAAGGCAAAACTCTCTATTGATGCGGGAATGATGAAGGATCGTGTTGTGCTTGATTACGACTGGAGCGCTGCTCCAACAACACTTTCCTTTTCCATGGATGAAGCGGATCTCTTAACGCAGATGGATGGAAGTTACACTTTGAAGGCGGTGGATGCAGATTCGACTCAAGTCACTTATGAGTTAGAGGTTGCAGTGTCAATGCCAGTTCCTGCAATGATGATTACCAAAGCTCAACAGCAGACCATTGATGCGGCCCTAAGAGAACTTGGCGAGCACCTGGCTTAATGTCGTTAACAATCGGTATCGATGTCGGCGGTACAAAAGTTCTTGGCGGGGTAGTAGATGAGTCAGGCAAGGTTTTAAAGACAGCTAGGCGTGATACTCCTAAAGCAGGTGGAAGCGAGCTGACTGCTGCTATCGCCGAAGTTGCCAATGAATTAAAGACAGAATTTGCTGTCACATCGGTTGGAGTTTCAGCAGCTGGATGGGTTTCTTCTGATCGAAAGACCATGCTGGCAACGCCAAATATTTCAGGATGGAATGGCGTCAACTTAGATTATGAATTGACTAGCCTTATCGGACTGCCGGTTGATATTGAAAATGATGCAAACGCCGCAGCTTGGGGAGAAGCGCGATTTGGCGCTGCCAAGGGTAAAGAACATGTGCTCCTGCTTACGATCGGTACAGGACTTGGCGGTGGAATTGTTATTGATGGGAAGCTGCATCGCGGTGCCTTTGGTATCGCGGCTGAAGTCGGCCATATGAGAGTTGTTCCGGATGGACTTCTCTGTGGCTGTGGTGCAAAAGGCTGCTTCGAACAGTATGGATCCGGTTCAGCGCTAATGCGTCATACTCGTGAAGCGATAGAGCAAAATCCAGGTGTTGCGGAAAAACTTTTGGCACGTGGTGATGGCACTATTGCAGGATTGACGGGGAAAATGATTATGGATGCAGCGCGTGAGGGTGATGTCATTGCGATAGAAGCATTTAGAACTACAGGAAAGTGGATTGGGGCAGGAGTCGCTTCGCTCTCAGCAATTTTGGATCCTGAAACTGTCGTTATCGGTGGAGGCGTCATCGATGCCGGCGAATTACTTCTGGCTCCTATAAGAGAGGCAGCAAAGAGGCATATGCCATTTTCGGAAATTCTGCCGATGCCGGAAATTGTTGGAGCAACTCTAGGAAATCAAGCAGGTTTGGTTGGCGTTGCTGATTTAGCGCGCCGCTAATACGCTAAATCGCAGAGCCATCATCTTCTTTGAAAGTCTGCCGATTATTCTTCCATCTCGTAAATGATTCTTTTGCATCTCTGATTTGATCTCGAATACCACGCTTAGGGATTATTGGTGGCATAAACCGATTCTGTTCTTCAAACTTATCGAGTTCATCTAGATAAGTTGTTGGAGCAGATTCATCAAGCGAAAGACCTTCAACCATGGAGTCGAATTCCGCTTTAATGAGTTCGTCATCATCAAACGGGTCTGGTCCTCGGCCTGTGGTCATGGTTTATGTTCGCACAAAGGAGCGCTTTCAGGCTAAATTAGCGCCATGAACAACCTGCCTTACGGCACGCTAAGAGCATTTCTGACTCCATTTCTCATGGTGCTCTTTCGCCCCAAAGTAAAAGGTCTGCGAAATGTTCCCGCCACTGGTCCAGTAATTCTTGCGTCGAACCATCTTTCATTTAGCGATTCCATATTTATGCCACTAGTTGTCCCTCGCAAAGTTACCTTTCTGGCCAAGAGTGAATACTTCACATCTCCTGGTCCCAAAGGGCTAATTAAGAAGTTAACTTTTATCGCCCTAGGGCAAGTTCCAGTAGATCGCTCTGGTGGTCGTCGGAGTGAGGCTGCTTTAATTACTGGTTTGCAGGTCCTGGCCGAAGGCAATTCTCTGGGAATCTATCCAGAAGGAACGCGTTCACCGGATGGAAGACTCTACAAAGGTCGCACAGGAATTGCCCGTTTAGCTATTGAATCAGGTGCCCCCGTAGTACCAATAGCGATGTTTAATACCGACAAGATTCAACCTACTGGAAAAGTTATTCCAAAAGTCATGCGCGTTGGTATCACTTTTGGTGAGCCCATGTACTTTGAGGGCGATTCAAGCGATTTGCAGTATCTAAGAGATGTGACGGATCAAATCATGAAGCGTATTCAGCAGATGTCTGGCCAAGAATATGTGGATACCTATGCAGTGAAGGCTAAAAAGTCCGGAGCAAGTAGCGAAAGTAGCGACGACAACGACTAGTCGATCTCTAATTCAACCCGCTTAATGAGGTAGTTACAGACGTTGCATTCTGGACCAGGGTTGGGCATCCCACCTTCAATGGTTGTAATCAGTTCTTCCAAAAGATTGAGGAATGTTTGGCTATCGCGTTCGACTGGTACATAGTGCTGATTGACACCAAATCCATGTGAGTTGCTTGCCAACTCGCTCTGGCGGGTTTGAGTCACACCACCTAACTTCCAAATAAGTAACCCCATACTGGATACTGGAAATGGTTTTCCTTTATCAGGATTTTCAAGTGCGTATGCGTAGGACTCCAGTTGCGGTGCATAGAAGGGGCCGTTATCTCGGTCAGAATCTGAAACTTTGCAATCAATGATTCCAACTGTCCCATCATCGTAATGGCCGAGCAGGTCATAGATTCCGAGAATTTTCCAACGAGTTTCAAAACCGTTGATAGAAATAGGGGCACTTTTTACCCATTGTCCCCATTGCTTCACAATTCCTGGCTTGAGGGATGAATCGATAGATTGCATGGTCGCCCGACGAAAGTGTTCTTCTTGTGCATCAGCCAGTGGCTTTACAAGGGGAAATTCTTTCTTCAATTCGAATTTGAACCAATATTTGAGCCATAGACAGCGCTTACATGTTGAAAGACCGAAGGTGAGATCTGAGGGTGCAATTGTGTCTCTAGCTGGAGTCTCTGGCTTGCGCATATCGTTATTCTCTCGCGATACAGTGCCAACTGAAGGGCAACACGGCGGCTACTGTCACAATGCGTTTCGACAGATTAGGATGCGCAAATGACCGAAATCGTCACCTCCCGCCAAGGGGATATTCTCGTCGTTTCCTTTAATCGTCCCGAAAAGATGAATGCAATCACTCGCTCCATGTATGCCGGTCTTACGCAGAGCCTCAATGATGCTGCTGGAGATTTCGGAATCCGCTGCGTAGTACTCACAAGCGAAGGGGACCATTTCACTTCAGGTAATGACATTCGTGATTTTATGTCCAATCCACCAACCGAATCAGACTCTGATGTTGCTAAATTTCTTGGCGCACTCCTTGAGTTCCCAAAACCCTTACTTGCAGCGGTTAAGGGCAATGCAATCGGCGTGGGGACTACCATGCTGCTGCACTGCGATGTAGTTGTGGCCTCGCCATCTGCAAGCTTCTCTATGCCTTTCACCTCACTCGGTTTGGTTCCTGAAGCTGGCTCGAGCATGCTCTTTCCTAATCTGGTGGGCTATCAACGAGCAGCACAGATCTTTATGACGGGTGAATCTTTTGGAGCCGATGCTGCTCGAGAAATGGGTCTCGTTGCTACAGTCGCAACGGATGCGCTTGCTGAGGCGATGCGAATTGCTGAGAAGATTGCATCTCAACCCCCTCAAGCAATCATCAACACGAAGGCGTTGATGAAAGCAGGTAAACATGACGCCGTCGCTGCGGTGATGCGAGCGGAATTTGAGATCTTTGCACTTGCCTTACAGTCCGAGGAAGCCGCTGAAGCTTTTATGAACTTTATGTCGAAGAGAGGCAAATAAATGTCATTACAAGGAAAACGCATCTTTATCACCGGTGGATCACGTGGCATTGGATTAGC
>CAYWWZ010000002.1:0-42533 GCA_964462495.1 uncultured Candidatus Planktophila sp. | reverse complement strand
CTTAACCGTGTGCGTGAAGTGGTTTGCCGGCCAGCGCCATATGAGCTTCGCCCATTGCCTCTGACATTGTTGGGTGTGCATGAATGAGAGGTGCAACATCGTCTGCCGATGCCTCCCAGTTAAAAATCAGTTGCGCTTCTGCTAGAAGTTCGCCAACACGAGCGCCCACCATGTGAATTCCTAAAACTGGGCCATTCTTCTGTGCAACCAATTTGATGGAGCCAGCCGTTTTGAGAATCTGTGCCTTGCCATTTCCAGCCAAGTTGTAGTCCAACTCAACAACATCGTAACCACGTTCTTTGGCAACCTTGGTGGTTAGTCCGACAGAGGCAACTTCAGGCTCGGAATATGTAACGCGTGGAACACCGTCATAGTTGATTGGGCGCGGATTTAAACCAGCGATGGTCTCCGCGACCAGGATGCCTTCCTGGAAGCCGACATGAGCTAATTGCAAAGTAGGGATGATGTCACCGACTGCCCAGACACCTGGAATATTTGTGCGGCAATGATCGTCAACCAAGATATATCCACGGTCCATTGCTATGCCGAGTTCTTGATACCCAATTCCATCAGTGACCGGTCCGCGGCCAACAGAGACCAGTAGGACATCAGCGGTGAATTCGCGGCCATCTTCGAGGGTAACGGTGACGCTATCTCCGTTAACTTTGTGAGATTTGAATCGAACACCAAGTTCAAACTTAATCCCACGCTTACGGAATGCTCGTTCCAGCAACTTACTCGAGGACTCATCCTCAAGGGCAATCAGATGTGGCAACCCCTCAATAATTGTGACATCGGCACCAAATGATTTCCAGACCGAAGCAAATTCGCAACCAATGACGCCACCACCTAAAACAATGACGCTCTTTGGAACATAATCCATGGAGGTTCCATGATCTGAGGTAATCACTCTCTTGCCATCAATCTCTAGACCCGGAAGGGTGCGCGCATAAGAGCCAGTTGCTAAAACTATATTCTTGCCAACATACGTAGTTCCGTTGACTTCAACAGTGTTCGCAGAGATTAAACGGCCAGTGCCCTCGACATATGTAATGTTTCGGGACTTCACCAAACCTTGAAGGCCTTTATAGAGACCGGCGATTACGCCATCTTTGTAGGAATTAACTCCCGCCATATCTATTGAATTAAAGGTGGCGTTAACGCCAAACTGGGCTGATTCGCGGGCGCTATCGGCGACTTCCCCTGCGTGGAGAAGCGCTTTCGTGGGAATACATCCGCGATGTAGACAAGTTCCACCAACCTTATCTTTCTCAATGAGAGCGACAGATAAACCAAGCTGCGCTCCGCGTAGGGCCGCTGCATAACCGCCGCTACCGCCACCAAGAATTACAAGATCAAAATTCGACACCCGTGAGGCTCCCTTTGTGAAATCTATTGTGAAAGTTCATCAGCTCTAACAGCCATATCTTGCCAGCCTTTTCTGGTCGAGCCTAACTGAACTAATGGACAGGCTTATTGCTCCTCCAGCGCTAACTGCACGAGTGAACGGAGGGCGACTCCAGTGCCCCCCACTGGGGTGTACCCATGTGCAGCGCCTTCGTTATAGGAGGGCCCAGCGATATCAAGATGGAGCCAGGGAAGTTCATCGGCGACAAAATCTTTGAGGAAGAGACCAGCTACCAGCATTCCACCCATTCGTTCTCCAATATTTGCAAGATCGGCAACCGGTGAGTCCAAGGATGCGCGAAGTTCTACTGGTAGCGGCATAGGCCAGAAAGCTTCACCAGTTCGCTTCGCAATTTCTAAGAACTTTGCAGAGAAATCTGGATTATTTGTCATCACCGCACTTGTGCGAGTGCCAAGGGCAACTACTTGTGCACCGGTTAAAGTTGCAACATCGATGATTCCGTCGAGATCCTTACTTTCCTGAGCTTTCACAAGTGCGTCAGCTAAGACAAGGCGACCTTCTGCATCGGGGTTGAGAACTTCAACAGTCTTACCGCCATAAATCGTGATGACATCACTTGGACGAGTCGCGGTATCACTCACCATATTCTCAGCAAGTGGCGCCCACGCTTCAATTGCTATAGGTAGCTTGAGTTGGGAAATAGCTATAGCCGCCGCACACACCGCAGCCGCTCCACTCATATCGGATTTCATCGCCTCCATACCTAGCGCTGGCTTGAGAGCCAAACCTCCGGTGTCAAAGGTGATTCCTTTTCCTACAAATGCATATTTCCTCTTCGCTTTTACGCCTTTCGGTGTGTAGGTGATGCTGAGTAAGCGCGGGGGATTGGCCGACCCTTGGCCGACTCCAATGATTCCGCCATATCCCTTGGAGCGAAGTTGGGAATCTGTCATCACGGAAACTTTGAGACCAGCGGCAGCGCCACCTGCTTTCTTTGCGGCAGCGTTGATTGCGGTGCAGAAAGATTCGGGGGTGAGATGACTTGGAGGTGTATTGATGAGATCTCGCACTAAATATGTATAAACCGCAATAACTTCAGCAATCCGTGCCTGCTCTTTTGCCTTCCCAGCGAGCGAAGTATGAACCGTGACCGATTTGAGTGGCGACTTTTGCGCACTTTTGGTTGAACCGCGGAATTGATCAAAGAGGTAATTTCCAAGTGCGGCTCCCTCTGCAACAGCGCGGACGGCGTTCTCATCCTTAGTCGGAAGTGAAAAGGTGGCAGTTGAATTTCCTGCTAAGGCGCGAGCTGCAGCGCCAGCAGCCCTACGAAGTACTTCGTTGTCGTAGGTTGCACCCTGTTTTCCCAGCCCAGTGAAGACCAAGAGGCGAGTCGAAGTTCCGGGAATCTTGATGACTTCATCGGCTTTGCCAGTAGCGCCAAGGTCAGCAAGAGTCGCAATGAGAGACTTGGTATCAAGGGCTAAATCGCCTGATTCAATCTGCAGTGAAGGAGTGGACTTAGCGCCCTTGGGGCTTTTGGTTGCGAGTCCGACAACGAGAACTTCATCTTTTACGATTCCATCGCTAAGACGGATTGTGGTCATCTACCTGCTCCTTGTGATGTGTTTAGTCGAGCGCTAGCCAGAGCGTAAGTGTAGGTTGAAGCCTATGAAAACTTCACCTTTGCATGAGAAGCATCTCACTCTGCAAGCCAAAATGGCCGACTTTGGTGGATGGATGATGCCAATTGAATATCCAGGTGCTGGAGTTCTCGCCGAACATGCTGCGGTGCGGGAAAAAGTAGGGCTCTTTGATGTATCGCACCTAGGCAAAGCGCGGGTCACGGGGCAAGGCGCTCTCGAATTTCTCAACACTCAATTCACTAATGACTTAAGTCGCGTTTCAGATGGCAAGGCGCAATACACGCTTTATTGTGATGAGCAGGGTGGGGTTATCGATGATCTTATTGTTTACAGAAATTCCGCTGAAGATTTGTTCTTGATTCCCAATGCTGCCAATACAGGTGCAGTGGTCGCCGCTCTCCAAAAGAGCGCTCCAGAAGGCATTGTCATCACAAACCTTCACAATGATTTTGCGGTGTTGGCTTTGCAAGGTCCAAGGGCGCGCGATGTAATTCAAAGCGTTGGGGTTGATCCAGAAATGGATTACATGGCATTTTCTCGCGCCAACATTGCCGGGTGTGAAGTACTTCTCTGCCGCACTGGATATACCGGTGAACATGGTTATGAAATTGTTCCGAAAGCCAATGATGCTTCCACAGTTTGGGATGTACTCGTGAACGCAATGGAACCTCATGCCGGCGCTATCTGTGGATTGGGAGCGCGTGACACTCTTCGCACGGAGATGGGATATCCCCTTCATGGCCATGAACTCTCTCTCGAGATTTCACCTGTACAAGCAAGCGCAGGATGGGCTATTGGGTGGAGCAAGAATGAATTTACAGGTCATACAGTTTTACGAGAGCAAAAGAGATCTGGAAATGTAAGAACCTTGAAAGGTCTAACCTCCATCGATCGTGGAATCCCACGGGCAGGAATGAAGGTGCTTAATGCCAAAGGTGAAGAAATCGGTCAAATCACCAGTGGAACTTTCTCACCAAGCCTGAAAGTTGGAATCGCTTTAGCTTTGCTTGAACCTGGTTATCACGTGGGAAGTGAAGTGGCAATTGACGTCCGCGGAAGAGCGTGTGCTGCCAAAGTTAGCGCCCTACCCTTTCTTCCTTCTCATGTTCGGTAGCGCGATTCTCAACAAACTCTATTGGAGTTAAAAATGCAGCTCTTGTGTGAGCGCGGCGCAGCGTATGCAGAATCGGCTTACCAGTAATCACGATCAGCGTTGATGTGAATAGCGCGCGAGGTAGATCCCACGCCATCGCAGAGAGAAAGTGATAATCAAGAAATCGCGATAAGTTCTCTGAGATAGGCGCCCCCGCTCGGTATGAAAGTTGAGTGTCAACTCCAAGAGCCCAAGGCCAGAACTGTAAATCCATCGCAATTCCGAAGAACGCTGCGGCAATGACTCCATAAATCGCAAGCAATGCAATTTCTTTAACGCCGCGAATTTGGCGAGGAAGAAGTCCAATACCTAGTCCAATCCATCCCGCTGCAAAAGCTTGATAGGCAACCCAGGGTCCAAGCCCTCCAGTGAGAAATGCCGAGAGAACCATGGCGATACTTCCCAACAGAAATCCAAAGGACGGCCCAAAGACTCTGGCTGCCAAGATGAGAACAAACCACATTGGTTCAATCCCTACCGCTCCTGTACCCATTGGACGAAGCGCTGCGATGATTGCTGCAAGAACTGCAAGAAGCGCAATTGATTTTGTGTCGAGTTTATCGTTGCTTACGCTAGCGAAGAGGAGCAGCAAGGCGCAAGGCAGTGCAATCGCGAAAATCCATTGTGGTCGCGCTTGGGCGGAGGTGACAAAGAAAGGCCATAAGAAACCAACTGCACTTATCGCACTGGAGGCAACCAGCGCAGGTAGCGCTAGTCCACGAAAAGAGAATGCAGGTGCAGTTTTCATCAAGAGGACTCCGCGAGTGCCTGAACCACATCAGAAACTGTTAGCCAGGGTTTCGGTGCCATAACTTTCGCCACCTGTGGAGCAAAAGCCGGAGATGCAAGGAGTACTTCTAACGTTGATCCATCTGCGACTACATCACCTTCTGCAAGAAAAAGAACGCGGTCGGCAAGCTCGGCAACCAACTCAACATCATGTGTTGCAATGACAACTGGGCGCATAAAAGTGCGAGAGTATTCATGAAGTGCCAAGATGAAGAGATTCTTGGCTTGATAATCAAGCCCTCTTGTTGGCTCGTCAAGAATAAGTAATTCAGGGTTTCCAGATAACACAATGCTCAGAACTAGTGCGAGTCTTTGTCCCTCCGATAAATCATTGGGGTGTGCAGTGAGGGATACCCCTGGAACAAGTCTTGTAAGAAAAGCGAGAGTAGAACCTTCGGCGATTTCATTATCTTGATCAGCTTGCTCACATTCGGCTTTTACGGACTGGGCATAGAGCAAATCACTAGGTTCCTGCGGGACATAGCCAATCCGTTTACGACGTTGTGCTCCTTTGAGATGAGAAGGGTCTTCTCCAAGTACTTCCACTCGTCCTTTAGTGGGAGCAGTTGAACCTACGATAGTTTGTAATAGGGAACTTTTACCCGCCCCATTACGTCCCATGACTGCAACGATTTCCCCAGCAGATATAGATAGAGATACATCCTTGAGAGCTTTGTGATTGCCGTATACAACCGATAAGTTTTCAACGGAAATAACTTTAGAACTCTCACTCTTAAACTTTGCTTGTTCGCGAAATTCACGTGAACGAATATCTTCTGTCAGTCTACGAACTTCTCTCACGCTAGTTCCGACTTCACGGAGATTCAGTGCTCGGGCTAAACGAACAATTGGAGGCACAAGCTGAGCGGATTTCAACACTTCTTCTGCCGGGCCAATTGCGGTTTCACCATTACCTTCGATATAGATAATTCGATCGACAAATTGAATAACGCGCTCAAGGCGATGTTCAGCAATAACCACCGTCACACTCAAGTCATGGACCAATCGATGTAACAGCGAGAGAACTTCCTCGGCCGCAATCGGATCTAAAGCACTGGTTGGCTCGTCCAGAACTAAGACTTTGGGATGCATGACAAGAGCCGCGCCTATGGCTACGCGTTGCTGTTCACCGCCACTTAAAGTTGCGATGGATCTGCCTCTGACCGCATTAAGCCCTAGTAAATCGAGAATCTCTTCAACACGTTTGCGCATTACGTCATGAGGAAAGTTGAGCGCCTCCATTCCGAATGCCAATTCCTCTTCAACGATATCTGCCACAAAGCCATTGAGTGGATTTTGACCGACGATGCCAACTAGATGAGCTAGTGATCCTGGTTTCACCTCTCTGGTAGAAATGCCATCGACGCTAATGTCTCCAGCCAAAATTCCGCCAGTGTGATGCGGAACTAAGCCATTAATCAACCGCAATAGAGAAGACTTACCTGAACCGGTTTCGCCCATTACTAGGACCATTTCGCCTTCTGCGATAGAGAAAGTGAGATCTTCGATAATGGTTTTGGTTGAATGAGGATAGATCAGCGAAACGTTTGAGAATGTAATCATGCAAACACCAAGAGAGAACTAAAGAGGAATGTGAAAGAAACTAGTGCGCTATCCGCCCGTTGCCATTTCTCTGGGCGATATCGACTTCTCTTCCTACTTACTCCAAATCCACGGGCATCCATGGCAGCTGCTAATTGCAGAGATCGGGAGAGTGACTCTTCCAGCAGAGGTAGGGCGAGTCCTCTCCATGACATTTTCTCGTGTCCGCGCATGCGCTGCGCCATCCGAATGCGTTTCGCGCTCTGGGCTAATTGCGGGAAGAGAGATGTTGCGATTACCAGGGTGATACCGATTTCGTAGATAAAAATTGGCAAAGTTCGAAGAACTTTGTGGGGACTAGTCAGTGACGTTGCCGCGCCGAAGAGTGCAATCACGGTCGCAATAATCAGACCTTCATGAAGCGAGGAAGATAGACGCTCCCAGGTAACGGCGCCTCCCAATCTGATTCCAGGCATCCATGATGGCAAATCAATGAGAGGAACTGTAAAGAGAGTTCTTCCTGGGATTGGGACTCCAATAAAGATTCCAACAAGCGCGCGAATAGCGAGAATGACAGCCCCGATTCGCAGCGCTATCCAATAGCTTCTGTTCCAAGGGGAGTCATCACTTCGTACGATGACAAAAGCGGTCGCTACGACTATTGCAAGGAATGCAACCCATGCGCGATTAGTCACCACTACCGATGTAATCAGTAGGAGTGCCCAAATCCACATAGTGAGTGGGTGTAGCGACTGCTTCGTCATCAAGTATTTCTCTTTATTTACTTTTTAATAAGTGCTACGGGAGTTTCGATCTCAACCCCACACTCTTTCTTTGGATAGCCATTGAACCCACAAATTAAGCCAGAAGATGCAGCGCGCACCTTCACAACTTGACCCAGCACATCAATTCCCTGTGAAGCTTTGGCGGTAGTCACGCAACGAACGATTGTCCTGGGAACCTTTTCTCCTTTAGGCGCATATGCTCGTTTTCCAAAATCAATAACAAGTGCGATTCGCTTAGTATCTGGATCCTTCTTTGTCTTTCCGCAAATTTGTGCAAAGTTTGGCTTGATTGAAGGAGCTTCTGATGGAACGTCATCGCTGCTAAATACAAATGACCAACCTTCGACTGCCCCATCTTCAATGTCTACGGTAGGACCTGTCATGGCAGCTTTCCACTCAGTTGCCCCTGGCGATGCCTGAAAATAACCCCAATAGCGCCAACCTTTTGTGGCTGCAGATGAAGATTGTGCCGCAATCATGTGTGAAGCAGAAAGAGCGGCGATAACAAGAAATATGGATATTGTCTTCTTTTTCATATGTGGAACTCCTGTGTTAGGAAGTCTCACAGGGGTAGCTCGCTAGCACTCGGCTTACAAATAAAGCCAAAAACTTTTGGACTACACCCCGCAAACCTCGGCGGGTGTTGGTCAGAAACAAGTGAAGTGCAGGTAATCCGACTTAAATATCGTAAATTCGACATTCTTACGGTTGCGGGTCAGCGTCGGAATTTCACCGAACTTCCCCTACACATCACCTATGAAGTTGTATGCGAAGAAAACCATAGCGCTAGCGTGTTGGCAACTCACCACGCGAGGATTAGGGTGTTGGCATGGAATATAGACGACTTGGTAGCACGGGGATGTACGTCTCTGAAATCTCTTATGGCAATTGGATTACTCACGGTTCTCAGGTTGAATCCGAGGCGGCTATCAAATGCGTTCGAGAAGCACTTAATCAGGGAATAACCACCTTTGATACAGCTGATGTTTACGCTAACACCAAGGCAGAGGTCGTTCTCGCAAAAGCGCTGAAGGGTGTACGTAGAGAATCCTACGAACTCTTTACCAAGGTTTATTGGCCAACTGGCCCAGGAAAGAATGATCGTGGGTTATCTCGAAAGCACATTATGGAATCGTGCCATGCTTCCTTGAAGCGACTAAATACTGATCACATCGACCTGTATCAATTACATAGATTTGACTTTGAAACCCCGCTCGAAGAATCCCTCAGCGCCCTTGATGACTTAGTACGTCAAGGGAAAGTTATATATGTAGGTTTCTCAGAATGGACAGCTGAGCAGATTGCCCGGGCTTTGAAAATTCAAGATCAGCGCGGGTATAACCGATTTGTTTCGAGTCAGCCACAATACTCGGCGCTCTGGCGAGTAATTGAAGCAGAAGTTGTTCCATTATCCGTGCGTGAAGGAATAGGCCAGATCGTGTGGTCACCCATGGCGCAAGGAGTATTGACTGGCAAGTATTTACCGGGCAAGAAGCCTCCCGTTGGCTCTCGTGCGACAGATAAGAAGAGTGGCGCTGCGATGATCTCTCGCTGGATGCGAGATGACGTGCTCGCTGCCGTGCAGTTGTTGAAACCTATTGCCGAGAGCGTTGATCTCTCCATGTCTCAATTGGCTCTTGCTTGGGTACTTCAAAATCCCAACGTTTCGAGTGCAATCATGGGCGCTACAAAACCAGCGCAGATCAAAGATAACGTCAAGGCATCCGGCGTTAAACTGCCACAGGAAGTGATGCAGGCGATTGATAAAGCAATTGGTTCAGTCGCCGAGCGAGATCCGAAGAAAAATGTCAGCCCAAATCCCAGACCGTAATTTTTTACAAAGTATGGGTCTTCTCTAACTTAAATTAAGTCGCCAGGGTTAACCTGTGGCTTTGGCATTCGCATACGACGCATCTGTGTCGAGCGCAGCCAGCCATACATGCCAATTCCTTTGAAATCGCCACCTGGGAATCTTTCAGCAGCAGCTGCCTTGATCTTGCGATTCAAGTAGATGCCATCGATGACGGAAATCAGTAGCACGCCATACATCAGAGCAATACTGCCGATTTGAAAGGCAGCAACTGGAATAAGCGTCATGATTAAGACAGCGAAGATAATAGGGAGAAAATATTCACCGATTGAACGACGTGCATCTACATAGTTGCGCACAAATTTCTTGACGGGACCCTTGTCGCGGACGGGAAGTGCATTCTCGTCACCGCGCATGTATGCCGCACGTGCTGCAATTCGAGCAGCGCGAGAAGCTTCTTTAGCTCTTTTTTTCTCGGCTTTAGTTGAGGCAGGGGCAAGGGATGCCACCTTGCGGGCTGCTTCTGCCTCCTTACGTTTTGGCGTAGGTCGACCTTTTTTGCTCGATCCGTGTTGCGAAGTGTTCTCAGCTGCTGAATCAGTCATGGCGCAACTATAGGGCGAGCATCTGGTCAAGTGCGATTTTGGAGAACTGGGCAACGCGTTCATCTACCTTAATGTGATTGACGATATGTCCAGCCAGCACGGATTCCATCGCCCACACCAAGTGGGGCAGATCGATTCGGTTCATGGTTGAGCAATAGCAAACAGTTTTATCCAGGAAGACGACTTCCTTGTCAGGATTATTTGCGGCTAATCGCGAAACTAGATTGAGCTCGGTCCCAACCGCCCACTTGCTCCCGGGTGCTGCTTGAGAAACAGTCTGAATAATCTTTTCAGTGCTACCAACAAAGTCAGCCATAGTTACTACATCGTGGGTACATTCTGGGTGAACTATGACATTTACATCTTTGGTGCGATTTCGCACTTCATCAACCGAATCTCTTGTGAAGCGCCCATGCACAGAACAGTGACCTCTCCACAAAATAACTTTCGCACCCTTAATTTCATCTTCAGTAAGGCCACCCATTGGCTTCCATGGATTCCAGAGCACACAATCATCAAGGGATAGGCCTAGCGAAAGAACTGCAGTATTTCGTCCGAGATGTTGATCGGGCAGGAAGAGAATCTTGCTTCCCTTCGTGAGCGCCCACTCCATCGATTTTTGAGCATTCGATGATGTGCAGATAGTCCCACCGTTTTCGCCCGTAAAACTTTTAATTGCTGCAGATGAGTTCATGTAAGTGACTGGAATTGTTTCTTGCGCAACGCCAATTCGCTCAAGTTGCTTCCAGCATTCTTGAACCTGAGAAGCTGTGGCCATATCTGCCATAGAACATCCCGCAGCGAGATCTGGAAGTATCACCTTCTGATCTGGCGAAGTCAGAATATCTGCGCTCTCAGCCATAAAATGAACGCCGCAGAAGAAGATGAACTCAGCGCTCTGTTGTTGCGCGGCAGCTTGTGCCAACTTAAATGAATCACCCGTGATGTCAGCAAATTGAATTACTTCATCTCTTTGGTAGTGGTGGCCCAAAATTAGCGCCCGAGAGCCCAAAGCCGTGCGCGCTGCTCTGGCACGGTCTACTAGATCTGGGTCACTAGCTGCTGGTAATTCACCAGTGCAGGAGACGCCACGCTCTGAAGCAAGGTCTCGACCTTGGCCGAGCACCAATAGATCTTGGAGCGAAATCGTCATGACCTTATTCTCTTGTGTTTCGGTTCGCATCGGCAACCTGACGCGGCTATTCTTAGAACATGACTACTGAAGCAACAACACCTGTAGAAACACCTGTTGAAATCTCAACAGGTATTGCCCTCACTGATGTCGCTGCCGCAAAGGTGGCAGCCCTTCTTGCACAAGAAGGACGTGATGATCTCTACCTCCGTGTTGCTGTTCAACCAGGAGGTTGCTCAGGTCTTCGCTATCAGCTCTACTTCGATGATCGTAATCAAGAGGGTGACATCGCTCGCAACTTCGGATCTGTGAAAGTTGTTGTCGACAAGATGAGCGATCCTTACCTGATGGGTGCAACTATCGATTTCGTAGACACCATTGAGAAGCAGGGCTTCACCATTGATAACCCAAATGCACAGGGCTCATGTGCATGCGGCGATTCCTTTAACTAATCCACCTTCAAGCTTTAAGCCTGTAGTTAGATACGGCCTATGAAAATAGGCGTCGCTGGGTCAGTGGGTTTAGACCATCTCATGACTTTCCCTGGAAAATTCACTGACTCACTCGTCGCTGGCTCTCTCGAGAAAGTTTCACTCTCGTTTCTCGTTGATGGGCTTGAGGTACGTCGTGGGGGATGCGCTGCAAATATCGCCTTTGGGTTGGGTGTACTTGGCCTGAATCCCATTTTGATTGCTGCAGTTGGAAAAGATTTCGCAGATTACGACGCCTGGCTCACTCGCCACGGAGTGGATACATCTCATGCTCTTGTTTCGAGCGAACAACACACTGCACATTTCACAGTCACTACGGATATTGAACTTAATCAGATTGCATCCTTCTTCCCGGGAGCTATGTCTGAGGCGCGTAATATCGAATTAAAACCAATTATGGACAAGGTTGGGAAGTTAGACCTTTTAGTTATTTCGCCAGATGATCCCGAGGCTATGTTGCGTCATACCGAAGTGGCTCTGGCCATGGGGGTTGCTGTTGCAGCAGACCCTTCGCAACAGATGGCGCGCATGAACGGCGAAGAAATCAAGAAACTAATCTCTGGTGCCACTTACCTCTTTATGAATGAATATGAACTAGCCCTGGCTATCCAGAAGACTGGTTGGAGCGATCGTGAGATTCTTGAAAAAGTTGCCTACCGAATAGTTACACAAGGTTCAGAAGGCGCGCGCGTTGAAGGACTAGATGGAACATTTATCAAGATTCGTTGCGCAAAAGAGAAGGCCAAGGTAGATCCAACCGGCGTTGGAGATTCATTTAGATCTGGATTTGTGGCAGGACTCGCATGGGGACTTTCTCTTGAACGGTGTGCGCAATTAGGTTCGATGATTGCGACTTATGTCATTGAGACAACTGGTACCCAGGAATATCGCTTTACACGAGATGAGTTCTTGGGAAGGTTCGAAGAAGCGTACGGAGACGCGGCGAGGCAGGAGATAGCAGCCTATCTACCGAAGTAGTTGTAGCAGCGCCTGCCGTAAAGAGTCGATCTCTTCGGACGTCGTACCAGGGTGGAGCGTCAATCGGAGATGCCCGGTGGTTGGGTAACCCATTGCGGCAAGAACATGGCTGGGTTGCAAATCTGCAGGAGAGCATGCTGATCCCGAATCAACATCGATGCCACGTCCTGAAAGAGCGCGCACCAATTGTTCGCCGGCGATTCCCGCGACCGTCAGCGAGAGCTTGTTGGGGAGCGCGCTCACTTCGGGGGCGATCACGGAAATTCCATCGATATCTGCTACTGACTCAATGAGATAACGTCGCATGGACGGATCCTCAGGATTGAAGTTTTCCAGGGCCACAGCAGCCGCAATCAATAAGGGCAGCGAGTAACTTCCTGGAGATTTAATAGGGGCAATGCGCGGAAGCGGATATGAATAAGCAGAGCTATTAATGGCAAGAAGCCCAAGCCCAGATGGCCCACCCCATGATTGAGCATCAAAGACTGCTGTTGACCAAACCTCTGGCAGTGGCAGTCGTGGTCCTGAAACTGTTGCATCTACTGCAATGTCTTTGACTGGAGAGACAATATTCCTCTGAATAACTCCTGTCTCTCCATTTGCTAACTGAAGTGATAGAACTGTTTCAGGGTGAAGTTGTTCAGTAGTCGAAATGAATCCGTCAGCGCCAACCGGCAACTCTTGCACCGGGCCTGAATGGGAGCGAGCGATTGCTCTGATCTTGCCCTTATCAGTCGCCGAGTATGCAAAATTTTCGCCCGCTGTTAAGAGGCCACAAATAGCGAAGTAGTGACCGAGGGCTGGCTCACCTATGACCTCTATTGCATCAGGGCGAATCCCTAACGTGGTGGCAATATTCTCAATGGCTTGATTCTTCAGGATGGCAGCCCGGGCCGAGCTTTGAGAAATCTTCTTGGGATCGGCCCACCCTTGGTCGAAAGCGGCGAGTAACGCCTCTTTTACTGCAGGGTGGAGTGGGCTCTCGGATGTGAAATTTCCTGTGACACGAACCACCGAACGAACGCTACTCGCTCGGGCGAGCACATGCACACTGCACCACTATCCTTAGCGCTATGTCTCACACTCCGCGCAAGTGGCGCCTAGTCCGAGCGGCGGCCGTAGCGGCTCCTCTACTTGTAGCGCTCAGTGGTTGCTCATTTGATTCAAAGAACATTTCGGGAATGGGTTTTCCGAAGGATGCCTCCAGCGTCAATGACATATCGATCTCACTTTGGCAGGGTGCGTGGATAGCGGGGGCAGTAGTTGGTCTTATTACCCTCGTACTTATTTTGTGGCCCGCTGTCTTTCATCGCGCGTCAGCTAGCAAGGGTGAATTCCCAAAACAAACTCAGTACAACATCCCCGTAGAAATCCTTTACACAGTAATTCCATTTATTATCGTTGCAGTTCTCTTTTACTTCACTGCAGTGAAGCAAGATCAGATTATTGATAAGACATCTCCGGTAAAACATGAGATTACAGTGAATGGGTTCCAATGGTCCTGGCAGTTCGGATATACCGCTGCTGGGGAAAAGGCGGTAGTCACTGGTACCCCAGCACAACCTCCGACTCTTTATCTCCCGCAAGGGGAAAAGGTCCGCTTCACTCTGACCGCGACAGATGTGGTTCATGGTTTCTGGATTCCGGCATTTATGATCCAAATGCAGAACTTGCCTGGCGAGACAAATAAATTGCAATTTACGGCTAACAAGTTGGGTGAGTTCCCAGGTCGATGCAACATCTTGTGTGGTCGCAACCATTCACAGATGCTCTTTAAGGTAAAAGTTGTAACTCCCGAGCAATATCAAAACTATCTTGACTCTTTGAAGGCGAGCGTGGCATGACTACCTTTGCAGAACGTCCAACGATTGCAGCTCCTCGTCAAGGAGTACAGAAGACTTCTCTGGGAAGTCAGTTCGTTAAGACCATCACCTCCACCGACCATAAGCGAATTGGCTATCTCTACTTAGCAACCTCTTTTGCCTGGTTCCTTATCGGAGGCGTGCTTGCCCTCTTCATCCGCGCCGAGCTCACTCGCCCAGGTATGCAGTTCATGAGCGTTGAGCAATACAACCAAGTCTTTACCATGCACGGAACAATCATGTTGCTGATGTTTGCGACGCCGCTCTTCGTTGGGTTCGCCAATGTCATCATGCCTCTGCAGATTGGTGCGGCCGACGTAGCCTTCCCACGCCTTAATATGCTTTCTTATTGGCTCTATTTCTTCGGTTCAATTCAAGCAACGATTGGATTCTTAACTCCTGGGGGAGCGGCCTCCTTCGGGTGGACCGCATATGCGCCTCTTGCCAACTCCACATACTCGCCAGGAATCGGCGCCGACCTCTGGGTAATGGGTCTAGCAATTTCTGGACTTGGAACAATTCTTGGTGGCGTTAACTTCATTACAACAATCTTCACAATGCGCGCACCTGGAATGACGATGTTCCGCATGTCTATCTTCTCGTGGAACGTATTGCTTACATCAATTCTCGTCCTTCTAGCGTTCCCTCCACTCGCGGCTGCATTACTGGGGCTGGAGTCAGATCGACTCTTTGGAACTCATATCTTTGATCCAGCAAATGGAGGGGCGATGCTTTGGCAACACCTCTTCTGGTTCTTTGGACACCCAGAGGTGTATATCTTGGCTCTGCCATTCTTCGGAATCGCAACTGAAATTCTTCCAGTATTTAGCCGCAAACCAATCTTCGGTTACAAGGGTCTGATTGCAGCAACGATTGCGATTTCAGCGCTCTCTGTCGCTGTCTGGGCTCACCACATGTTTGCTAGCGGAAAAGTTCTCTTACCGTTCTTCTCCTTCATGACATTCTTAATCGGTGTGCCAACTGGCGTTAAATTCTTCAACTGGATTGGAACTATGTGGCGAGGCCACGTCACCTTTGAAACACCTATGTTGTGGGTTATGGGCTTCCTTGTAACATTCCTCTTCGGTGGAATCACAGGAATTATTCTGGCTTCGCCTCCTCTTGATTTTGCTGTCTCAGCTTCATACTTTGTTGTTGCGCACTTCCACTACGTCCTCTTTGGAACTGTAGTTTTTGCAATGTTCGCTGGGTTCTACTTCTGGTGGCCCAAGTTCACCGGACGTATGCTCAATGAACGTCTTGGAAAGATTCACTTCTGGACTCTCTTCTTTGGCTTCCACCTAACATTCTTGGTGCAACACTGGTTGGGCATTAAGGGCTTCCCACGTCGCTATGCCGATTACCTGGCTACTGATGGATTCACAGGGATGAATATGCTCTCGACAGTCGGCTCTTTCCTCCTTGCTCTTTCGATGATTCCATTCTTCGTAAATGTTTGGATTACACGTAAGTCACCAAAGGTAGAGGTAGATGATCCTTGGGGCTACGGTTCATCGCTCGAGTGGGCGACATCCTGTCCACCACCACGTCACAACTTCCTCTCGATGCCACGCATTCGTTCAGAGCGTCCAGCATTTGATCTTCACCATCCTCACATCAAGACAGAAGGTCACTAAGCATGAAAGCTAATTGGAAACTCTTCTCTTTCCTCGCGGTCTTCTATGTGATTATGACTGTGGTGTACTGGTTTGTTGGGGGAGAACCCGTAGGAATCACCGGGATGCTCCTTTCAGCGTGCTTAGCGGGAATGGTTGGTTTCTATCTCTGGTTTACGCAGAAGAGAATTGGCGTCGCTATTCCATCTGATAACGATGATGCAGAGATTGCCGATGATGCCGGCGAGCTTGGTTTTTACAGCCCACATTCATGGTGGCCACTTCCTGTTGCACTTAGTGCAACTGCTCTCGGCCTGGGTTTGATTATCGGATGGTGGCTGGTCTTGATTGCACTCGGCGCACTCGTCATCAGCATTATCGGAATGGTAACTGAGTACGAAAAGCCAATTTCCCGCCATTAATTTTCAGGCGATAGTTTCTCTATGAAGAAACTGGCTAGCGCAGCCCCTTGGATCTTCACCATCATATGGAGCTCAGGCTTCGTCGTTGCTAAGTACGCCTTTACTGACGGAGACTCGCTTTACTTTCTCGCGCTTCGCTTGCTACTAGCTGCGGTGATTCTTTTTCTTTTAACGTTATTTTTTAGGCAGACCTTACTTCTTTCAAAAAGTGAATTCGCGGCTACGGTTTTGATCGGTCTGTCATTACATGGTCTCTATTTGGGAGGCGTTTGGTATGCCATTGAACTCGGTGCTCCTGCAGGACTTTCCTCAGTCATCACTAGTTTGCAACCAATTCTGGTCTCACTCCTTGCAGTCAGACTCCTATCTGAACCATTAACGAAGCGACAGATACTTGGGCTCTTCTTCGGGTTATCAGGGGTCGTGCTGGTTGTACTTCCCAAGTTAACAGGTGCTAGCGCCTTTACCGCTGAATCTCTCTCCCTGCTAGTTGTTGCTTTGATTGGTAGCACTATCGCTACCTTGTTGCAGAAAAAGATTGGGCATTCAATTCCACTGATGATTGGTACGACCTACCAGTTTCTGGTTGCAGGGATTGCGATGCTGTTGATTTCTATCGCCCGAGGTCGCACTCGCTTTGAACTAACGCATACATCTTTCTGGACGATGACATGGGCGGTCCTAGTGACCTCTATAGCTGCAGTACTTCTATTACTCTGGCTTCTCAATCATGGATCTGCCGCAAAGGTGTCGAGTCTTCTCTATCTCGTTCCACCTATGGCTGTTCTACAGGGCTACATTCTCTTTCAGGAGAAAGTACAGGCGATGGGAATCGTAGGAATCGGACTTACCGCTTTAGGAGTCGCACTCGTCATTCAAAGTTAAAGGTGATTAGATAACACCCATGACTAACCCAAGTGCCAATCCAGAACGTGGCAAAGAAGTCTTTGCCACCGACCGTGCTCATGTTTTTCACTCCTGGAGCGCTCAATCTCAAATTGCGCCTTTGCCAGTCGCTAGTGGCCAAGGTAGTTACTTTTGGGATTTTGATGGAAAGAAGTATTTGGATTTTTCTTGCCAATTAGTCTTTACCAATATCGGATTCCAACATCCGAAAGTTGTAAAAGCTATACAAGATCAGGCGGCTTTACTTTCGACCGTAGCGCCACAGCATGCAAATGAGGCTCGTGGTGAAGCAGCCAAGCGCATTACTGCGCGAGCTGGCGCCCACCATAACAAGGTCTTCTTTACAAATGGCGGTGCGGATGCGGTTGAAAATGCCATCCGCATGGTGCGACTTCACACTAATAGACATAAGGTTCTCTCTTTCTATCGCAGCTACCATGGCAATACCTCAGCGGCTATCGCATCAACTGGTGACCCACGTCGTTGGCCTAATGAGTATGCCTATGGCCATGTGCACTTTTTTGGGCCCTATCTCTATCGCTCTGCCTTCTGGGCAACCAGCGAAGAAGAAGAGTGCCAGCGCGCTCTCGAACATCTAGAACAGGTGATCATCTTTGAAGGCCCAGCAACAATCGGTGCGATTCTCATTGAATCCGTAGTTGGGACTGCCGGAGTTCTTCTGCCTCCTGCGGGCTACCTCGAGGGAGTACGTGCACTCTGCGATAAGTATGGAATCAAGTGGATTGCAGATGAAGTAATGGCGGGATTTGGCCGCACCGGTAAATGGTTTGCCTACCAACATTCAAAAGTTGAACCTGATCTCATCGTCTTCGCCAAGGGAGTCAATAGCGGTTATGTTCCTTTAGGTGGAGTCATTATTAGCGATGAGATCGCTCAGACATTTGATGATCGAGTATTTCCCGGTGGGCTCACTTATAGCGGACATCCTTTGGCCTGTGCGGCGGCTGTAGCAACTCTCGATGTAATGGCAGATGAGAAGATAGTTGAGAACGCTGCCGATATCGGTGAACGAGTGATTAAACCTCTACTACTTGAACTGCATGCAAAACATAAAGTGATTGGTGAGATACGTGGTCGTGGCGTCTTTTGGGCTCTTGATCTCGTAAAGGATCGCAAGACTCGTGAACCGTTAGCTCCATACGGGGGAACAAGCCCGGCTATGACAGAGCTTGTTGCGACTTGCAAAAAGCTTGGCCTGATGCCGTTTGCCAATTACAACCGCATGCATATCTGCCCGCCTTGTAATGTCAGTGAATCAGAGATCCGTGAAGGATTTGCCATTCTCGACCAAGCATTTACCGCAATCGCATCTCATTACACTGGAGAATAAATACTTCTTCAGTGCTTCCTGAGAAACGGTGAACCAGTTGGTTTAGTGATGGCCTTCCAGTTCGCGACGTTCAGTCTCGGTCGCTTTTGGAACTGCTACAGCATGAGCTCGTGAGAGACGATTACGAAGTTTATTTCGCAGCGCAGCTGGTCGTCGCACACCCGCTTCATCCACCTCTGGAAGCTCAAGTGGTGCTATCTGCTCGTGAGAGGTTAACAACCATGCTTTCTCTGGGCTGATTGGCTCGTGAACTTCAACAAATTCACCATTTGGCATGCGGACTAGTCTTCCGGTTTCTCGCCCATGGAGTACCAATTCGCGATCTGCACGCTGAAGTGAGAGACAGATGCGTTTGGTAATGATGAATGCGAGAGGAGGCAAGACGATGATGCCAATTCGCGCAAACCACATCATCTGATTAATTGTTAGATCGAAGTGTGTTGCGATGATGTCATTTCCGCCGTTAATGAGTGAAACTAAAGTGAAGGTAAGCGCCATGGCGCCGATGGCAGTGCGGTTAGGAGCATTACGTGGACGATCGAGAAGGTGATGCTCGCGCTTATCTCCGGTCATCCAACTTTCAATAAATGGATAGAGAGCAAGCCCCGTGAACATGATTCCCGGAAGAATCAAACCTGGGATCAAGATGTTCCAGGAAATTGTGTATCCGAAGAGATATGTTTCAAGTGGCGGCGCCATGCGAACAAGTCCATCCAACCAGCCCATGTACCAGTCAGGTTGTGAACCAGCAGAGACTTGTCCCGGGTTGTAAGGGCCATACAGCCAAATCGGATTGATTGATGCTACTGCGCCCAAGAATGCGGTTACACCAAAGACGATAAAGAAGAAACCACCCGCCTTTGCCATGTAGACAGGCATCAATGGATATCCGACAACATTCTTCTCGGTACGACCTGGTCCAGGGAATTGGGTGTGCTTCTGATACCAGACAAGCATCAAGTGAACTGTAATCAGTGCCAGGAAGATGCCCGGCAAGATGAGTACGTGAACAATATAGATACGCGGAATGAAAGCTAGACCAGGGAATGCTCCGCCGAACGCGAAGTAGGAAAGATATGAACCTACAACCGGGATCGCTTGAATGATCGCCTCAGCGATGCGAATACCAGTTCCAGAGAGGAGATCATCTGGAAGTGAATAACCCAAGAATCCTTCGACAATTCCGAGGGTAAGAAGTCCAACACCGATAATCCAGTTAAATTCGCGTGGCTTACGGAATGCACCAGTGAAATAGACGCGCATCAAGTGAACGACGATTCCCACCATGAAAATCAGCGCTGCCCAGTGATGAATTTGGCGCATCAAGAGACCGCCACGGACTTCGAATGAGATATCAAGCGCGGAAGCATATGCTGCCGACATTTTGACGCCCTGCAACGGTTCATAGGATCCGTTGTAGACGACTTCGCGCATTGATGGGTCAAACCAGAAAGTCAGGAATGTTCCAGAGAGCAAGAGAATGATGAATGAGTAGAGGCAGATTTCACCGAGAAGGAATGACCAGTGATCCGGGAAGACCTTCTGTAGGTTCTTCTTCATCCATTTCGCAGCGCCTGTTCGGTCATCTACATAACCTGCGACATTGCCGGCGATTCTTTCGCGTGCTGTCATGATAAACGCCCCCAGAAACTAGGTCCTACTGGTTCAGTAAATGGTGCTTGAGCTACTAAGTAACCTTCTTCATCCACTGTGATTGCCAATTGTGGCAGAGGTCTTGCAGCTGGGCCAAAGATAACTTTGGCAGCGCGAGTGACATCGAATGTTGATTGATGACATGGGCAGAGAAGGTGCTTGGTGGTCTGTTCGTAGAGAGCTACAGCGCAGCCCATGTGTGAACAAATCTTTGAGAAGGCGATGATTCCTTCGTGGGTCCACGAAAGTCTCTCGCTATCAAGATTGAATTCTTCAGGGCGCATTCGAATCAAGAGCACTGCATCCTTTGCAATATCCTCTAAGTGGCGCTCCTTACCTTCTGGGAGCTCAGGTTGGGTCTGTGCAACTGCACCGATTTCCAAATCCTCGGGACGGATTGGGCGATCACCGGGATCGGTAACTAAGCGAGTTCCAGCCTTCCAATTTGTCTTCTTGAGGTCATCACCTGGAAGTGGTCCTAAATCGCGAAGCAATAACAGTGGAGTGAGTCCCGATAGACCGAGAGCTGCGCCAAGAGTTCGCTTAATAAGCGGGCGTCGCCCGATTCCTGCGTTGGCAGCGCCTTCCTTGACTGTCTTTACAAAGTCAGCGCGATCCTCTTCGTCAGATCGAAACTCATGGCGTTGTGCAACAACTTCCTCATCTGGCATCAGAGTCTTTGCCCAATGAATTGCCCCTGCACCGATGCAGAAGAGTGCAATGGCCATTCCCATGCCAACTCCGAATTGATGGAGATTGGTCTCACCCAAGATTGGAATGAAGACAAATGTTTCATCGCTAATAAAGATAAAGGAGAAAATTAAGAGGAGAGTTCCGAGGGCTGACAGAGTGAAGAGAATTGCAACTTGGCGTTCAGCTCGTTTTGCAGCTACTGGATCGGTATCTGTCCTGCGGTGAACATGCGCGGGAAGACCAGGGTCCTTGATGAGTTCGATGTCGCGTGAATCCGAATTAGACATTATTTATCTCGCCTTCGCAGCTAACCAGACTGCTGCACCAATGAGCAATCCGATTCCAAGAGTCCATACAAGTAGACCTTCAGTCACTGGGCCGAGTCGACCAAGCGCAACTCCTCCGAGCTGTGGTTCACTCTCTGCTGATTTGATCCATTTAATGATGGAGAGTTTTTCCTCTGGCGTCAGAGTTTTATCGCTAAAGACTGGCATCGCCTGTGGTCCAGTAATCATCGCTTCATAAATATGCTTTGGTTCAACTCCCATAACGGTAGGTGCATATTTACCTTGAGTTAGGGCGCCACCTTGACCTGCAAAGTTATGGCACATCGCGCAGTTGGTACGGAATAACTCGCCACCTTCAGCAACAGAACCATCTCTTTCGTAATTGAGGAGTTCATCTCCAGGAACGGCTGGTCCAGGAGCTAGAGATGCGACATAGGTTGCAAGCGCATGCACTTCTTCGGGAGAGTAAACCGGAGGCTTGCGCATCGCTTGTTGGCTCATATCAGCCATAGGCATGCGTCCAGTTCCAACTTGGAAATCTACTGATGCTGCGCCAACTCCGATAAGTGACGGAGCTATGTCCTGACCTTCGGCATTCAGACCATGGCAAGACGAGCAGCCCTTTAAGAAAAGTTGCTTTCCCTCTTCGATCACTGCAGACCGTGATTGAACGCTAGCGTTCTCTTGATTGACGGCGCTGGCGACCTGAAATGTGGTTCCGATGGTGAAGAGTGCGAAGATGAGAAGTAATGGACCTGCCGCACGATGTCTGCGTAGACGCGAGAGACGCTTCACTTTTTTCCTTTCGATTGAAAACTATTGGATGAGGTAGATGGCTGCAAAGAGGGCGATCCAAACAACGTCAACAAAGTGCCAGTAGTACGACACGACAATTGCGGTAGTTGCTTGGCCTTGAGTAAAGCGACGAGCTTTAGCAACGCGAATCATCACGATGAGGAATGCGATTAAGCCCCCGGTTACGTGAAGACCATGGAAGCCTGTTGTGAGATAGAAAACCGAGCTATATGCATTAGTAGAGAGAGCTAAACCTTCAGATACCAACAGCGCATATTCATAGACCTGGCCGGCGATAAAGAATGCGCCCATCAGGAAGGTAAGCGAGAACCATTCGCGCATACCCCATGAAGAGATTTTAAATAGTGAACCAGTACGACGTGCTTGATAACGCTCTGCGGCAAATACTCCAAACTGGCATGTAACAGATGAGAGGACCAGGATCGTTGTGTTTATCGCGGCAAAAGGAATGTTGAGAAGTTCTGTTGATTCGCCCCAAATTTTTGGGCCTTGCACAGCGCGGGTAGTGAAATACATTGCGAAGAGCGCAGCGAAGAACATAAGTTCGCTAGAGAGCCATACGATCGTGCCCACCGCCACCATGTTGGGGCGGGTGATTTTGTGATGATCGCTAACGCTCGCACTTGTCATGGACGCCATTATTCCTGAAAAGGTCGGCCCGAACCTATTTGGCCGCCCCTCGAGGGAGTGAATTTGGCGGCTTTTTGAGGTGAAAAGGGTCACGCATTGGTAGTCGAAGTAAGTTGGAAGGGCGTTAAAAGGTGGCCGGATTCCCTACCCATGATGGCTAGACTCTGCGGTATGAGTGAAAATAAGGAGCGCAAGTACTCAATTGTTCTCTACTCCGATGACGTGACTGTTCGCCAAGCGGTAATCGCTGCACTTGGTACTCGCGTTGCCCCCGATATGGCAGAGCATGTCATTCACGAGTTCGCGACCGGTGCCGCTCTGCGTCTCTTTGTAGATCGCAAGAAACCAGGAAGTGATTCGCCGATCGATCTCTTTATCCTGGACGGGGAAGCTGTCCCCGAAGGTGGCATTGGTATGGGTCGCCAACTCAAAGATGAAGTTTTTAACTGTCCGCCAGTACTTGTGATTACTGGTCGCAAAGAAGATGCATGGCTAGCGGCCTGGTCTCGCGCCGATGCGAATGTGCTTCATCCAGTTGACCCATTTACTCTTGCGCATACCGTCGCTGATTTGCTGCGATCTCGAACAATCGCAAACGTTTAACTCTGATTGCAGAATCAAACCTCATGGCCGAAGTAGATAACTCGTGGGGAGCAATTCTCTATAAGTTGAAATCTGGTCTGGATCTTGAGGCTCAAGAGATTCAAGGGGTAATGCGTCAGATTCTGCAAGGTGTTGCTGACATTGAGAATGTTAAGTCCTTCCTTTTAGCGTTAAAAGAGAAAGGCGAAACAGCAGAAGAGGTGAGCGCTTTAGTTGCTGAGATGTATAGACATTCAGCTCCGATATCTATAACAGAGCGAGCCGTGGACACAGTCGGAACCGGTGGCGATGGTGCACATACGATTAATATCTCTACAACAGCTGCGATCATTGCCGCCGCCGCTGGCGCGCGAGTAGTCAAACATGGAAATCGTGCAGTCTCTTCTCGCTCTGGAGCCTCTGATTTTCTGGAAGCGCTTGGCGTTGTACCCGGGCTAGACGGTCAAGGGGTGGAAAGAACCGTACGCGAACTTGGTATCGGTTTCTGTTTCGCACCTATCTTCCACCCGGCGATGCGCTTTGCAGCCCCCGCCCGTAAGGAACTCGGCGTCCCTACTGTCTTTAATATTTTGGGGCCATTGGCAAATCCCGCGCGCCCACAGGCTGCGGCGATTGGCGTAGCCAATGACAGATTGCACTTAGTAATGGCGCAAGTCATGGCAGCAAAAGGTTGCGATGGATTTGTATTCCGTGGCGATGATGGGTTGGATGAAATAACTTTGACAACAACAACTTCAGTTCTGATGATTGGTGATGGCGAGATTAAGAGTGAGCGAATCGACGCTATGGATTTTGGGATTGAAAGCGCTCCGCTTTCTGCAATCGTTGGTGGGGATGCCGCCGAAAATGCTGCGATAAGCCGAGCAATTTTTTCGGGTGAGCGAGGCGCTCCACGAGATGCAGTTCTGCTCAATGCCGCAGCTGCAATTGCAGCATTTGAGGGTGAACTTGGTACTGATATCCGCGTACGAATGAGTGATGGGCTAAAACGGGCAAGAGCTGCCGTCGATTCAGGCGCTGCTATGAATTTGCTAAATCGTTGGGCGGCGTTGACGCAGGAGATTTCGGCTTCTTAATCCGCTTCCCATAGTTCAACGTTTCCTCGAGAGTGTAAATATCGAGTGAGCCAAGCCTTTCAAGAAGACCATGAAATACATCGAGCGTCGCGCGGGCATCATCAAGTGCGCGATGGTTTGGAGTGGTTGCAGTACCGAAAAACTGAGCAAGAGTTGAAAGTTGACAGTTAGGCACCTCATCACGAGATAGCGCGCGTCGGGCGATTATTGCGGTATCTAGAACTGGGTATTTAGGCCACTTCATTCCATAGCTACGGGCTGCATGCATTAAAAACGAGAGATCGAAGGGGGCATTCTGGGCAACCAGAACGGTTTCATCAGGGCTTCCCAGAAATTCAAGCAGTTCGGGCAAGAGGTCTCCTATCGAAGGCGACTGATAGAGCATTTCGTCAGTAATTCCAGTGAGTTGAGTAATGTATTGAGGGACTGAATGTCCTGGATTTACAAAGGATTTAAACTCACCGAGAATCACACCTCCACAAGATTTCACAGCTCCGATTTCTGTTATCGCAGCCCCAAGATGTGGAGCACCACCGGTTGTCTCTAAATCAATAACGACAAAAGTGGTCTCTTGCAGTGGCCTTCCAAAATCTTGTAGAGAGCTCTGCCAGGTGTTTGACTGATCACTCGCTGTCATGAATTGAACTCTAGATGATTGCCCAGACATCTTCGAAGGAATACCCTCTTGCCATGTCAGTTGAAGGCGCACCAGAGGGACTTCTATCGGATTATTTCGCTGCAGGTCATGGTGCACAGAAAGAAATTGGGGTTCTCCTGGTTCATGGGTTCACGGGATCCCCAGCATCAATGCGGCCGTGGGCGCAATTCCTCAACCAGCGTGGGTACACAGTAAAAGTTCCCCTGCTACCGGGACATGGGACTACCCCAGAAGATCTCAACCATGTGAAGTGGCAAGAGTGGCCAGCCAAGGTGGAGAGCGATTTGCAAGAACTTCTCCGTAATTGCCGCAAAGTCTTTATTTGTGGGTTATCCATGGGTGGGGGAACGACTCTCAATATTGCAACGAGATATTCGCATAATTTGGCAGGAATCATTCTGGTCAACCCCATGATTCATGTGAAATTTGTACCCCATCAATTGGCATGGGTCATTTCGCGATTTCAAAAGATGCGAGATTCAGTGGGGGATGACATCAAGCGCCCCGGCATCACGGAATATGGCTATGACTCACTTCCGGCGGTTGGCGTCTACCAACTCCTGAAGATGTTGCATTACACCCGTAAGAGATTGCGCGACGTAACTGCTCCACTCTTGTTGTTCCATAGCGTGGAGGACCACACTCTGCCTGTAAGCAATACTGAAATCGTGATGCGGGAAGTCGGCTCTCAAGATAAGCAACGCATTGAATTAGTAAACAGTTATCACGTAGCAACGTTGGATTACGACCAGGAGATAATCTTCGAGAATTCTCGATTATTTATTGAATCCCACTCATAACTTTCCCAGCCGCAACAAACTCACTTGCTGCTATGAGCTCCGGCGATAGGTAGCGATCTGGACCGGGACCCGGAACAATTTGACGGAGCTCTGCAATAATCTTTGCGGTAACGGGGCTAGGTTGCAATGGTGCTCGTAATTCGATAGCACGTGATGCTGTAACGAGTTCAATCGCAATAATGTGATTGAGATTAGAGATAGCAGTTCGCAATTTTCGCGCTGCGGACCACCCCATAGAGACGTGATCTTCTTGCATGGCAGATGATGGAATTGAATCAACGCTTGCCGGCGATGCCAAGCGCTTGTTTTCACTGACTAAAGCTGCTTGCGTGTATTGGGCAATCATGAGGCCAGAATCGACGCCTGGATCATCGGCGAGGAAGGGTGGAAGACCAGCGCTTCGATTCTTATCAAGAGCTCTATCGGTGCGTCGTTCTGAGATGCTTCCGAGATCGGCGACAGCGATCGCGAGAAAGTCAAGAACAAAGGCGACTGGAGCCCCATGAAAATTTCCATTTGATGAGATTCGTCCATCTTCCAGCACCACTGGATTGTCAATAATCGAAGCCAGTTCGCGCTCAGCAACTGTGGTCGCGTAATCAATCGTGTCGCGCACTGCACCGGCTACTTGTGGCGCACATCGGAGCGAGTAAGCATCCTGTACGCGATCATCATTTTCACGATGAGATGCCACAATTCCAGAACCAGAAAGTGTTGCCAACATGCGGGCCGCGCTCACTGCTTGACCAGGATGCGCTCGAAGCGGTGCATGAAGTTCCGGAATGAAGACGCGGTCGGTTCCCAGTAAGCCTTCGACGCTCATGGCTGCAACAACATCGGCGGTATCTACTAGATTGCGAAGGTCATGAAGCGCAAGTATTAGCATGCCCAGCATCCCGTCGGTTCCATTAATCAGCGCAAGTCCCTCTTTTTCAGCAAGGAGGACTGGTTTTATGCCAGCTTCACCAAGAAGTTCGAGTACGGGACGTGCAATACCGTCTCGGTCAACCGCTTCACCTTCACCCATCAAGACCAGAGCGCAATGAGCTAGTGGCGCAAGATCTCCGCTACATCCCAGTGATCCAAACTCTCGGACGAGTGGAGTGATGCCTGCATTGAGCAATGCGGCCATAGTTTCTGCAACGATCGGGCGAACACCGGTTTGACCTGAAGCAAGAGTCTTCAAGCGCAGCGCCATGAGAGCTCGGACGACCTCTATTTCTACAGGTGATCCAACTCCCGCAGCATGCGACCGTATGAGTGAACGTTGTAGTTGAGTGCGCAGTTGTGCAGAGACATGTCGATTGGCTAGTGCGCCAAAACCGGTGGAAATTCCATAGACAGGCGTATCGCTTGCAGCGAGTCCTTCTACGTGATCGCGGGACTTCTTCATCGCCTGCAGCGCCTCGGCACTCAGCGATACGCGTGCACCAAAACGTGCAATTGCAACGACATCGGCAACTGTCATTCCTTGTGTAGAAATTATTACTTCTGCCATCTGCTCACTTTTCTTCCTGCTTTGAATGTGGATTCAACAAGATTGATTCCCGGACGATAGGCAAGGTGTATGTGGGAAGGAGAGTTCAAGATTGCAAAATCTGCCCGAGAACCAATATGAAGCGCACCAATATCGTTGCGACGCAAGGCCTTGGCTCCGCCAGCAGTAGCTGCATAGAGCGCTTCATCAACTGAGAATCCCATCAAACTTACTGCAGCAGATATGCAGAACGGCATTGACGTTGTAAAGCTCGAGCCAGGATTGCAATCGCTGGCTATTGCAACGTGTGCACCCGCATCAAGAAATCGGCGCCCAAGTTTTCCCTCATGCTGCGTAGAGAATTCAGCACCCGGAAGGAGCGTCGCAACTGTCTGGCTTGAGGCTAGCGCCTCTATATCCGCATCGGTACAAGCGCTGAGGTGATCAGCAGATGCGGCGTTGAGCTCAAGAGCAATTTCTACGGAGTTGGTGCGGCTCAGCTGATTAGCGTGAATTCGCGGCAACATTCCCGCAGCTATTCCGGCTTGAAGAATTCTCAGAGTCTGCTCGGAAGAGAATGCACCAGAATCACAAAAGACATCAATCCACTTTGCTGAAGATGCAGGAATGATTGAATCAGTAATGAGCTGCACATAGTCGTCAGGATTATCAATGAATTCTTCAGGGAAGACGTGCGCTGCCAGCAAGGTAACTTCATCCGTAAAGTTGCGTGCGATCTCTAGTGATCGAATTTCATCATGGAGCGAGAGCCCGTAGCCGCTTTTGATTTCAACAGTCGTGGTGCCATAAGAGAGAGCTTCATCAAGCAATTTCTGTGCATTGGTGCGAAGTTGCCCATCAGAGGCTGCTCTGGTCGCAGCAACAGTGGTTCTGATTCCTCCAGCGGTGTATTTCTGTCCTCGCGAACGAGCGGCAAACTCTTCGCTGCGGTCACCCGCAAAGATTAGATGCGTATGCGAATCAACAAAACCTGGGATTACAGTTTTCTCAGAGCAATCGATAATTGCATCAACACCCTCAGGGGGCTTTGATTCAAGAGACCTAATGAAACCATCGTCGATAACTAAGGTCTGATTTCGAGAGAGACCAAGAAGGCCATCTCCTAGTTCAGGAGAATTGGTAACCAACGTGGCGATGTTGGTGAGAGCGAGAGAACTCACCGACCAGTAACGCCATTCATCATTGGTACGTGAACACCTTTTTCGATTGCCACTTCTTGAGCATGTGCATAGCCAGCATCGCAATGGCGAATAACTCCCATGCCAGGATCATTGGTAAGGACTCGTTCCAGCTTTTGAGCAGCAAGCGCGGTGCCATCTGCAACGCTTACTTGGCCAGCGTGAATTGAGCGACCGATTCCGACGCCGCCACCATGATGAATAGAAACCCAAGAGGCTCCAGAGGAAATATTGATCATGGCATTAAGCAGGGGCCAATCCGCAATTGCATCTGAACCGTCATACATAGCTTCAGATTCGCGGTATGGAGATGCAACGCTTCCACAATCGAGATGATCGCGACCGATAACAATGGGTGCACTTACTTCACCACTTGCAACGAGATCATTAAATTTCAGCCCAGCTTTATCCCGTTCGCCGTATCCAAGCCAGCAAATCCTGGCGGGTAGTCCTTCAAATTCCACACGATCTTGCGCCATGCGTATCCAACGTTGCAGATGTTTATTTTCGGGGAATAGCTCCATCACGGCTTTGTCTGTGCGCTGGATATCTTTTGGATCACCTGAGAGAGCAACCCACCGGAATGGACCTTTTCCTTCACAGAAGAGCGGACGTATATATGCAGGGATAAAACCTGGGAATGCAAAGGCGCGCTGGTAGCCTCCTTGGCGCGCTTCATCACGAATTGAATTTCCATAGTCGAAGACGACAGACCCTTTATCTTGGAAATTGACCATGGCCTCCACATGCTTTGCCATAGATTCCTTGGCGCGCTTTGAGAAATCGGATGGATTCTTTTCTGCCAAGTCGCGGGCATCATCGACATCAATTCCTTCTGGGATGTAGAACAGTGGATCATGTGCAGATGTTTGGTCTGTCACGATATCTACAGGGACTCCCATTGCAAAGAGTTTTGGCAGAATAACTGCGCTATTGCCGACAAGTCCAATGGAGATTGCTCGTTTATCAGAGCGAGCCTTCACAGCTTGAGCAACTGCATCTTCTAAGTTAGAGGCGATGACGTCGAGATAACGTTTATTGAGGCGTCGTTGCAAACGAGAACCATCAACATCAATAATGAGACACGTTCCCTCGTTCATGGTTACTGCAAGCGGTTGAGCTCCGCCCATTCCACCGCAACCACCAGTGACCGTAAGTGTGCCCGCTAGCGTTCCACCAAAATGCTTTTCAGCAACGGCTGCAAAGGTTTCATAAGTTCCTTGGAGGATCCCTTGGGTTCCAATGTAGATCCAGGAACCGGCAGTCATCTGTCCGTACATAGTGAGTCCGAGATCTTCGAGCCTTCTAAACTCTGGCCAATTTGCCCAATCGCCAACTAGGTTTGAATTTGCGAGCAGTACGCGGGGCGCCCATTCGTGTGTGCGAAAGACTCCAACCGGTTTACCGGATTGCACGAGCATTGTTTCGTCGTCTTTTAGAAAAGTAAGAGTCTTCACTAGCGCATCAAAAGATTCCCAATTGCGCGCAGCTTTACCGGTACCGCCATAGACAACTAACTTGTCGGGATGCTCTGCAACTTCAGGATCTAGGTTATTTTGCAACATACGAAGAGCGGCTTCTTGTCCCCATCCAAGGGCGGTGCGCGATGTACCTCGAGGGGCTCTTACTGGACGCGCTCCTAGCGCAGCATCTGTTGTTGTCATCTCGCCACTATATAACGCTCGTCAACGCACGCTACGCTTTGGAAATGACTTTGCCTCATGATCACTTATGGCCCAGGGCAAGCTCCTTATTTCCAAAATCACAAGGTGGACCGCTCGATTTCACCCTGGTTGGCGTGCCTGCGCATTCCACGAGTATCTCAACTACGTCAGCCCATCAAACACCTGCTGCTATCCGTCAGGCTCTCTTGCGGTATTCACTCGCTCATGTAAACCCCAAAGTCGACTTACGGAAAATTGCGAGTGCAGATGCCGCCGACGTTACTTCTCCAGATGATGATGAGAACCAAACTATTTCTGAGCTTTCATCGCTTTGCCAAAAAACCCGCTTGTTAGTTGCTCTCGGGGGAGATAATTCGATCACGTATAGCGTCGCACGAGCTGTAGCCGCTACTGGTCTCATCACTTTCGACGCTCACTACGACTTGCGCGATGGTGTGAGCAATGGTTCTCCAGTGCGAAGATTGATCGAGTCAGGCTTATCTGGAAGCAAAGTTGTACAGATTGGAATCGCCGATTTTTCTAATTCGCCTGAATACGCGGCGCGTGCTCAAGAGTTAGGAATTACCGTCATACATAGGTCGCAGCTGAGGAATGCCAATCTTTCTGAAATTTGGAGTCGAGCTGTCGAAATTGCAGGCTCGCGAATTCATGTTGATTTTGATTTGGATGTTTGCGATCGGTCGGTGGTTCCGGCATGTCCAGCCGCTGCTCCGGGCGGAATCTCCGCTGACGAAATTCGTCAATTTGCATTCTTAGCTGGATCCACCGAAGAAGTGATCTCTCTTGATGTTACGGAAGTTGATGCTGCCAAAGATTCATCGGATGAGCGAACAGTGAGATTAGCCGCTTTAGTGGTTCTCGAGGCCGCGGCAGGTTTATCCACTCGAATGTGATTAAACAATCTTTTCAAAAGTAGCCGTACAAAATTTGTTCATGACGCATATCCACTTAAACTGCGCGGCGTGAATCGATTGGTGGCTGCCCTCGGAGGCAAAAAGGCTGCCGATGCATTTCGAAAGACAGTATCCGGAGATCCTTCGGGTGCTCCACTTTGGGCACAACAGATGGCTATTGGTACGGACGTCGGACTGTTTGGACCGGGAAGCGCTGTATGGCAAGTACATGGATGTATCTCAACACTGGTCGGCGGCATCCGGGCGCTCTTGATGCAAGCCGCTCATCCCGCTGCATTGACTGGTGTTGCTGAACACTCGCGCTATGACACAGATCCACTCGGCAGACTTGAGCGAACCACTAGATGGCTCACGATTACAACGTTTGGTTCAACTGAGGCGATTGCGATTGAAGCTCGCAGAGTGAATCAATTGCACGCACATGTAAATGGTGAATATCCAGCAAAAGATGGACTTATGAGACCTTATAGTGCAGCAGATCCACGCCATCTGTTGTGGGTACATTGTGCATTTACAGATTCATTTCTTAGAGCGCATCGTGAGTTGGGATATCCGATTTCGCTCGGGGCAGATCAATATGTTAAGGAATGGTCGAAAAGTGCAGCCCCTCTTGGATTAACGACCGCCCCGCAATCGGTGATTGAACTAGAAGAAGCAATCGCTAGCTTTATAAAAGAGGAAACGGCAGCAATAGCAATGACACCGCCAATTGTGAAATTTATTCTCGCCCCACCTTTCGGCAGGGGAGGACTTTTCTTCTACCGCATGCTCGCAAATGCAGCTATTGCAACTATTGATGAACCGTTTCTTTCAATTCTGGGTTTGAAGAAGCGTTCCAAAATCTGGTTACGCATAAGTCGCAGATTATTGGATTTCCTGTCATACATGCTTGGACATGAGTCGCCAAGTCAAAAGATTGCCAGAGCAAGAATCCAAGCTCTACAGTAACTCCATGTCCGAATGTATTTTCTGTGGAATTGTTTCTGGAGAGATTCCAGCGCGCAAGGTGTTGGAAAGTGATTCTTGCCTAGCCTTTCTCGATATCTTTCCAGCAAACCGAGGCCACACTCTGGTGATTCCGAAAATTCATGTGGCCGATATTCATAGCGCCGAGACAAACACTTATTCGGCGGTTGCTGCGATGGCTAAGGATGTGGCCGACTTACTGACTACAAAGCTATCTTCAGATGGAATCTCAATCTTCCAAATGAATCGTGAAGCAGGTTGGCAGACTGTTTTCCATCTGCACATGCATGTCATCCCTAGATGGAAGAACGATTTGCTGCATAAACCGTGGGATATTGCACCGGCAAGCGAAGAGTCGTTGACCGAAGTTCTGCAACAAATTAAGAAGTAGAGCAGACTTTCCTCATGAAGAGCCCAGACGCGATAGTTATTGGCGCTGGAATCGTTGGCGCGTCCTGTGCGCTTTCGCTCACCAATGCCGGATTACGTGTCTTAGTTATAGATCGAGGCGCTGTATCTAGCGGAACGACTGGGGCGGGAGAGGGAAACATTCTTGTTTCCGACAAGGAACCAGGACCAGAGCTCACTCTCGCACTTCGTTCTCGGGACTTATGGTTTGAGATGCAAGAAGATGTAGGGGACTATTTCGAATTAGAGGCCAAAGGTGGAGTAGTCGTTGCTCGTAACGATGATTCTGAGTTGCTGAAGCTCGCAACCTCTCAACGACAACATGGGGTAGATGCCAAAGTAGTTGGGAATAGTGAGTTACATGAATTAGAACCGTATCTGCATCCGCAATTTCATAGTGGCGTTTTCTATCCTCAAGATGCACAGTGCCAACCCATGTTGGCTGCGGCCCATGTTATTAGAACGGTTATCGCACGCGGTGGCAGCTTTATCTCACAAGCGAAGGTTATTGAAATCCTAGTGCGTGATTCTGTTGCTTACGGTGTTCGGACTTCTCAAGGAAAATTTTTGGCTCCGATAATTGTCAACGCTACTGGCACGTGGGCTGGTGAAATTGCCCGGATGGCTGGTTCCGACCTGCCCATTGCTCCTCGCCGCGGATTTATCCTAGTGACTGAACCTGCACCCAAATATATTTTTCATAAAGTTTACGATTCGGATTACGTTGCAAATGTTGCCAGCAGTGATGCTGATTTACAGACTAGTACTGTAGTTGAAGGAACTCGAAGCGGAACTATTTTGATAGGTGCCAGTCGAGAGCGCGTCGGGTTTGACGGATCCATGAATTACGAAATTCTACGTAGGTTGGCGGCGCAAGCAACTTCACTCTTTCCAGTCTTAAAAGATGTCCAACTGTTGCGCGCATATCGAGGTTTTAGGCCTTATGCACCAGACCATCTACCGGTCGTTGGAGAAGATGCTCAGGTCAAAGGCTTATGGCATTCGGCTGGCCATGAAGGTGCTGGTATTGGACTTGCTCCAGGGTCGGCAGCGCTCATTACAGATGAAATCCTAGGTAGGCCTAGTTTCATGGATGCATCTGCATTTAGCCCGCAGAGATTTGCGATGGCCAAGTTATGAGTAATGAGGTCACCTTCTATTTCAATGGCGAAAAATTTATTGGATGTAAGGGTCAGAGCGTCGCAGCGGCCCTCATCGCCAATGGGCAGAGAGATCTGCGAAGAACGCGATTTGGGGAGGAACCTAGATCAATTTTTTGCGGAATCGGGATCTGCTTCGATTGCGTTGTAAAGGTTAATGGTATTGCCAATCAAAGAGCCTGCCTGATTGAAATCGCTGACGAGATGAAAGTGGAGAGCTCTCTATGATTGTCATCATCGGCGCTGGGCCAGCTGGATTAGCTGCCGCGAAAGCAGTAACCGAACAGGGTCAGAGCGTAACAATTCTGGACTCTCAACCACGTGGTGGCGGCCAGTATTGGCGCCACATCAGCGACGTGCACGGTTATAGAAGTTTACGTTCTAAAAAATATCTAGATCAGCTTGAATCTAATCCACTCATCACGCATATTTCAGGTGCGCAAGTATGGAGTGCGGAGAAAAGCGATAACGCTATTCAACTGAACTTCCTTCACGAAGGCATGGAGAAGAAGCTTCTAGCTTCTAAGTTGATAGTTGCAACTGGTTCCTACGATCGAACTCTTCCTTTTCCTGGATGGACAACTTCGGGAGTAATGACGCCAGGTGGTGCGCAGGCGCTATTAAAGGGACATGGCGTAGTTGCCGGGCAAAAAATTGTTATCTCTGGAACAGGACCCTTCCTGCTGCCGGTGGCAACTGCACTTGCTGAAAGAGGTGCAAAGGTTGAAATGTATGAGGCACAAAACCCTCTTCGGTGGGTTCTCTCACCGATTGCGCTGCTACTCAACCCTGCCAAGTTTCTCGAGCTCATTTATTATGCTCGCGCTATCTTCAAAAGCAAGATTAAGGTGCAGTTTGGTTGTGCAGTAACAAGTTTTGACAATGGTAAGGCGTACATCTCTAAGGTTCGCTCAGACCTAACAATTAAGAAGCCGAATTTCACAAGCGTTGAGTGTGACGTGCTTGCAACTGGTTGGGGGTTCCTTCCCGATTTATCCTTAGGGGGAATTTTGGGTTGTTCGCAAATTTTGGATAAGGATGAAACTGTCATCTTTGCAGTAGATGGAGAGCAACGATCGAGTGTTCCAAATATTTGGATTGCAGGGGAAGCAACTGGCATCGGGGGAGCGGATTTAGCGCTCGTCGAAGGTGAAATAGCCGGTCTCTCGGCATCGGGAAGTGCAATTCCTTTGAATTTGATATGGAAGAGAAAGACCAAACGAATATTTGCTCGTGCTCTGCAACGTAGTTATCCAGTTGGCCAAGGATGGCAAGAGTGGCTGCACAAGAGCACAATTGTGTGCCGATGTGAGGAAGTTTCCTGTCAGGAAATAATTGAATCTGTTCAAGATTTGGGCGCGGAGGATGCCCGTACTTCAAAGTTGTTCACTCGTGCAGGTATGGGTCTATGCCAAGGACGCGTCTGCTCCCGAAATGTAAGCGATATTGTTGCGGGTATAACAAAGTGTGCCGTTTCACCAACAGAACGAATTTCTGCAAGTAATCGACCACTAGCCGCCCCGATCTCCTTGGGCGTATTGGCAGCCGGTCAATCACAAGATATGAAATAGCAGGGTAAAGTTCGGCGCATGACAAATCCTTGGAATGGCGTCCTTACAGCAACTGCAACACCCTTTAAAGCAGATCTCTCGATCGATTATGACAAGTACGCAGAACATGTTGCATGGCTTGCAGAAAATGGAACGCACGGAGTAATTCCAAACGGTTCTTTGGGTGAGTACCAAGTTCTCACTGCCGAAGAGCGGGCAAAAATGGTTGAGGTTGCGGTTGCAGCTGCTCCGAAAGGATTTAACGTTGTTCCAGGGGTTGCCGCATATGGCGCGGTTGAATCTCGTAAGTGGGCTGAGCATGCGCAGAAAGCCGGAGCTGGTGCGGTTATGTTGCTTCCGCCTAATGCATATCGCGCCTCTGATGACGAAGTATTAGCGCACTATAAAGAGGTTGCTCGAGTTGGCATTCCTATCATCGCTTACAACAACCCATTTGATACAAAAGTTGATTTAACCCCGAAGCTCGTAGCTCGTATCGCGAACGAAGTTCCTGAAGTTGTTGCAATCAAGGAGTTCTCTGGCGATGTTCGCCGCATCTGGCAAATAAAGCGCTTAGCACCGCGTATCGAAGTAATTGTTGGTGCGGATGATGTGTTCCTTGAACTTTCTACCGCGGGAATCGCAGGATGGATTGCTGGCTTTCCAAACGCACTCCCCAAGGAATCAATGGAGCTTTACAATCTTGCAATTTCCGGGAACTTCAAGGAGGCGGCCCCAATGTATGCCGCTCTACATGATGTTTTTCATTGGGATTCAAAGAAGGAATTTATCCAGGCTATCAAACTGGGAATGGACCATGTAGGTCGCTACGGTGGTCCAACGCGACTTCCACGCCTTCCACTGCCAGCTCATGAACAAGAGCAGATTCATCGAGAGATGGATGTTGCGCTTGCATATTTTAAGAACCGCTAAATATCGGTTACTAGAGGCAGCATGAATAGCATCCGCACCGTCACAACACTTGAGACCCACACCGAAGGTATGCCAACTCGGGTTGTGACTTCAGGAATAGGTGAAATTCCTGGTGCGACCATGTTCGATAAACGTCTCCATTTCATGGAACACATGGATTTCTGGCGCCAATGGCTGATGTTTGAGCCACGTGGGCACAGTGCTATGAGTGGTGCAATTCTGCAAAAGCCAACCCGTCCGGATGCTGATTGGGGAGTTGTCTACATTGAAGTTTCAGGATGCCTTCCTATGTGTGGACACGGAACAATTGGTGTAGCGACAGCGCTTGTAGAGAAAAAATTGGTCAAAGTTGTTGAACCGGTAACAACTATTTCATTGGATACCCCAGCAGGGCTAGTCGTGGTGGATGTCGCGGTCAGTAACGGACGGGCGAAGCAAGTGACAATTACAAATGTTCCCTCTTTCTGTCTGGCTCTCGATCAGAAGGTTGCAGTTCCTGGCCTCGGCGAAATTACTTATGACATCGCATATGGTGGAAATTTCTACGCCATCGTTCCCGTTGAAAGAGTTGGGCTGGAATTCAAGCGGGAGAATGGGCAAAAATTTCTTGATCTCGGGTTAGCAATTTCAAATGCCATCAACGAACAAAATCGTCCCGTCCATCCCGAAAACCCAGATATCGCTATCTGTCATCACGTTGATTTCATTTCACCAGGTACTGAAGGTCCGCTCCATTGGAAGAATGCAATGGCCATTCATCCTGGTTGGTTTGATCGATCTCCATGTGGAACTGGAACGAGTGCACGGTTGGCGCAGATGGTTGCTCGAGGTGAATTTAGGGATACCGATGTGCTAAAAAATGAATCGTGGATTGGTTCACACTTTGAAGGTCGCATAAAAGAGCGAACCAAAGTAGGAAATTTTGACGCTATCGTCCCGATGATTACGGGACGAGCATGGGTAATGGGAGAAGCAACATGGACCCTTGATCCATCCGATCCCTTCCCGAATGGATTCATTGTTTAGTTAATTCTTTGCGGCACTTTCCACGGATTGGCATCTTGCAGCGCCTGGGGAAGTGATTTCTCTGGCAAACCTTGGAAAGAAACAGGTCGCAAGAATCTGTATATGGCATCAATACCAACTGATGTTGTGTGAGTCGAGGATGATGGCCAAGGTCCACCGTGCGTCATCGCCGCCGTGACTGCAACTCCAGTTGGGAAGCCGTTCCAAATTACTCTTCCCGATTTTTGAGAAAGAATCTGGATGAGCTCGCTGAGTGAATCTCCATCGCTTCCTTGAATGGTGGAGGTTAATTGACCATGAAGTGACTTAGCTATTTCTACAAAAGACGCTTCAGGCGCCTTGATAATGACCGTGGTTGGACCGAAATGTTCTTCTAAAAGAATCGGATTACTTTGCGCGGTTTTCCAATCAGTAATAAAAAAGGTCGGAGTTACACCAAATCCTGTATTTGTTTCTACTCCTGCTAATACCTGAACTCCATCAATTTTGATGAGGTCAGAAATTGCGGATGAGTACCTTTGAGCGATTGACTTGCTCAGCAATGGAGCAACAGCGAGCGCAGATAGATAGCCATGAATTACCTCAAAAAACTCGTGGTGATCAGGAACAAAGATGAGTCCAGGCTTGGTGCAGAATTGACCGGATCCCATTAGCGCCGAGTCAACAAGTCCTTTAGCGAGAGCTTCACATCTCTCGTTTAGTGCAGATTCGGTGACAAAGAGGGGGTTGAGACTTCCCATTTCTGCATATACCGGTATTGGAAACTCTCGAGAAGCCGCCAGATCAACCAAGATACGACCCACTGTTTCTGAGCCAGTGAAACCAATTGCTTGAATTAGCGGATGAAGAGCTAACCAATGAGTAATTTTGGGATCAATTCCCTGAACAATCGAATAAGCATCTTCAGAGATTGAGTTCTCTGCAAGGGCTGCTTTGACACAGTTTTCAATAATGGCGCAGGTATTTGGGTGAGAAGGATGCGCCTTTGCTACTACTGCATTTCCAGCTGCAAGAGCTGATGCTGCATCTCCGCCAGCGACAGAGAAAGCAAGTGGAAAATTGCTTGCCGCAAAGATTGCTACTACACCCAGCGGTCTATTCAACTTCCTTATGTCAGGACGTGGAGCAGGTGAATAGTTGGGGTCGGCTTTATCAATTACAACCTTGAGGTGCTCTCCAGATTCGACAAGCTCGGCAAAGCGAATGAATTGCACCGTAGTGCGTGTGATTTCTCCACCGATACGACCCTCGGGCAGTGCGGTTTCCGCGCAAGCTGTCGCAATCAAGACATCGCGCGATTTCTCAATATTTTGTGCAATAGATCGAAGAAGTTTTGCATGGTCTTGAGGTGAAAGTCTAGAAAGTTGGTGTGAGACTGCAGCTGCACGTTGAATTATTTGATTGACGTCACCTTCAGAGTGTTCTGTGATCTCTGCTCCGAACTGGGAACCGTCTATTGGATTAGCTGCGCGAAATGTCATGCCCGCATCTTATGAGTATCATCGCCAAATGAGCAGCACTTTGCAGTCCTCAGGTAGGTCTCGACTCGGGGTATTGGCCGTAGTTGCTGCTGCGCTCTGTTTTGGAACAACAGGTACGACTGCCCAGTTGGGAGTGCCCGACGTCTCACCGGTTTCTGTAGCGGCAGCGCGGTTATTGTGTGGCGCCGTATTTCTCTTTGTGTTTGCCTTTTTACTAGATCGCAAGAAACCGCTGTATCGCATGCCTCTTGTCGATTTGCTCGTTGCGGGCGTAGGCATTGCCGTATATCAGTTGACTTTCTTTAGCGCAGTTGATGCGACAGGAGTTGCGATTTCTACGGTGACCGCTCTTGGTTGTGCACCAACCTTTTCGGCTTTGGTGGCATTTTTCCTACTCAAGGAGCGTCCACAAAAGAGTTGGTATTTGGGTACGACTATCACGATTGTTGGAATCGTACTTGTAGGAACTGCGAGTGGGATAGGTGACTTCAATGCAAATGGGGTTCTGCTTGCCGCCATTGCCGGACTGGGCTTCGCGATTTTCAACGTTATCTGTCGGAAATCCTTAGAAAGAGGCGCAAGCGATATTTGGGTTACCGCAAGCACCTTCGGCATTGCCGCGGCTGTTGCTGCTCCTTTTCTCTTTGCAGATCAATTGACATGGTTGACTACTGGAAAAGGAATTTTCACGACGCTCTGGCTGGGCTTGGTGACAACATCAGTGGGCTATACCCTTTTCATGTTCGGACTCAAACGGATTTCATCAAGTTTGGCTGCGACGGTTGTGCTAGCAGAGCCCGCGACCGCAACTGTCTTAGCCGCCTTGGTACTTGGTGAGCCGCTCACCTGGCAGAGCTACCTTGGAATCTCTGCTGTTATTCTAGGAATTCTCTACATCAGCTCAGCCCGGAAGGTAACCACATGAAGCGATCTACTCTGGTTCTTGCGTTGACACTTTCAACCTTTGTGATTGGGCCAGAGTCTATCGCTGCCAAACGACCATGTTCTGCGCTCAAGACTGATATTCAACAAATGCTCGATGCCAAGTACACCGGATCAGAAGCAGATGCTCCACAAGAGTATGCCAGACGCATTGTGAAGGCATATCAAATGGGTTTCATAAATAGAAATTGCTTAACAACCAAGGAATACAACGGTCTCCTTACTGGAGTAAGTCAATTGCGAGACGATTGTACGAAAGCTAGGAACGACAAAACTGCTTGGGCTGAAGTCTCTAAGAGATGTAATATCTATAAAGCTCTTTACAAGTATGTGAAGGTCAACCCTTAAAATCGTAGAACGCCAGCGTAAGGGCAATCGAGAACATGATTGCAGCGATGGTTGAGTCTAGAATCTTCCAGAAAATTGGCTTTGACATGAATCGTGAAGCCGCGCGCGCCCCAAAGCCGATAGTAGAAAACCAAGCAATACTGGCTAGCGATGCTCCGAGTGCAAACACCCATTTGTCTTCGTCGAATTGATTGGCAACACTTCCCAATAAAATTACAGTGTCAAGATAGACATGGGGATTGAGAAAAGTCAGTGCGAGGCAGGTTGTTGCAACTTTGGATTTACTCGCTTGAGTACCCGCGCCAGCTTCTAAAATCTGGTTTTGAAATGCGGATCGAAGGCTTTTAATTCCAAACCAAATTAAATATGAGACTCCGAACCACCGGATAAATTCCAGAAGAGATGGTCTACTTTGGATAAGTGTTCCTAGCCCACCAGTGCCCAGGAAAATCAACGCCGCATCTGATATCGCACAGAGGGCAACAATCAAGAGAACATGTTGCCTCATCAGCCCCTGGCGAATAACAAAGGCATTTTGTGCCCCTATGGCGATAATCAGTGACAGCCCCGTTAAAAAACCGGGAATCAAAGTGAGCACACGCGCAGAGTAGCGCGGAAAGAGGCGTGTTTTTCAACGAAATACGGAGAAGTAACTCTTAACCTTGATTATCCCCATTCGCAGTCCCTCGCTGCGTTTTATGCAAGACATACTGAAAGGAAAGCAATGTCTCTTCTGTCATGGAAACTGCATGGAAATGGTAAATCAATTAAAGAAGGCGAAGTAGTCAACCCAGATGAACGTCTCTCATGGCCACTCACAATCGGAGTTGGCGTTCAGCACATCGCGGCTATGTTCGGTGCCACCTTCCTTGTTCCAATCATTACGGGATTTCCGCCCAGCACCACTCTATTTTTCTCCGGTATCGGAACTCTTCTCTTTCTAGCCATTACCAAGAATCGAGTACCTAGTTACCTTGGGTCATCGTTTGCATTCTTGGCACCTATCGCGGCGGCTCAATCCAGTGGGGGAATGGCTGTTGCCCTCGGTGGCGTAGTTGCTACAGGAGTTCTATTGGCAGTAATTGGTCTGATTGTGAATGCGGTTGGAATTGGCTGGGTGAACTGGCTACTTCCGCCTATCGTGACCGGATCTATCGTCATGATTATTGGATTCAATTTAGCTGGTGCTGCAAACAATAACTTTAAAGCAGCTCCTGTCACTGCGATCGTAACTTTGGCGGCGGTTGCCATTATTGGCGCAGTCGCCAGGGGATTCCTTGGTCGCATCAGTATCTTCGGTGGAATCGTTGTCGGTTACGCATTTGCTGCATTTCAAGGTGACATCAACTTTGATGGAGTCAAGGCAGCCAAGTGGGTGGCTTTGCCCTCATTCACAACACCTTCCTTTGATGTGAACGCAATCCTTCTCTTCCTTCCCGTCGTTCTAGTACTTGTTGCTGAAAACGTGGGACACGTAAAGGCGGTAGCGACCATGACTGGAAAAGATCTTGATGATGCAATGGGCAGTGCACTTTTTGCTGACGGAGTCGCAACCACGCTTGCAGGTGCCGGTGGAGGTTCAGGAACAACCACCTATGCTGAAAATATTGGCGTAATGGCTGCATCTCGCATTTACTCTACCGCTGCCTATTGGGTGGCAGGGATTGGAGCAGTGCTTCTCTCACTTTCTCCAAAGTTTGGAGCAGTGTTAAGTGCAACTCCTGCTGGCGTGCTCGGTGGCGTGGGCGTTGCACTCTACGGAATGATCGGTGTTCTTGGTGCAAAGATCTGGATCGAGAACAAAGTCAATTTCGGAGATTCAACCAACCTCTTCATCGCTGGAACAACCATGATTATCGGTATTGCTGATATGACATGGAAGCGTGGGGATTACTCATTCGGCGGCATCGTCAACGGAACTCTCGTTGCAGTCATCGGATACCAGCTTCTCCGTGCGTTGAGCAAAGCGGCTGGCAAAACAGAGTAGTTCTACGAGAAACCCATCACTGCGTGAGTGCAGTGGTGGGTTTCTCCATTTTCTGGACAGGTATGTCGCAGGGCGCACCATCGCAACAGTTGGTCTTCATGTGGCAATGCGGGCAGAGCCAACGGGTGGATACTGGGTCATAGGGTCGCCCACAGAAATCACAGGGCATCTGGTTATTGGCGCTCACATTGGAAATATAAACCGAGATACAGTAAATCTGTTGGAGGTACGGAGTGAAATTTGGCCTGAGAAAGACCGTGGCTTTAGTTGCCGTCCTTAACTTGGCTTACTTCTCAGTTGAATTTACCTTTGCTCAGATTTACGAATCACTTGCCTTGCTCTCAGATAGTTTGGATTTTCTGGAAGATGCCGCGATTAACCTATTAATTTTCATGGCATTTACTTGGTCAGTGATCGCTCGTAAACGCCTGAGCTATCTGCTGGCCTTGATTTTGCTTATCCCAGGGATCGTATTCATATTTGAGGCGATTTCTAGATTTCAGGAGCCACAAGTCCCCAATGGTCTTGGCATGTCTGTGATCGGAATTGGAGCCCTAGCAATAAATCTTTACTGCGCGATGGCTCTGGCGCGTCATAGAAGAGATGAGGGTGGTCTCGCCAAAGCGGCCTACTTAGCGGCACGAAATGATGCGGTTGCTAATGTTTTGATTATTTTTGCTGGAGTAATAACGTCGATCTGGGCCAGCCAAATCCCTGACCTCGTTATCGGCTTAATCATCTTCTCAATGAATTTTGATGCCGCGCGACAAGTGCTCAAATCTCA
>CAYWWZ010000001.1:0-64188 GCA_964462495.1 uncultured Candidatus Planktophila sp. | reverse complement strand
CGCGCTACCAGCTGCGCTACGTCCGCATTTACAGTGGGCAAATCTAGCGCAGTACTGGTGGTGATGACAAAGCGAGGATTTTCTCTCTGAAATTAGGTGTGGTCTATGCGTAGCCTTACCCTCATGAACGACGGCTATCAATTCTGGATGGGTGGTCGATTGGCTACCGCGTTAGAAGAGATAACACAGGATCCAAATAAATTGGATGGCAAAGGTTTCTGGGCGGTGGTCCGTTCATTCGAAGGTGAATCTACTTTTGCACGTTTCGGGAAGATAGAGGAAAAGGAGTTTCCTCAGTCAGAGTGGGAAGAATTGCGAACTGATTGGATAAGTTCGCTGGATCAGAAAGAATATGAAGGTTACGTAGCCGAAATCAGAGAAGAAATTTCAAAAGGTTCGGTTTACCAGGTTAACGCCTGTCGCATCGTTTCGAATCATTTGGCAAACCCCATCCAATCACTTGCGGGGTTATTTTCACGATTGTTAACTGAAAATCCTGCTCCGTATGCAAGTTATCTAAAATTGCCGGATCTGGAGATCGCCTCTGCTTCGCCTGAACTTTTTTTGACCAAATCCGGCCAGAGTATCAAGACCTCTCCAATAAAGGGGACCATTCGTGAAGAAGAAGGCGAGTTTGGTGAGAAAGATAAAGCTGAAAATCTAATGATTGTCGATCTCATGAGAAATGATCTAGGAAGAATTTGTGAACCGGGAACTGTTGTCGTTGAAAAGCTCTTCAGGCATGAAAAACATCCCGGTCTTTCTCACCTCGTATCGGATGTCGCGGGCAAGCTCCATAAGGGCGCGAACTGGTCGGAGATATTCACAGCGACGACCCCACCCGGTTCGGTGAGTGGAGCTCCCAAGAACGCTGCGCTATCTATCATCGAAAATACAGAAGAACCTAGAGGACCTTACTGCGGAGTTATCGGCTGGGTTGAGGGCGAGAGAGCGCTTCTCTCGGTTGGCATTCGTACATTTTGGAAGAAGAACGAGAAGGTTCTTCACTTCGGTACAGGCGCTGGAATTACGTGGGGAAGTTCGCCCCAATCGGAATGGGAAGAAACCCAATTGAAAGCGCGCAAACTCATCTCTATCGCCGGAGGTCGCCTCAAATGAAGTATGAGATTGATGCTTATGGGTTTCCAAAAACTCATGGAATTTTTGAAACTATTAAAACCGTTGATGGAAAGGCTTTAGAACTCACTCGACATATGCGCAGGGCACTGGAATCCGCCCATGCGCTCGGCATTAGGATGCCAGCGGAGGATGCGCTGCGAGGTGAAATAGAAAACGTGTGCCGCCAACATCCCTATTCGATAGGACGTTTACGAATTTGTATCTTTAGGGATGGTTTTCTTATCACTCATGATGATTATGTAGAACCTACAAACGCTTTACGTTTGACAATCCATTCACAGACAGTGATTGGTCTGTCACATAAGAAATTCCCATACGATGATCGCTTTGCAATTCTTGACGTGGCAAAGAACGAAGGTTATGACGACGCCATTTTGCTCAATTCAAAGAATGAGATTACCGAATCTGCTGTATCCAATCTTGTATTTCGTATTGCAGATGAGTGGGTTACCCCACCAATTACCTCAGGTGCGCTCCCGGGAATCATGCGAGGTCTTGCTATTGAAAAATGCGGCGTAAGAGTTCGAGCGATTCACATTTCTGAGATTCCTGAAATTGAAGCAGCTCTATCGCTGGCAAGCCTTCGCATAACACAGCCAATTTCCCATATCGGTGAGATGAAATTGCAGATTGGGGAGCAATCCCGTCAATTGGAATCTGCAATTCGAGGCGTCATTCAGGCACATTCGGTAGGCTAGCCACATGTCGATGATCTCCATCTCAGTAAATGGCGAAGCCAAGACCATTGAAGCGGATCAAAAACCGACCCATATTTTTGCGGAGGCAAAAGACATTGTTGTCTGTAAGGTCAATGGCGTTCTGAAAGATCTTTGGACGGATCTCGCCGATGGCGATGCCGTCGAGGGCGTCTCCATTTCGTCACCAGATGGTCTGGCAGTTCTTCGCCATTCAACTGCACACGTTATGGCGCAAGCCGTGCAGCAACTATTCTCACAAACTCGATTAGGAATAGGTCCGCCAATTACGGACGGTTTCTACTATGACTTTGACCCTCAACAACCATTTACTCCAGAAGATCTCGAGAAGATTGAAAGCGCTATGCGCAAGATTGTGAAAGATGGTCAACGCTTTAAGCGTCGTATCACGACAGAATCTGATGCGCTCAAAGAACTTGCCCATGAACCGTACAAATGCGAGTTGATTGGCATTAAGGGTGGAGGGAATGACGAAACAAACGTTGAAGTGGGCGGCACCGAGCTTACAATTTACGACAATCTAGGTAGAGATGGAAAAGCTGTCTGGTCAGACCTTTGTCGTGGACCGCACTTGCCTTCCACTAAACATATTCCAGCATTTAAATTAATGCGAAGCGCAGGCGCTTATTGGCGTGGTTCTGAGAAGAACCCGATGCTGCAACGAATCTACGGAACCGCGTGGCCATCGCAAGATGAACTCAACGCCTATCTCGAACTTTTAGCTGAAGCTGAAAAGCGAGACCATCGCCGGCTTGGTCAAGAGCTCGATCTCTTCTCGTTTCCGGAAGAGATTGGTTCAGGTTTAGCGGTGTTTCACCCCAAGGGGGGAATCGTTCGACGTGCCATGGAAGATTACTCACGAAAGCGTCATGAGGAAGAGAACTACGAGTTTGTATATTCACCCCATCTGACGAAAGCGGCGCTCTTTCAAAAATCGGGCCATCTTGATTGGTATTCCGAAGGTATGTATCCACCGATGATTATGGATGAAGAACTCCATGCTGATGGCACGATTAAGCGAGCTGGGCAGCAGTACTACATGAAGCCTATGAACTGCCCATTTCATAATCTCATTTTTCAATCCCGGCAGCGTTCCTATCGAGAACTTCCGTTGCGCTTGTTTGAGTTCGGAACCGTTTATAGGTACGAGAAATCTGGTGTCTTACACGGAATCACCCGTGCGCGCGGATTTACTCAAGATGACGCTCACATCTATTGCACAAAAGAACAGATGCCTGGTGAGTTGGATTCCTTATTGACCTTTGTTTTGAATTTGCTTCGGGATTATGGTTTACAGGATTTCTATCTCGAGCTTTCGACACGTAATCCTGAAAAATCTGTAGGCGAAGATCACGATTGGCATGAGGCTACTGAGGCTTTACGCAGTGCAGCTTTGGCACAAAATCTTGAATTGGTTCTCGATGAAGGTGGCGCCGCCTTCTATGGTCCAAAGATTTCGGTTCAGGCAAAAGATGCAATCGGACGCACTTGGCAGATGTCAACTATCCAAGTTGATTTTCAATTGCCACAGAGATTTGAGCTAGAATTCGCGGCAGCAGATGGCAGTCGCCAACGGCCAGTTATGATTCATCGCGCACTCTTTGGTTCTATAGAACGATTCTTCGGAGTTTTAACAGAGCATTATTCGGGAGCATTTCCTCCCTGGTTGGCTCCCATTCAGGTTGTAGGCATTCCAGTTGCAGATACCTTCGCGGATTATTTAGCAAAGGTGATTGCAGAGATGAGATCAAATGGAATTAGAGCCGAACTTGATTCATCAGATGATCGTATGCAGAAGAAAGTGCGCAATGCGCAGATGCAGAAGATTCCCTTTATGGTCATTGCTGGAGAAGAAGATATGCAGGTTGGAGCAGTGTCTTTCCGATACCGTAATGGCGATCAGAAGAACGGCATCCCCATTGCAGAAGCCATTGCTGAGATTAAGCAGGCGATTTCTTCTCGTAAGCAGGTATAACTATGAGTGAAATGTCAGGCGTCGGGATGCCAGATGGTTGGCAACGCTTGTGGGCTCCCCACCGACTTGATTATTTGCGCGGTGAGAATCGACCTTTAGCAGACAACGATGTGTCCTGTCCTTTCTGTCGCATTCCAACGTTGAGTGACGAAGAAGGACTCGTTGTCGCAAGAGGCGAACATGCTTACGCCGTGATGAATCTATATCCGTATAACCCGGGTCACTTGCTCATTTGTGCATTCCGGCATGTAGCGGATTTAACTGATTTAACTATTGAAGAACGGCATGAGATTACGGATATGACTGCACATGCTATGACTGTAGTAAGAAAGGTCTCGCAAGCAGATGGATTCAACCTTGGAATGAATCAGGGGGCAATTTCAGGCGCGGGAGTAGCAGCGCATATCCATCAACATATCGTTCCTCGATGGTCAGGAGATGCCAACTTTATGCCGATTATTGGAAAGACAAAGGTTATGCCGCAGTTGTTAACCATGACCCGAGATGAGTTAGCTGCCGCTTGGTAATTCTTCGATATAGCCCTTCACGATATCTACTCCAATACCCTTGTTGAGGTTGACTGGAATTGCCGGAAAAATAATTCCTGCTTCAAAAGCCCCAGCGTCCATCTCGGACATTTGTTCAAAGTATTCGTCGCGGAATTCCCTCACTAGCTCTTCATGTTCAGGATCACAATGCCTGTACGTAGGAGGATTGGTTGAATAATCAATAATTTGTATGTCCTCTAAGCGAATGAGAGCCGAAGGTTCTCCGTTGTCATCATGCAAAACCAAAAATGGAGTGACAACCTCGTCTAGAACCCGGCGAGCTAATAAAACTGCATCATCGAAATCCTGTTCTTGTCCCTCTAGCCCGTTAACTATTACTAATCGAGGTATTTGGTACTCGTCGAGTTGTTGCCATAATGAGATGGTGTGGGAATCGATTCCTGCTGAAGGATTGATGGCAAATATCGCAAGATCTGATTCGCCAACAGCCTCACTAGCAACTACTCCCTGAAAAGCCTGAGCCAAAGCAGCGGGCGAAGCGCTCACATGCCCGTATATGTGTATACGTTTTGGTGGCAAATTCACAGGCTCAGAGTTGGAGGTAGGCATACAGGTAAGCCTACGATGGTGCCGATGATTAGCAGCTCACTGAAACCAGCAGTCACACGATTGATTAATCCTGTGGCTCGCCTTGCTGTAGCTGCCGGCCTGACCCCCAACGCAATAACAATTTTGGGAGCTTGTGGCGTCTTGGCGTCAGCAGCGTGGTTTTATCCGAGAGAAGAGTTTTTTTGGGGCACTCTCGCCATCGTGTTCTTTGCACTGAGCGACTTATTTGATGGAGCCATGGCGCGACTTTCAAAGTCCGGCGCAAGTCCTTGGGGTGGATTTCTCGATTCGACCATTGATCGAATTACCGATTCCGCAATAACTATCGCAGTGATCATCCCGTTGATTGCAGCAGATGACCCACTTTCATACCTAGGATTATTGATTCTGGTGAGCGGTTTTCTGATTCCTTACATACGCGCAAAGGCAGAAAGTTTCGGTATTAACTGCTCTATTGGAATTGCAGAACGAACAGAGCGCCTTGTCATCATGTTGACAGCGATCGGGTTTCACGGGCTAGGCGTGCCATATGTGCTCGCTTGTGGCTTCTGGTTATTGTCGATTTTGGGAGTCGTGACGGTCCTGCAGCGCGTCTATGTGGTGCGACGCGGATTGGCAACCAGATGAAAGAGCGGCTTGCAGCCAGCGCGTATTTCTTTGGATGGTGGGTCGTACGAAGCATTCCCGAGAGAGCTGCCTACTTGATATTCTCAAAATTAGGAGATGTCCTTTGGCGTAGGAATGGAAAGAGCGTGCAACGCCTTAGGAGTAACTTAAGTCGAACTGCCCCTGAACTCAATAAATTTGAACTCGACACTTTAACAAAAGATGCGCTCCATTCCTATATGCGATATTGGTGCGACACTTTCCGGATTCAAAGTTGGAGCCGCGAAAGAATTCTCAACTCGGTAACGATCTCGAATGGGAATCTCTTGATTGATCGCATTGAGCGGGGCGAAGGAGTGGTCGTTGCTCTGCCACATTCTGGCAACTGGGATTTGGCGGGTGCGTACTTCTGTGCCCTAGGTATTCCATTGGTGACAGTCGCCGAAAGACTAAAACCAGAAGCGTTATTTCAGCGTTTTTTGCAGCATCGAACGAGAATGGGTTTTGAGGTTCTAGCCCTCGACAATCGATCTTTTGCAACCCTGCTCAAGCGCGCACGTGAGAAGAGACTCATAGCACTTGTTGCAGATCGAGATTTGTCACGGTCTGGGATAAACGTAGAATTTTTTGGAGCCCCGGCTCGGATGCCAGCTGGTCCGGCGCTTTTGGCTGTCAAGACTGATATTCCCCTCATCGTCGCGCATGTTTCATATACACCTCATGGAATACATATAGATTTTCACGACGTAAAAGTGCCGAACTCTGGAAGCGATGATGAACGGATAAAGCAGACAGTGCAAGCGTGCGCCAGACTCTTCGAAATTGGAATTCGTGAACACCCTCAAGATTGGCACATGCTGCAAAGAATCTGGATAGACGGTGACTTTGTAGAAAGGGTTGCGTGATGATGCCACTTTCAAAGAAGCGCATAGGAATTGTTTGCCCCTATGGGTGGGATACACCGGGGGGAGTTCAGAGCCATATTGGTGATCTGGCAGAGTATTTGATTGCGGCAGGACATAACGTCTCGGTTTTAGCCCCAGCAATTTCTGATGAGAATTTGCCAGATTATGTAGTAAATGCAGGGAGACCGATTGCTATTCCTTACAACGGAGCTGTGGCTCGTGTCCTGTTTGGCCCCATAGCTTTTGCGCGAGTTCGTCAGTGGATTTTGAATGGAAATTTCGATGTACTACATCTTCACGAACCAGCTATTCCTTCAATCTCACTTCTTGCGTGCTGGGCGGCGGAAGGGCCCATGGTTGGAACCTTCCATGCTGCGGCAAAGAGGCAGAAGGTTTCTTTTGCGGTCGTTCCATTTCTTGAGCCAGTCATTGAAAAACTTACAGCGCGTATCGCAGTAAGCGAAGCCGCTCGTGAGACTCTTACTGAGCATCTGGAGACTGATGCAATCGTTGTACCGAATGGAATCTACGCAGATCGATATCGCAATGGAGTACAGGAACAGCGTTGGTCTGGACACACTCTTGGCTTCATTGGTCGCTTTCAAGAACCCCGAAAGGGCTTGGCAATTCTGCTTCAAGCTCTGCCTAAAGTGATAGAGAAATTCCCTGATACCAAGGTTTTCGTGGCAGGACCGGGGAATTCAGATGAAACGCTAGAGGTTATTGATGTGCATCTTCGACATCACATAAATTTTCTGGGCCGAATTTCAGAGAAAGACAAAGCAAATTTTTTAGCATCAGTTGGCGTTTATGTCGCACCGAATACAGGAGGAGAGTCCTTCGGAATAATTCTTGCAGAAGCACTAGCGAGTGGAGCTAATGTAGTCGCAAGTGATATCCCTGCATTTGACTCTCTTCTTGGTCATGGAAAGTATGGCACACTCTTTGAATCCGAAAATAGCCATGATTTAGCTGAAAAAATTATTTATCTATTCTCAAATCCCGAATCACGAAAAACCAAAGCGAATTTAGGAAAAGAGTATGCCCAAAGTTTCGATTGGGATGTGGTTGCCGAAAAGATTTTTGACGTGTATGAGATGGCGATGGTTGGCGGTCGGAAGGTGACCCTTTCCTCTGAAAATCGAGCTTGGAATAAATTGCTAGGAAGGGATTAACTGTTGTGAGTAAATACCTCTTTCCTCTATTTGTTATCGCATTTATTGCTTGGTACTTGTCGTACTCTGCTACCCGTTTAGATCGACTTCATCATCGCGTCGAGACTAGTTGGGCCAATCTGGATGGCCTCTTGCAGCGACGTGCGGCTATAGCTATCGAGATTGCACGCTCTGAAATATCAGATCCAGCTGCTTCTTTGCTTCTCACTTTCGCGGCCCACCAAGCTAGGGATGCCAACATGCGAGACCGTTCTCAAGCAGAGACCGGTCTGAACGGAGCGCTCGAGATTCTTTTGCAAGGTGATGAAATGAACTTTGGAGCGAAAGAGCGTGAACTCATATTGGAACTCAAGGAGCTTAATGAGAAAATCAAAATTGGTATCGCTATACACGTGGATGCGGTGAATCGAACTATAAAAGTTCGCAAGAAACCGATTATTAGAATCTTCCGCCTTGCAGGGAATGCGCCTGAACCGATTGTCTATGAGTTCGAAGCAGATGTTCGCTAAGAAAACGTTATCCCTGACAACGGCTGGGGTATCCCTCCTTATCGTATTCGTCTCAGTATATTTGCCAACCACGAGAACGTCCTTGACGGAATTCCTTGAGGATAAGAGTTACAACTCGCTGAGCGGTCGAGAAGGAAATGATGGGCCGATTCTGGTTGTAAAGATTGATGACACAAAGATGGCTCATCCTCAGATTGGAGTTGAATTTGCAGACATCGTCTACATAGAACAGGTTGAAGGAGGGCTCACCCGGCTAGCTGCCCTTTATTCATCAAAGATTCCTCAAAAAATTGGACCTGTGAGGTCTGCCAGAATCTCTGATTTAGAATTGCTCTCCCAGTTTGGAAAAGTAGGTTTTGCCTACAGTGGAGCACAAACGAAACTTCGGCCCGAGATAACTGCCGCAAATCTATTTGATTTAGGTGCGCAGAGTTTGTCTTCGAAAATTTACACAACAGACCCAACTCGGATACAACCTTATGCGATGGTATTACGAGCTGATTTACTGATGGAATACGCAACAGAGCGTGGATATGAGTTTGCGCGGTCCAAGAATGCGGGATGGAATTTTTCAGAGGACACCACCTTGGGCGAACCAATCACATCTGCAAAGGTAAGTTGGCCAGCAAGCTCGTATGAGGTCACATGGTCTGACGCTCGGGACGTTTGGGAGTTAAAGCATGGAAATCGTCCAAATCTATCTGCATCTGGCACTGTATTGACTGCAGATACTTTTGTCATTCAACTTGTTTCGATCACAGACTCCATCTATAGAGACAAAGTCGGAGGCGTGACTCCTTTTTCGGCAACAGTTGGAACCGGACGCGGATTCATATTGCGTGATGGAAAATTTATTGAAGGGACTTGGAGCAGACCTTCTCTTCAAGATGGAACCACATGGAAAACGATTTTGGGCGAAGAAATCCCTTTTGCGCGAGGTGCGCTTTGGGTCGCTCTTACGGATAAAGAGCCGATTTTTACCCCTTTATCTGCGGATGCAGGACAGAGATAGACAAAGTAGACTGCGAACCTTAGAAAAGGGATTTTTCACGAAAGTTCAAGGAGCCTCGTAAATGTCACAGCAGTCAGGTAGCGAAGCAGTTGGCACAGCGCGCGTAAAACGTGGCATGGCCGAAATGCTCAAAGGCGGCGTCATTATGGATGTCGTTAATGTAGAGCAAGCCAAGATCGCAGAAGATGCTGGCGCTTGTGCAGTGATGGCTCTGGAACGAGTACCCGCTGATATTCGTGCCCAAGGTGGAGTTGCACGTATGTCTGACCCTGACATGATCCAAAAGATTCAAGCAGCGGTCTCAATTCCAGTAATGGCAAAGGTTCGCATTGGGCATTTCGTAGAAGCACAAATTATCGAAAGTCTTGGTGTGGATTACATCGATGAGTCAGAAGTACTTACACCCGCTGATTACACAAACCATATTGATAAGTGGAATTTCAAGGTTCCTTTTGTCTGTGGTGCAACCAACCTTGGAGAAGCCCTTCGACGTATCAATGAGGGGGCGGCAATGATCCGCTCCAAGGGTGAAGCTGGTACCGGCGATGTCTCAAATGCAATGACTCATATTCGAACCATTGGAGGCGAAATCCGTCGCCTTACTTCTATGCGCGAAGATGAACTTTATGTGGCAGCCAAGGAATTGCAGGCTCCATATGCTTTAGTGAAAGAAGTTGCTGAAACAGGAAAACTTCCTGTGGTTCTCTTTACCGCAGGCGGTATCGCAACACCTGCTGATGCCGCGTTAATGATGCAGATGGGCGCTGATGGTGTCTTTATTGGTTCTGGCATCTTTAAATCAGGCAATCCTGCGCAACGCGCTGCCGCTTGCGTTAAAGCAACCACCTTCTACCGGGATGCAAAGGTGCTTGCAGATGCCTCTCGCGGATTAGGTGAAGCTATGGTGGGAATCAACGTGGCTGATATTCCAGTACCTCATCGTTTAGCTGAACGAGGCTGGTAAAAGTCCATCAATGATTGTTGGTGTACTTGCGCTGCAAGGAGATTTCCGCGAACACATTGCAGCGATTGAGGCTTGCGGTCAAACAGCAATAGAGGTTCGTACGCCGGAAGATCTAGCGAATATTGGCGCCCTAGTCTTGCCAGGCGGAGAATCCACCACAATTATCCAGTTGGCGGAATTGTTCAATCTTTATCAACCGATAAAGTCGAAAATCGCCCAAGGTTTGCCAGTGTATGGATCATGCGCGGGGATGATTCTGCTTGCAGATCGCATTCTTGACGGAAAAGAAGGTCAAAAGACTTTTGGCGGCATGAACGTGACCGTCCGTCGTAACGCTTTTGGTCGTCAAGTTGATTCCTTTGAATCCGACATCGACTTTTGTGGGAAAACTTTGCATGCAGTCTTTATCCGCGCACCGTGGGTTGAAGATGTTGGCTCAGGCGTCGAAGTCCTTGCATATGCTGCAGGTCATCCTGTTGCGATACGCCAAGGAAAGCTCCTAGCAACTAGTTTTCACCCTGAATTAACAGCTGACATGGCGGTGCACAACTACTTTTTTGATGAGATCTGTGAAGCGAGATAAAGTTCATGCTAGGTTTCATAGAGCAGCGGTGAAGAACGAGGTGTACTGATGTCAGGCCATTCCAAATGGGCAACGACCAAGCATAAGAAGGCAGTTATTGACAGTCGTCGTGCTAAAAACTTTGCAAAGTTGATTAAGGCAATTGAAGTTGCGGCTCGTAATGGTGGGCCTGATGTAGATGGGAACCCAACTCTTTTTGATGCTATTGCTAAAGCGAAGAAGAATTCCATGCCGGCCGACAATATTGAACGTGCGGTAAAACGCGGTGCGGGACTTGAATCTGGTGGCGCTGATTGGCAGACCATTATGTACGAAGGTTATGGGCCTGGCGGAGTTGCAATCATGATTGAGTGTCTCTCCGATAATCGTAATCGTGCCGCATCAGAGGTAAGAGTCGCCGTTACTCGAAATGGCGGCAGCATGGCTGATCCAGGGTCAGTTTCCTACCTCTTTAATCGCAAGGGAGTCATCATCGTCAGCAAGTTATCCGGCGCTACTGAGGATTCAATCCTTGAAGCAGCCCTTGATGCTGGAGTTGAAGAAGTAAATGACTTGGGCGAGTCTTTTGAAGTCGTCTGTGAAGCTAGCGATCTCGTTGCTGCTCGAACCGCCTTGCAAGATGCAGGTATTGATTATGAATCAGCCGACTCCTCATTCCTGCCCTCTATGCAAATTCCTCTCGATGCCGAAGTGGCGGTTAAAGTCTTTGAACTCATCGATGCCATTGAAGAGCTTGACGACGTACAGAACGTGTATTCAAATTTTGATGTATCGGATGAAGTTATGGCGAGCCTTTCCTAAGCTAGACCTTTCTTAGTCCTAGGCTTAGAAGTTATGAGCCACCCACATAAGCGCGTCCTCGGAGTAGATCCAGGCCTTACGCGTTGTGGCATAGGCGTGATTCAAGGCAGCGTAGGCAAACCGATATCGCTCATAGGAGTGGGAGTCATACTGACATCGAGCGAACTCCCGCTAGAGCGGCGATTATTGCAGTTAGAAGTGGAACTTGAAGAATGGATTGCACTGCATCATCCCGATGTAATCGCCATAGAGAGAGTTTTTTCACAACACAATGTCAGAACAGTGATGGGAACAGGGCAAGCAGCAGGAATTGCTTTGCTAGTTGCGGCGCGACGTAATATTCCGGTGGCCATGCATACACCTTCTGAGGTGAAGGCAGCAGTTACGGGTTCTGGGCGTGCCAATAAAACTCAGGTAGCGCAGATGGTCAAGCGCTTACTCAACCTAAATGAAATCCCAAAGCCAGTCGATAGCACGGATGCCCTGGCGCTTGCCATTTGTCACCTTTGGCGAGGCACTGGTAATTCCAAGATTGAAGATGCTCTCCAAGCTGAAAAATCACGAATAGCGAAACTGGTGAAACCATGATTTCGCTCCTTAATGGAATCGTTCGATCGATTACTAATGAAAAAGTTGTCATTGAAGTTGGGGGAGTGGGCCTCAGTGTTTCGATAACAAATCAGACGGGAACGCATCTCAACATCGGTGTTCCCGTGCAGCTCTTTACATCTCTGGTTGTTCGAGAAGATGCCTTAACTCTTTTTGGATTTCTCGACGAAGAGAGTCGTACAACGTTCGAGCTTGTCCAGACTGTAACTGGAATTGGACCCAAGGTGGCGCTAGCTATTATGGGAAGTCATTCCCCACAATCACTTGCCCTAGCAATTGCCCAAGAAGATATTTCGGCGATCGAAAAGGTTCCTGGTATTGGACGCAAGGGAGCGCAGCGCATTATTTTGGAACTGAAGGGCAAGATTTCAGATTTCGGTTCAGCCGCCAAGATGACACGCCATCAACCCGCGTGGAGAGAGCATTTGAGTTCAGCCTTAATCTCGTTGGGCTTTACCGCCAAAGAATCAGATACAGCGATAAACATTGTTGCCTCTGATTACGCTGAAAAGGGAACCGAACCAAGCGAAGCAGAACTCTCAGAGCTGCTGAAAAAAGCGTTGCAGAGCGGAAGGCGTGGCTAGGTGAGCACTGAGCGAATAGTTGACTCAACTGAGCAACCGGATGAACTATCTGCCGAACATGCACTTCGTCCGAAGACTCTCGGCGATTTCATTGGACAGCATCGAGTTCGCCAGCAAATCGATGTTCTGTTGAGTGCTGCTCGGAAGAGAAATGCTGCAGCCGATCACATTCTTCTCTCTGGACCACCAGGTTTAGGAAAGACAACCCTAGCCTTGATTCTTGCCTCGGAGATGCAGGCCCCTATTCGTATCACTAGCGGTCCAGCAATAACGCACGCAGGTGATCTAGCTGCAATTCTCTCCTCACTTGTAGAGGGAGAAATTTTTTTTCTCGACGAGATTCATAGACTTCCTCGTCCAGCAGAAGAACTTCTCTATCTTGCAATGGAAGATTTTCGCGTAGATGTGGTTGTAGGAAAAGGACCAGGAGCAACTGCAATACCCTTACAGCTGCCACGTTTTACATTGGTTGGCGCGACTACGCGCGCGGGGCTTTTGCCATCCCCGCTTCGTGATCGATTTGGCTTTACAGCTCATTTAGATTTTTATGAAGAGAGCGAACTTGAAGAAGTACTAATCCGTAGTTCATCTCTATTAGGTCTTGAAGTTGACAAGAGGGCGCTTGCAGAGATCGCAAGTCGTTCTCGAGGAACTCCACGCATTGCAAATCGACTCCTGAGACGTGTTCGCGACTTTGCTCAAGTGCACGGTTCTCATTCGCTGACTCACTCCGACGCCAAAGCCGCACTAGAGATGTACGAAGTTGACGAACAAGGGCTAGATAGGTTGGACCGTTCTGTCTTGTTGGCACTCATTGAAAGATTTAATGGGGGACCGGTTGGGCTATCTACTTTGGCGATTGCTGTCGGCGAGGAAGTTGAAACCGTCGAATCAGTTGCCGAGCCCTTCCTCGTTCGAAGTGGCTTTATGGCCCGTACTCCTCGTGGTCGAGTCGCAACTCCTGCGGGATTTGCACACGTGGGACGAACGCCACCCGATACCGCGGCGACTCTTTTCGACACACCTAGCACGTAACGCCTAGACTCTCCTCTTATGTCCACATCAAATTCATCTGTGAAGACTCCCGTCAAGACCAGCGCACGACCAGGAAGGGCTCTTGCCATCTTGGCAGCGATGCTCATCGCTCTTCTCGCAGCTGCGCTCATTCAAGGTGCTACAGCAGTTCGATTAGGTCTTGATCTCCGTGGGGGAACTAGCGTGACGTTGCAACCTCGCGCATCAACCGAAGCGGGCAAGGTAACGTCAGAAGCGATTGATCAGGCCGTTTCAATCATTCGCCAACGCGTTGACTCAGTTGGCGTGGCTGAATCAGAGGTTACCGCGCAAGGCAGTGGAACCAATCGACAGATTGTCATCTCAGTCCCTGGTGAATCAGGTCGTCGCGTCGTTGACTTAGTAGGACAAACTGCAGAGTTACGTTTTAGACAAGTTCTCGCTGAATCATCGGCGCTTGCTGGTGCCGGTGGCGGGGCAGCAACTCCTGCGCCCGGAATTTCACCTGAACTCAACGCACGTTTTGCCGCGCTTGACTGTACCAACCCAGCCAATCTGCAGGGAACGGGTGCAGATTCTCCTGCCGAGACAATCGTTGCTTGTGCACGCGATGGCGGTGCGAAATACATTTTGGGTCCAGCAGAAGTTCTTGGACAACAAGTCTCAGAAGCATCAGCTGGTATTGATCAACAGGGAGCAAGCGCTTGGTTTGTCTCACTTACCTTCGACGGTGAAGGAACAAAAGCATTTGGTGCACAAACTGCGCGAGTAACTTCTCTACCATCACCACAAAATCAAGTTGCCATTGTCCTCGACGGTTTGGTGGTTTCTGCCCCTTCTATTCGTGAAGCAATTCCGTCAGGTGAAGCACAAATTACTGGTTCATTTACTCAAGTCGAAGCGCAAGATCTTGCAAACGTTCTTAAATACGGAGCGCTACCACTGGCCTTTGATCGTGGCGAAGTACAACAAGTTTCACCAACCTTGGGACAAGATCAGTTGGAAGCTGGACTTCTCGCTGGAGCGCTCGGACTTGGTTTAGTAGTGCTTTTCTCTGTGGCCTACTACCGGGGATTGGGAATTGTCATTGTTGGATCTCTAGCAATTGCAGCAACCATGATGTACCTATTGTTCCTAGTACTTGGCAAGACGATTGGTTTCACTCTTACCCTTGCGGGAATTGCAGGAACCATCGTCGCAATTGGTGTTACGGCCGACTCCTTTATCGTCTACTTTGAGAGAATTCGAGATGAACTTCGTGAAGGTCGAACACTTCGCACTGCGGTTGAAACGGGATGGGCACGTGCGCGGCGCACGATTATTGTCGCTGACTTGGTTTCACTGATTGCAGCCTTCCTCTTGTATTTCTTCGCAGTGGGCGGGGTTCGAGGCTTTGCCTTCACATTGGGTTTGACAACAATCATCGACCTATTGATCGTCTTCCTCTTCACCAAGCCGATGGTTACCCTGGTTTCTCGCTGGAAATTCTTCGCCTCGGGACATCCACTCTCTGGTCTTTCTCCAAAGAGCGTTGGCATGAAGGATAAGAACGCAAAAATTGCTCAATCTGCAACACCACAGGAGGCGTAAGAAATGGCGAAACTATCTGGACTAGGCGGACGTCTCTACTCGGGAGAAACCTCATTTAATATTGTTGGTAACCGTAAACGATGGTATGCATTCTCTGCTCTCTTTATTGCTATCTCATTCTTCGCACTTGGTAGTCAAGGTTTGAAGCTTGGTATCGAATTTAAGGGTGGCGCTTCATTTACCGTCAATGAACCCTCAGCAACGATTCAAGAGGCTCGTGAAGCGGTTGAAAGCGTTGATATTCCTGGTGAATTTATCGTTCAGAAGATTGGTGATTCCAAAGTTCGCATTCAGACTGGCGCCCTTGACCCTGCACAATCTCAGGCTGTTGAGGCGGCGTTGACTAGTAAATTCAACGTTCCTGCTGAGTCAATTGACACGCAACTTGTAGGTCCATCATGGGGAGAAGAAATTACGAAAAAGGCAGTGTATGGATTGCTGGCCTTCCTACTTGTCATCATGATTTTCCTTGCAATGGTCTTTGAACCGAAGATGGCTGCTGCTGCAATTCTTGCGGTAGTTCATGACGTCTTTATTACCGTTGGAATTTATGCACTAGTTGGATTTGATGTCACCCCCGCAACAATCATTGGATTCTTAACGATTTTGGGTTATTCGCTTTACGACACAGTGGTTGTATTTGATAAGGTCCGTGAAAATACCAAGTCAATTGCAGCAACCGGAAAAGTTACCTTCTCTCAAGCGGCAAACCTAGCGGTTAACCAGACAATCGTTCGTTCTCTTAACACCTCGATCATCGCGCTGATTCCTGTCGGATCAATCCTCTTCGTCGGTGCGGGGCTACTTGGCGCTGGAACCTTGAAGGACTTGTCTCTTGCGCTATTCATCGGACTGGCCGTTGGAACCTATTCCTCGCTCTTTATTGCGCCACCATTCTTGGCGCAATTGCGCGAGAGAGAACCAGCGATGCAAGCCCTTGCAAAGCGAGTAGCAGCTCGTGGCGGCAGTGATACATCTACATTGGTCGCTGAACGACCTTCACGCCGAAGCGTGCAGAAACGTAAAGGCCGTAAATAGCCTTTCCTCGCCATGAAGACCTTGCCTCTGATCGCACCCTTAATTGATGCGCTCAGAGAGCACCATCCTGAAGCGTCAGTTTCGGAGATTGAGCGAGCATTTGAGATAGCACGAACTGCACACGCGGGTCAGTTTCGTAAATCTGGCGAAGAGTACATAACTCATCCTGTCGCAGTTACCCAAATACTTGCTGAGCTAGGCCTCAATGAAACAACCCTGATTGCATCTCTACTCCACGATACTGTTGAAGATACGCCGTACTCCTTAGCTCAATTGAGAGCTGATTTCGGAGATGAGATTGCCAATTTGGTTGACGGGGTTACCAAGCTCGACAAATTGACCTACGGGCCAACGGCGGAGGCTGAAACCGTCCGCAAGATGGTGATTGCGATGTCTCGTGACATTCGCGTGCTGGTCATTAAGTTGGCGGACCGACTTCACAATGCTCGCACCTGGAGTTTTGTTTCATCTGAGACTGCTCACAGAAAAGCCCGCGAAACGTTAGACATCTACGCTCCACTTGCGCACAGACTTGGAATGAATGCTATTAAGTGGGAGTTGGAAGATTTATCTTTTGCGGTATTGGAGCCAAAGAAATTTGAAGAAATTTCTCGACTGGTTGCCGAGCGATCTCCTTCGCGAGATGCCCTCACCTCGCAAGTCATTGCTGATGTGGAGGAAGATCTTCAACGAGATGGAATATCGGCAACCGTTACAGGAAGAAAGAAGCACTACTTCAGCGTGTATCAAAAGATGGTAGTTCGAGGTCGTGAGTTCAATGAAATCTACGATCTCGTTGGTATCCGGGTACTCGTAAACGATGTTCGAGATTGCTATGCAGTGCTCGGTTCGATTCACGCTCGGTGGAGTCCGGTTCCGGGTAGATTTAAAGATTACATCGCCATGCCGAAATTTAATCTCTATCAGTCACTGCACACGACAGTCATAGGGCCAAACGGGAAGGCCATCGAGATTCAAATTAGAACTTACGAGATGCATTCTCGTGCAGAATTCGGTATCGCAGCTCACTGGAAGTACAAGCAGGGATCTGATGGTGCTACAGGTTCTGCCGATAGTAATGCTCCGGAAATGCTCTGGCTAAGACAATTGCATGAGTGGCAAAAGGAGACTGAGGATCCATCTGAATTTCTCGAGGCGCTCCGTTTCGATTTGGGCAGTCCTGAAGTTTTTGTCTTTACCCCGAAAGGATCAGTTATCGCCTTACCCGGCGGCTCCACCCCAGTGGATTTTGCTTTTTCAGTCCACACTGATGTCGGGCTTCGCTGCGCGGGGGCAAAAGTAAATGGTCGATTAGTTCCGCTTGAATCAAAGTTGAACAATGGAGACGTTGTAGAAATCGTCACCAATAAGGGGGAGAACGCGGGACCTAGTCGTGACTGGCTCAACTTTGTAAAGAGTCCGCGCGCTAGGTCAAAGATCAAAGCTTGGTTTAGTAAGGAACGGCGTGAGGAAGCAATCGATGCTGGTCGAGAATCCATTGCGCGCCAGATGAGAAAAGCGGGGCTCCCTCTCCAGAAGATCTTTGCAGGTCACTCCTTACTTGAACTCGCCCATGATCTTCACTATGCCGATATCGATGCACTGTATAGCGCAGTGGGTGATGGACATGTCTCAGCAGCATCGATTGTCGAAAAATTGAATGCAACTCTAGGAAGTGAAGATTCTCATCCGGAACCCACATTGGAAAATATTCCCACAGGGGTTCAGACAACCCGTCGCACATCGAGCGCTATCGAAGTAGAAGGCGTCGATGATGTACTTGTAAAACTGGCTCGATGTTGCACCCCAGTTCCTGGCGATTCCATTATGGGGTTTATTACGAAGGGCTCTGGCATCTCAGTACACCGGGAGGATTGCGTCAACGCATCTGATTTACAGAAACATCAAGCAGAGCGCGTTGTAGGAGTTAGGTGGCTACCAGGTGCTGCCAGCGTCTTCCTAGTCAATATTCAAGTAGAAGCGCTCGATCGAGCTCGATTGTTGGCTGATGTAACTCGAACGCTTTCAGAGCAGCATGTAAATATTCTGAGTGCGGCCGTGAGCACCTCGAAGGATCGCGTCGCCATCTCAAGATTTACCTTTGAAATGGCAGATGCCAAGCACCTGGACTCAGTACTTGCTGCGGTTCGAAGCGTGGAGGGTGTGTACGACGTTTATCGTACTTAACCTCATTAATTGAATTCAGCGAGATGCTTTTGAGCTTCAATCAGCCAGGACTTTCGTGCCTCAGCTGACTCTCGAGCCTCTTGAGCCTTCTTTGTATTGCCTGCAGCCTCTGCCTTACTTGCAACCTTTTGATAGCTCTCGATAGAGGCCGTTAACTGCGCCACTACCTCTGCGGCACGCGCCTTGGCACCGGGATCAGTCTTGCGCGCGAGATCTGCATCGGCTGCCTTTATCGCCTCTTCCACTTTCGCAATACGAGCATCAAAAGCCGCTCTCTTATCTCGATGGGTAATTCCAATCTTGTCCCAACTGCGCATTAGTTCACGGAATGCGCTCTTTGTTGCCTTGAGATCTGTGAATGGAACAAGAGCCTCAATTTGAACAACTAATTCTTCGCGCTTGAGGAGATTTGCGGCCATAGAAACTTCACGCTTTTCCAAATCGGCGTTTTTAGCTGCGAAGAATTGGTCTTGAGCTGCTTTAAAGCGCGCCCAGAGTTTTGCATCCTCGTTCTTCTTGCCACGTCCAGCGGCTTTCCATTGATCCATAAGTTCTTTGAAGCGGCGTGCTGTAGGTAGCCACTCTGTTGAGGTCGCTAATTTCTCAGCTTCTGCAACAAGGGCGGATTTTGCCTCCGAAACTTTTCCGGCGGTGGCTTCCAGTTGGGCAAAGTGAGTGCGGCGGCGCTTATCAAACTTGTTGCGAGAAGCAGAGAATCTCTTCCAAAATTCTGCATCACTTTTCTTATCTAAGCGAGGAGCAGCTTTCCATTCGTCAAGAAGTGCTTTGAGTCGATCTCCGGTAGCTTTCCAATTTTCGGAAAGTGCCAATGATTCAGCTTCTGCGACAATCTTCTCTTTCTCAATCAAAATTTGCTCACGGCGAGCAGCCTTTGCTGCTGCCTCAGCCGCTTTTTTCGCCTCATACGCTTCGCGGTGTCCCTCAATGAGTGGTTCTATCTGATCAACCGAAAGAGCGAGGGCTGCCAAATCACCGACTCCATTTAGTTCACGAACTTGTTGGCGTAACTTTTTCACAGCTTCGTAAGCATCTTGCGGAACCATAGCGCCACTCGTGATTCGTGCTGCAGTGAGAGCAACTTCTGACGCTAACGCCTCGAACTTTCGAACAAAGTATGCGAGCGCTTCTTCGGCAGATTTTCCTGGATAAGAGCCAACTGCTTTCTCGCCCTCTGGTGTTCGCACGAAAACAGTTCCATCTTCAGCAACTCGTCCAAATTTTGCAGGATCACCAATCAGGGCTGATGCAGCACTTGTTGGCTGCGGATGAGTCTGAGCGAGAGTTGTTGGATTTACATCAGTCATTGTGATCCCCTTTGGCGCGTTAGCAAGATGGGACTGGCTGTCGCGCCTCTTGCCTTCGTTGTCAGATGCGTAGATTCTGTAGAGGTCAAAGGTACCCTGTGCATCCTGAAGCAGTAAATCCACGCGAGAATAAGGGGTGACCGTCATGCTTGTTCGGTCATTCCCGGCCCCCATGTTCGCCACAAATTGTTGGGTGATTGCACCTGAGGCAGGGGGAGAATGCATCATTGTTGATCCTGGAATGCCGGATATCTCTACGGAAATCAGATTGATTGTCGAAGAATTTCGCCTTAAACCCGTTATTGCCTTGATTACACATGGACACCTGGATCATCATTTTTCGATAAAGCCATTAGCGGATGGATATGACATCCCAACCTATATCCACTCTGAGGATCGTAGATTTTTAGAATTTCCTGGTGAGATAGTGGGACCCGAATTTCGCAAACAGTTGGAGGGATTGGTTTTCCAGGAACCAAAGCAAGTGAATGAGCTGAAAAATGGTTTTACGTTGGATCTGTTGGGCTTGAAAATTGAAACCATCCATGCGCCTGGCCATACTCGTGGATCTGTGATGTTTACTGTCAATGATGAATTGCTTCTCAGCGGGGATGTTCTCTTTGCAGGTTCCATTGGAAGAACAGACTTGCCCACTGGAAGTTCTAGTCAGATGGTTCAAACACTGAAGAGTAGGGTTCTGCCACTAAGTGATGATTTACGTGTGCTACCAGGTCATGGACCTGAAACCACAATTAAATTCGAGCGAAAAAACAATCCATATCTGAAAGAATTGTCGGCATGAAGTACGAGAAGATTCAAGCTCCAAAGGGAGTGAGGGAGTACTTGCCCCCTGAGTCACAGGCTTTTGAATGGGTACGTGAGCAATTAATCTCCCCGGCTCGTCTTGCAGGCTATCAACTTATGGAATTGCCTGTGTTTGAAGATACTAACCTTTTTTCTCGTGGGGTTGGCGAATCAACTGACGTGGTAACAAAGGAGATGTACACATTCGAAGATCGTGGTGGTCGCTCACTGACTCTTCGACCTGAAGGAACCGCCGGGGTAATGCGCGCTGTTATCGAACAGAATTTAGATCGCGGCCAACTGCCAGTGAAAGTTTGGTACTCAGGTCAATATTTCCGGGCGGAGCGTCCTCAAGCGGGCCGGTATCGACAGTTCTACCAAGTTGGAATCGAGGCGATTGGTATTGACGATCCGGCAATAGATGCCGAAGTAATCTCTGTCGCTTATCAAGGCTTTAAGAAGATTGGGCTCAATAATTTCACCTTGCAGATAACTTCTTTGGGTGATGGAGAATCGCGAGGCGCGCATCGTGAGGATCTCTTGAAGTTCTACCAGAGATTAGATCTTGATGATGCTACTCGGGCCCGAGCACAAATAAATCCTTTGAGACTCTTTGATGACAAACGACCGGAAATGATTGAAGCGATGGCCGATGCGCCGCTGTTACTTGATTATTTATCGAAGGAAGCGGCAGCAAACTTTGACAAAGTGCAGCGCTATCTCACAGAACTCAAGATTGAGTTTGTCATCAACCCTCGTATGGTTCGAGGTCTGGATTACTACACTGGAACCACCTTTGAATTTACGCATTCTGATCTCGGAGCCCAAAGTGGAATCGGCGGTGGAGGTCGTTATGACGGTCTCATGGAAATCCTTGGCGGTCAGCCACTCTCTGGTATTGGCTTTGGTCTAGGCGTCGATCGTGTGTTGTTAGCTGCTAGCGCAGAAAATGTTCTACCAAGCCAAGAATTTAATTCAGATCTTTTTCTTATTCCATTAGGTGAAGAGGCTAAGGTCTCTGCACTCAGGATTGCTGACCAATTGCGACAGCAAGGAATTTCGACAGAGATTGCCTTTGGGGACCGAGCTTTGAAGGGGGCCATGAAAGCGGCGGATAAATCTGGCGCGCGTTTCGTGATTGTTCTCGGAGATGCCGAAATAGCTGCTGGGGAAGTAGAAGTTAAACGCATGGAAGATGGAGCGATAACTTCAGTTAGGATTGCGCAATTGCCAGCGGAGTTTCAGGCTCTGCTGAGTACACACTCCAAAGTTTTGAGGAAATAGGTTAACTAATGCTGAGAAATCATGATGCAGGATCGCTGCGGGCATCGCATGCTGGGCAGACAGTAACCCTTGCAGGATGGGTTGCGCGTCGTCGAGATCACGGTGGAGTGGCATTCATTGATCTTCGTGATGCGACAGGTTCGGTACAGGTTGTCATTCGTGATGAGAAACTCGCTGGGCAATTGAGAGCCGAGTGGTGCCTACAAATAACAGGCGAGGTTTCTCTTCGACCTGCGGGAAATGAGAATTCAAATATTCCGACCGGGGAAATCGAGGTCATGGGAGATTCTGTAGTTGTTTTGAGTGAATCTGCACCTCTCCCTTTTCCGGTTGACTCTGGCTCAGAGGTAGATATCTCAGAGGAAGTGAGGTTGCGATATCGCTACTTGGATCTTCGAAGAGAGGGTCCTGCTGCAAATCTAAGACTGCGTTCAAAGGTTACTTCAGCGATCCGTGGCGTGATGGATGAGTTAGATTTTCTAGAAATCGAAACACCGTACCTCACTCGATCAACGCCAGAAGGTGCGCGAGACTTTTTGGTTCCCGTCCGACTTCAACCTGGCAGTTGGTATGCACTTCCTCAGTCACCCCAGTTGTTTAAACAATTGTTGATGGTGGCAGGAATGGAACGTTACTACCAAATTGCACGATGCTTCCGTGATGAGGATTTTCGCGCTGATCGCCAACCTGAGTTCACGCAACTAGATATTGAGATGTCTTTTGTTGATCAAGCTGATGTCTTAGCTGTCGCCGAAAAGATTCTGGTGAAGGTGTGGAAGGAAGCTGTTGGTTACGACATTCCAACTCCTATACGTCATATGACCTATGCCGACGCAATGGATAAATACGGATCGGATAAACCCGATTTACGTTTTGGTTTAGAGCTCGTTGATGTCACACAATATTTCTCTAAAACTGAATTCCGCGTCTTCCAAGCGCCTTACGTCGGAGCAGTAGTCATGCCAGGAGGAGCTGATTCTCCTCGACGCGAGTTAGATGCTTGGCAGGATTGGGCAAAGGCAAGAGGCGCAAGAGGAATCGCGTATATCCTGGTTAATGCAGATGGATCTCTTGGTGGGCCTGTTGCAAAAAATATTTCACAGAGTGAACAGGCAGGTATCGCGTCATTCGTTGGAGCCAAGCCAGGAGATGCCATCTTCTTTGCCGCTGGTGAACGTGCCTCTTCCCAACAGTTATTAGGTGCGGCACGTTTAGAAATCGGAAAACGTTGCAACCTGATAGATGTACATGCATGGGAATTCCTCTGGGTTGTAGATGCCCCCATGTTCGAACCAACCGACAATGGTGGTTGGACTGCGGTGCACCATCCATTTACTGGACCCAAGCCTGAATTTGCCCATTCATTTAGAAGCGATCCTGCATCAGCGCTTGCCTATGCATATGACATCGTTCTTAACGGAACCGAACTTGGCGGAGGATCAATTCGTATTCACGATAGAAATATTCAGAAGGATGTCTTTTCCGTTATTGGTTTAAGCGATGACGAAGCGCAAAGCAAATTCGGCTTTCTCCTTGAAGCTTTCAACTATGGCCCACCGCCACATGGTGGAATCGCACTTGGCCTGGATCGAGTGTGCGCTCTTCTCACAGGTTCGGATTCGATACGTGAAGTTATTGCGTTTCCGAAGACAGCTAGCGGTGGCGACCCTCTCACTGGTGCACCAACTCCAATTACCCCAGCACAGCGAAAAGAGGCGGCAATTGATTGGACTCCTCCAAAGGAGTAGTCAGGTAGGCTAACGATATGGGTCCAGGTGGAATAGCGACGATTATTGCGGCAGCATCTCTCTTTGTTATAGCCGTGGCTGTTGCCTACGCGGTATTCCGAATTAGCAAATTGGTTGACGAGGCGAAAATTTCATTGAAGGCCTTCACCGACGACACAACTCCTCTTATCCATGAATCAACGCGAACTTTAGAACTCATCAATAGTCCACTTGAGAGTTTTGCAAAGATCACTAAAAGCGTCGAAGATGTCACCACAAAATTAACCGGGGCCACTTCTGACTTTATGGAAAAGAATGGCCCTGCTGTAAAGGTTGCCGGAGCTCTTTTGAGCGCGGCGCAGATCAGCAAAGGTCGCAAGAAGAAGAAGTCCGAATAATTCGAGTGGGTGATTGTAAATAATGGAATCCGCCGAGATTCGGTCACGTTGGCTGCGCTTCTTTGAGTCTGACAATAGACAAGGGCTGACGCATACGGTCGTCCCGTCAGCTTCACTCATAGCAGACGACCCAAATTTGCTACTGGTAAATGCCGGAATGGTTCCTTTTAAGCCGTATTTTCTTGGAGAGGTTACCCCGCCATATAAGCGGGCAACGTCAGTGCAGAAGTGCGTTCGAACTTTAGATATTGATGAAGTGGGAAAGACCACGCGCCATGCATCTTTTTTTCAGATGTGTGGCAATTTCTCTTTCGGTGATTATTTTAAAGAGGGAGCGATTTCTCTGGCATGGGAGCTGTTGACTAGACCAATTAATGATGGCGGATACGGTTTTCCTGAGGATCGACTGTGGGTCACGGTATATCTCGATGATGATGAGGCCGCAGATATTTGGCATAAAAAAATCGGTATTCCACGTGGGCGCATTCAGCGGCGCGATATGGCAGATAACTTTTGGTCAATGGGAGTACCAGGGCCTTGTGGTCCGTGTTCGGAGATTTACTACGATCGCGGTCCTGATTATGGGGCAGAAGGTGGCCCAATCGCTGATGAGAATAGATATCTGGAAGTTTGGAATCTTGTCTTCATGCAGAACGAACGTGGCGCAGGCGGCGGTAAGGATGGATATCCGATTCTTGGAGAACTTCCAGCGAAAAGTATTGATACTGGCTTAGGCCTTGAAAGAACGGCCGCGCTACTTCAAGGGGTTGAAAATATTTACGAGATTGACACGACGATGCAAATCCTAAAGAGGGCATCTGCTTTGACAGGCGTCACATACGGAAAATCTCAAAAGTCAGATGTCTCGCTTAGAGTAGTTGCCGATCATGCTCGTACCTCTGCGATGCTCATCGGTGATGGAGTAACTCCCGGCAACGAAGGTCGTGGGTATGTTCTTCGCCGAATGATGCGGCGTACTATTCGAAATATGCGCCTCTTAGGCGTCAACGATCCAATCATGTCTGAACTCACACAGAGTGCAATTGGTGCGATGGGCCCGCAATATCCTGAACTTATCTCGGATCAAAAGAGAATTCTCGCTGTCTCAGTCTCGGAGGAAGAGTCTTTCCTTCAAACCTTGAAGAGCGGTACTCAGATTTTTGATTTGGCATCAAGTCAGGTCAAAGCTCAGAAGAAATCGATACTTCCTGGAGATGAGGTCTTCAAACTTCACGACACTTACGGCTTCCCTTTCGACCTTACCCTTGAGATGGCACGCGAAGAGGGACTTGAGGTAGATGAAGACGGTTTCAAACGGCTTATGGCAGAGCAGCGCGATAGGGCTAAAGCTGATGCAAAAGCGAAGAAGAGCGGTCACACCGATGTGAGCGAATACAAGAAAATTGCCGATTCCACAGGTGCGACAACTTTTATTGGTTATCACGAACTTCATAGTGAGTCGGTTGTTAATGGCATCCTCGTTGATGGCGCCAGTGTGAAAGCGGCTCCTGCTGGCAGTGAAGTAGAGATCGTTTTGGATCGCACACCCTTCTACGCGGAAGGTGGTGGACAACTAGCTGATGGCGGACTTATTACTCTTGCCAACGGAGCAGTTATTGAAATTGATGATGTCCAAACTCCTGTTAACGGACTTTCTGTTCATCGCGGTCGCATTCTGAACGGTGAAGTTGAACTTGGTTCAAACGCCCACGCTGTTATTGATGTAGAGCGAAGAAATGCTATTTCTCGCGCTCATACAGCGACCCATATGGTTCATAAAGCTTTCCGTGAAATTCTTGGAGAAACCGCGACTCAAGCAGGATCTGAGAATTCTCCAGGTCGCTTCCGATTTGATTTCCCTGCGACAGGTGCTGTTCCTGTTTCGGTGTTAAATGATGTTGAATCAAGGGTGAATGCGCTTTTGCTTGAAAATCTCGCTGTTACCGCAGAGACAATGTCGCAAGATGCCGCTAAAAAAATTGGCGCAATGGCACTGTTCGGTGAAAAGTATGGTGATCAAGTCAGAGTAGTGAGCGTAGGTGAATGGGCTCGTGAGCTCTGCGGTGGAACTCACGTATCTGCCTCTGGTCAGTTGGGTGTTGTGAAGTTGCTATCCGAATCCTCAATTGGTGCCGGAGTCCGACGTGTTGAGGCATTGGTAGGTGTTGATGCCTATAAGTTCCTTGCCCGCGAACATCTACTACTGAATTCTCTGACTGAGATTATTAAGGGAACTCGAGCTGAAGAACTTCCTGAAAAAATCGCTGAGCTTCTCAATAAAATCAAAGAGATCGAAAAAGAGCTCGCGGCAGTACGTTCAGCCCAGGCGATGGGTCAGATTGGTTCTATCGCTGAACAAGTTCAAAGTGTTAATGGGAACTCTGTCATTGCCACTCAACTCAGTGATGGAATATCAGCGGATGATCTGCGCAAGATTGCTCAGGAGTTATTGAATCGCCTGAAAGATTCGATCATCGTCTTGGTGAGCGTTGCAGAAGGCAAGGCGACATTGGTTGTTGCAGTCAGCGAGCCGGCTAGAAAGAACGGAATCAAGGCAGGTGCGCTTGTGAAGATCGGTTCAACGATTTTGGGTGGGGGAGGCGGCGGTAAGGATGATTTTGCCCAAGGTGGTGGCACTAACGTCTCTGCTATCGCTGAAGCACTCAACTCGATCACACTTGCCATCTCTGGAAAATAGTTAATGAAGCGCGGACGGCGACTTGCTTTCGACTATGGTGATGTTCGAATAGGGGTCGCGATTTCCGATCCTGATGCAATATTGGCATCTCCGCTAGTGGTTCTAAAATCTTCGGATAGAGAACTATTGAAAAAGATTTCAGACTTGATAGCAGAATACGAGCCAGTAAGAATTTTTGTTGGGTTGCCGGTGAATATGTCCGGATCTGAGAGCGAAAGCTCAGAAAAAGCCCGAAGATTTGCACAAGAAGTTGAAAAAATAGCCAAAATTCCTATCGTTCTAGTTGATGAACGCCTCTCAACTGTCAATGCGCAATCGAAAGCGAAGGTCAGTGGAAAGTCTTTGCGCGAAACGAAAGAACTCATCGACGCCCTAGCTGCAGTTGAAATTCTTGAGTCGGGAATGAGCCATGATCTCTCTTAATAAACCTGTGCTAGTACGAGTTACGTTCGGATTGCTCTTAGGCGCACTTTTTACTGTAGGAGTGCATGCTTTACGCACTGGTCCCAATTCGGCTCCAGACTATGCATGCGTAGAAAATGGACCCGAAGTAGTTGTACACATTCCATCTGGTGCATCGGGTGTTGAAATTGCAAGAGCTCTCTTTCGAAGTGGTGTCGTTAAGTCTTCTGAGTCATATTTTCGTATTGCAGTAGGAGATCCTCGTTCGTCACAAGTTGCACCAGGCGATCATCGATTAACGGCAAAAAATTGTTCACGGAACGTTCTTGTGCAACTTTTAGACAGCAAGAGGATAGTTGGTTTGATCAACATTAAGGAAGGAATGTGGCTCTCTGAGATACTTCCGCAGATGACGTCAGCGGGATTTTCTGCGAATGATTTGTCTAGTGCGTTGAAGCAAGTGAAAAAACCTAAAGGTTTTACTACCCTTGAGGGACTTCTTTTCCCGGCTCAATATAGTTTTGACAAGGAAACGACGGCTCTTGAAGCTTTCAGTTCCATGGTTGATAGATCTGAACTAGAGATGCGAGAGGCCGGTTTCTTCGCAGGACAATCAAAATTTAGTCCCCAAGAACTTCTCATTATTGCTTCACTTCTCCAAGCAGAGGGCACGAAAAATGACTTTACAAAGATATCTCAAGTTATCCGCAATCGTCTTCGGGTAGGGATGCCCTTGCAGTTTGATTCCACGGTTCATTACATAAAGAAATCGCGTGGGAATATATTTTTGAGCACTCAAGGGACGATGATTAATTCACCTTACAACACCTATCGAAAATACGGCCTTCCTCCTGGCCCAATTAATAATCCCGGTCAAGATGCCATGAAGGCTGCACTCAATCCAGAGCCTGGGGATTGGCTCTATTTCATCACGGTGGCTCCCTCGGACACTCGTTTTACAGATAACCTCACCGAATTCAATCGTTGGAAAGTTGAATATAAGAAGAATCTCAGAAACGGATTGTTTAGGAGCGGAAAATGATCAAGGGAGCGGTCCTTGGATTCCCGATAACGCATTCACTATCTCCTCTATTACACGAGAGCGCCTTCAATTTTCTCGGAATCGAGGGAAGTTACGAAGCTATAGAGGTTCAATCTGGAGAATTGAGTCGTTTTCTCGATGTGCGCTCATCTGAATTCTCCTATTTTTCTCTCACAATGCCCCTTAAAGAGGAATTGCTAACAATTGGTTATCCAATGAGTGATATTGCCGAAAAATCTCAATCTGGTAATACCTTGTATAGGATCGGTCAAAACTGGCAAGTTACCTCAACAGATGGAGTTGGCTTCCTTAATTCTCTTCATCATGTTGGATTTAACCGATTCGACTCAGTTCTTATCTTGGGTGCAGGAGGAACTGCACGAGCCATAGCTGCCGCCCTAGACGGAGTTGCCCATTCCATATCTGTCATGGGTCGCACTAGTGCGCGCAAAGACTCACTTGCTTCCATAGTGCGTAGTTCCGAATTCGAATATGTCAGGTGGTCAGATACTCTGCCTCTTGCTGGATACACGTTGATCGTGAACACTACGCCAGCCGGCGCTGCCGATTTACTGGGCGAAGGCATCGATTATCAGATTTCTGCGACCCTCTTTGACGTTATCTATAAGCCGTGGCCGACGGTGCTTGCCAAAAAATGGATGAACCTTGGACTTCCGGTCTTATCCGGGATAGAGCTTCTCATTTATCAAGGTATTGAGCAGCTTCGTATAGCAACGGGAGTTGAAATAAATCGGGAGGAATTGGCTGACTATTTAAGGGAGATTCTCAATAGGGCTTCATAGCTATCCACAGCCTGACTTCTTAGGGAGCCTTCTTTTATAAGGTTTTCGGCGTGCCGCTTGTCCTCTTGTTCATTTCTATTTTTGATATTCGGCATCATCGAATTCCCAATTTCAGTATTTGCTTGGTGCTATTTTTTCAGCTGCTACTGGGGGACATTATTTTCAATGCGAAGTTTCTTTTCCCGTTGATGATTTTTGCTGTGCTATCAAGAGCCCTATGCAACCTCGGTGGAGGAGATATAAAACTTATCTGTGGACTCGCAATATTCTGCGTGCCGCGAGATTTGATGGCTCATTTCATTATGGGAATCGTGGTCTGCTCGTTCCTGACTTTATCTTTTTATGCCTTGCGATATCGAAATCCACGTATCGCCATTCCTCTTGCACCAGCAATAAGTGGGGGATATCTCTGGTCGGTGGGGTTTTAACCTCTTCGTTCAATAAGAATTGACCACCAGGGCGGACTTGTATCTGCAACAATAGGAACATGCGCTGGATAACTGCAGGAGAATCCCACGGTCAAGCCCTATCGGCAATCATAGAAGGGCTTCCTGCCCATATTGAAGTTTCTACGAAAGATATTGATTTCCATCTCGCGCGGCGCAGATTAGGAGTCGGTCGAGGAGCCAGACAGAATTTCGAAGCGGACAAGGTAACAATCCTTGGCGGCGTCCGGCTTGGTAAATCGCAAGGTGGACCAATCGCAATCCAAGTTGGAAATAGCGAGTGGCCGAAATGGGAAAAGGTCATGTCTGCTGACCCAGTTGCAGAAGAAGAGATCGCCAATTTGGCGCGTAACGCGCCTTTATCAAGACCACGTCCTGGACATGCGGATCTTGTTGGTATGCAGAAATATGATTTTGATGATGCTCGTCCAATCTTGGAGCGGGCTAGTGCGCGTGAAACGGCTGCACGTGTTGCGCTGGGAGCTATTGCACGGAAGTTCCTAGAACAATCGGTTGGCATCACCATCTTGAGCCACGTCGTTTCGATTGGTTCGGTCAGATTGCCAGATGGCTACGCACTTCCCGTGGAAACGGATATGTCTCGGATCGATGCAGATCCCGTCAGATGCACAGATCCTGCTACGAGCTCGGAAATGATTGCCGAAATTGAGTCAGCACACTCCGATGGGGATACGTTAGGTGGAGTCTGCGAGATTTTGGCGTACAACCTCCCACCTGGACTTGGTTCACATGTGCACTGGGACCGTCGCTTAGATGCACGACTTGCAGGAGCGATGATGGGAATACAAGCCATTAAAGGTGTCGAGATTGGTGACGGCTTCAGAACCGCTACACGTCGAGGATCAGTAGCCCACGATGAGATTGAACGTCGAGATGGAGTTATTGCGCGAAGGACTGACCGTGCAGGTGGAACTGAAGGCGGAATGTCTAATGGTGAAATTCTTCGTGTTTCAATCGCGATGAAGCCAATCTCAACAGTTCCCAAAGCGCTTGATACCATCGACGTTAAGACAGGTGAAGCTGCTAAAGCCATCAATCAACGCTCTGATGTCTGTGCGGTTCCCGCCTCTGGAGTCGTAGCCGAAGCCATGGCTGCTCTAGTGCTTGCTGAAGCAGTACTTGAAAAGTTTGGTGGGGATTCGGTTCAAGAAGTTCGCCGTAATTACGAGTCGTATATGAAGAATTTACGCTTTAAATAATGGCTCCAAAAGTAATTCTCATCGGTCCCATGGGCTCAGGTAAGACGACAATCGGACAACTTGTTGCTCAACGATTGGGTCTACCTTTTAGAGACACGGATCAGATTATTGAGATAACCGAAAATAGATCGGTTTCGGATATTTTTTTGGATGAGGGCGAAGATTCCTTTAGAGCTATTGAGAAGCGAGTCTTACGCGATGAACTACTTACCGATAACACAGTCTTGTCACTGGGTGGGGGCGCGCCAATTTCAATCGATGCTCAGTCTGCAATCAGAGCAATAGCTTCTCATGTGGTATTTCTAGATATCTCACTTTCCGCGGTATCTTCGAGAATAGGATTTAATCGCGATCGACCTCTTCTCCTGCACAATCCACGTGGACAGTGGCAAACTTTGATGGAGGCGCGGCGTCCAATCTACGAATCAATAGCAGACACAGTAATTTTGGTGGATGGCATGGCAGAGGAAGAGATCGTCTCTCGAATCCTTGAAAGTTTGGAAATGAAATTATGAAGGTTATAACAGTTCATTCCGAACGTACCTATAGCATCGATATAGGTCGTGAATTTACATCCGCGATTCACGGGTTGAGTGAAAACCGTGAACGAGTCGCAATTATTTTCAGTGAGAATATGAAGGAGTTTATTCCGGTCTTTGATTCGCAAGGTGCGGAATACTTCTACTTCGCCATTCCAGACGGCGAAGAGGCTAAGTCAATTCGCACATTAGAAAGAGTTTGGAATTGGTTGGGCGCAGCTGGGTTCACCCGCAGCGATTTGATCGTGGGTATTGGTGGAGGAGCAATCACTGACTTCGCTGGATATGTTGCAGCGTCGTGGTTAAGAGGAGTTGATTGGGTTGCTGTTCCCACGACTGTTGCGGGCATGGTTGATGCTGCCATTGGTGGAAAGACCGGAATAAACAGTGATTATGGAAAGAATCTCATAGGTGCATTTCACTCGCCATGCAGAGTTGTTATTGACTTAGCTTGGTTACCCTCTCTCTCAGAACGAGATTTTGCCGCTGGTTTGGCAGAAGTCGTTAAATGCGGTTTTATCAAGGATCCCGAGATTCTAAAAATCATCCAGGGACGCACGATTGCAGATATCCGCGGTTCCTATGAAATTACTCATGAACTCATCGAGCGAGCCATACAAGTTAAAGCGGATGTCGTCTCCGGTGATTTCAAAGAAAGTTTTGAACGTGAAATTCTCAACTATGGTCATACCTTTGGCCATGCAGTAGAACTTCATAGTCGTTACTCTTTGCGACACGGAGAATGTGTTTCTATCGGTCTTGTTTTCATCGCACACTTATCTCATGATTTGGGTTTAATTTCGTCAGAAATTCGTGATCTCCATTTGAGTATTCTCACTGGCTTGCAATTACCAACCTCATATTCACAGGGATCGTGGCCAGATCTGTATGCTGCCATGAAGCTTGATAAAAAATCTCGTGGAAATACTCTGCGCTTCGTTGCTATCTCCGAAATAGGTAGGACACAGCGAATAGAAAACCCAACTGAAGCCTCATTGAAGTCAGCTTATGAGAGGGTATCCCAATGAAAGTTCTTGTTATAAATGGACCTAATCTTTCACGTCTTGACATTCGTGATTCCTCTATTTACGGTGATATGAATTATCAAGAACTGGTCTCACATATTCGTATAGCGGCGCAGACCCATGGCTTCACACCTGATATTCGTCAGAGTAACGATGAGGCCGAAATTATTGCGTGGCTACACGAAGCGGCCGATAACAATATTCCGGTCATTATTAACCCGGCCGCCTTCACTCACTATTCATATGCAATTCGTGATGCCGCAGAATTAGTAAAGGCACCACTTATTGAAGTTCATCTATCCAATCCGCTTGCCCGTGAAGAGTTTAGACACACGTCTGTTGTATCAGGTGTTGCTAATGGCACCATTGGCGGTTTTGGGCCAAATTCATATGTGCTTGCGCTGATTGCGCTTAAAGGCTTGCTTGGCTGATTTTTGTTGTTCAATTTTCATACGCTAAACTAGCCCTTTATCGACGTGTAAAAAACTTTGAACTGGAGCAGCCGTGGCAACTACAAATGATCTAAAAAATGGCATGACACTCGACATCGATGGCCAATTGTGGACTGTTGTTGAGTTTCAACATGTCAAGCCTGGCAAGGGTCCCGCATTTGTGCGTACAAAGCTCAAGCAAGTGATGACAGGCAAAGTAGTCGATAAAACCTTCAATGCCGGCGTTAAGGTTGATGTTGCAATCCTAGAAAAACGTGAAATGAACTTCCTATATAAGGAAGGTGACGACTATGTTTTTATGGATAACGTCAATTTTGATCAGATGAATATCCCAGCAAACATTGTTGGGGATGCGGTCAATTACATGCTTGAAAATACCGGAGCGATTGTCGCCATCCATGAGGGCAATCCGCTCTATATAGAGCTACCAGCATCGGTCGCACTCAAAATTACATATACCGAACCTGGACTACAGGGAGATCGCTCTTCCGGTGGCACCAAACCAGCAACAGTTGAAACAGGAATTCAGATCCAAGTTCCGCTCTTCATTAAGCAGGATGAAGTCGTGCTGGTTGATACGCGAGACGGTTCTTATCTAGGCCGCGCAAACTAGTGTCTGCTCGCAGTAAAGCCAGAAAGCAGGCCCTGGACCTTCTCTACGAAGCAGATATCCGTGGTACTTCTGCTGCAGATCTTCTTGTTGTTCGGGATGTCTCAGAGGAAGGCCCTGAAGCTCGACCTATTCGTGAGTTCACTAAAGAGATCATCACAGGGGTGAACCATAACAAGCGAAAAATCGATGAGCTTATTACGACCTATGCGCGGGGTTGGGACATGGATCGTTTGCCCGCGATTGATAGGAATATCCTCAGAATTGGAATTTACGAAATTGTGTGGACGCCCGAATTAGCCGAAGGTATAGCAATAGATGAAGCTCTCAATCTTGCAAAGGAGCTATCGACAGAAGAGTCTGCAGGGTACATTCACGGAGTACTTGGGAAGATCACACAAATCAAGTCGAGTATTGCTCGTTAAGGTTTTTTAGCGAAGAGTAAATTTTCTTCATGAAGCCAGGTTATAAGCATCTTTTGAGTCGTACCTAGATAGACCGCCAGGAGTTCGAGGTCGCCTGAGCGAAGCGAGATGATTTCACCGTTCCAATCCTCGCGACGGTTCTGAATATGGCGCACGAATTGAAAAAATGGTGGAAAGAAATCTAACCCCTGCTGTGCAACAGAGAGCGATGTTCTGGATTCGGCATGCAGGCGCCCCTTGCGAAGATCAATTGCGAGCCTACCTGGTTCCTCCTCCTTCTCATTTACAGACGAACCGAAGAGAGTGTGAACTGGAATTCCATAAAAGTCGGCTAACTGTATGGCTCGTTTGACGCTCAGCGCTCGAGAACCTCGCTCATAAGAACCAAGCACGACCGCCTTAATTGCACCTGCTGAGGCTTTCTCCACATCAAGAAGTGACATGGAACGGGAGTTACGGATGGTTCGCAGCCGTTGTGCCACGAACTCTGGAGTTATCGTAGATTGCATCTAACGAGGGTAGAGGCACAGGTAAGAGTGAATGAGGTGCTATCCACAGGCTCTCCGGAGTCGATGGTATTCTTCGCCCAGCATCCTTTAACGACCCGTCCTGCGAGGCGGGGAAGGAGATTTACAGATGACCCATGTTCTGCCTGCGCCGGATATAGCGCGCGCCATCACCCGCATCTCTCACGAGATTCTCGAACGAAATTCTGGTTCAGATCTCATCACACTTCTTGGTATCCCAACCCGAGGCGCACACTTGGCTGCGCGCCTTGCAGCCACTATCGAATCGATAGAGAAGAAACCTGTCCAACAAGGAACCTTGGATATCACGCTTCATCGCGATGATTTGCGATTGAGACCACCACGCGCACTCATGCCTACCGTGATTCCGTCCCTTGGGGTTGAGGGGCGAAATGTTGTTCTCGTCGATGACGTTCTCTTCTCTGGGCGCACGATTCGAGCGGCATTGGACGCACTTGGTGAAATTGGCAGGCCCAAATCCGTACAACTAGCAGTGTTGGTCGATCGTGGCCACCGGGAGCTTCCTATTCGAGCGGATTATGTTGGAAAGAATTTACCAACTTCATACACACAGTCCGTGAAGGTTCAATTTGTTGAATTAGATGGGGTAGATCTTGTCTCTATTGAGGAAGGTCAAACCATATGAAACACCTTTTATCGATATCGGATATTTCTAAAGTCCAAGCGGTTGAAATCTTAAACACCGCAGAAGAATTGGCTCGAGCATCTGATGGCCCCATGAAGAAGCTCCCAACACTTCGCGGTCGCACCATTGTGAATTTGTTTGCAGAAGATTCAACCCGTACACGAATCTCTTTTGAAGCCGCAGCTAAAAGGCTATCTGCAGATGTCATCAATTTTTCAGCAAAAGGTTCGAGTCTTAGCAAGGGTGAATCGCTCAAAGATACTGCTCAGACTCTGCAAGCGATGGGAGCAGATGCGGTCATTATTCGTCACAGTGCATCGGGTGCGGCAGTACGTCTGGCAGACAGTCAATGGATGACGGGTTCTGTGATAAATGCTGGAGATGGAACTCATGAGCATCCTAGTCAAGCCTTACTTGACGCCTTCACCATCCGCAAACATCTCTCACTAGGCGCTGATGACCTTACTGGTCTTCATGTGGCAATCGTTGGCGACGTTCTGCATTCTCGAGTTGCACGTTCCAATGTATTACTTCTCACTAAATTAGGTGCGTCAGTGACCTTGGTTTCGCCTCCCACACTACTTCCCGTTGGAGTTGAAAATTGGCCAGTCAAGATCTCTTACGATCTAGATTCCATCATGGAAAATGTTGATGCCATCATGATGCTGCGAATTCAATTAGAACGAATGTCGGAGATGTTCTTCCCAAATGCTCGTGAGTATTCGAGGTATTTCGGTTTAAATGCAGACCGACTACGAAAGATGAAACCAAGCGCCATCGTTATGCACCCAGGACCGATGAATCGAGGCTTAGAAATCACGGCCGATAGCGCAGATAGTGCGCGTTCTGTCATTGTCGAACAGGTAACAAATGGAGTGAGTGTGCGGATGGCTATTCTCTATCTGCTCCTAGCCGGGAACAGAGAAGGAGTTTTAGCGTAATGACGACAAATTATCTTCTAAAAAATGTGGAAATTTCTGGGGCTAAAACTGATTTACTCATTAATGGAGACACTATTGCAGGGATTGGCCAGGAGCTTTCAAGCCAGGGTGCTACCGAGTTCGACTTCACAGGATCTGTTGCGTTACCTGGACTAGTTGACTTACACACGCACCTGCGTGAACCTGGAAAGGAAGATGCTGAGACGGTTCTCTCTGGGTCGAAGGCTGGTGCACGAGGAGGGTTTGTTGCCTTAAGTGCAATGGCTAATACATCTCCTGTGGCAGATACAGCTGGTGTTGTAGAACAGGTATTTCGTTTAGGGCAAGATGCAGCCCTGGTAGATGTCTTTCCCATTGGGGCAGTAACACAAGGGCTACAAGGGCAGCACTTGGCGGAAATTGGTGCGATGGCAGATTCGGTTGCTCGCGTACGAATCTTCAGTGATGATGGAAATTGTGTCTTTGATCCATTGGTGATGCGACGCGCTCTCGAATATGTGAAGAAGTTTGATGGAGTTATTGCGCAACATGCACAAGAGCCACGACTTACCCAAGATAGTCAGATGAATGAAGGTTTTGTGTCTTCGCAATTAGGCTTAAAAGGTTGGCCGGCAATCGCTGAGGAAGCAATTATTGCGAGAGATGTCTTACTCGCCGATCATGTGAAGGCTCGTCTACATATCTGTCATGTCACTACACGAGGAGGCGTTGAGATTATTCGATGGGCAAAATCTCGAGGAATAGACGTCACAGCCGAGGTAACGCCCCACCACCTTCTACTCACCGATGAGCTAGCTAGAACATATGACCCGATATATAAAGTAAATCCGCCATTACGGACCGAAAGCGATGTCCTTGCTTTGCGTGAGGCCCTCGCGGAAGGCGTAATCGATATCGTTGCCACAGACCATGCGCCACACGCAGCCGAAACAAAAGAGTGCGAATGGCAAGAGGCTGCATTTGGAATGTTGGGTTTGGAGACTGCTCTGCCTATCGTGAATATGACCATGGTTCAGACGGGGCTCATGAGTTGGGACCAAGTTGCCCAGAGGATGAGCATGACGCCTGCTCGAATTGGACGCTATGAGAATCACGGTTTACCGCTATCCGTAGGCGGTAAAGCCAATATCGTTGTGATGAACCCAACCCAAATCCAACGCGTGGATCGAGATCGCTTAGCCTCAAGAAGCCGCAATACTCCCTTCCATGGCATGGAGATTCCCGGCGTTGTTCAAGCCACTTTCTTTAATGGAAGCCTTACCTACAAGGCGGGTCTCTAATGTCTAAAGCATTCTTAGTCTTTGATGATGGAAGAATTTTTGAGGGCCGTTCTTGGGCCGCAACCGGAAAGACATTCGGTGAAGCTGTCTTTCAGACGGGGATGACTGGGTATCAAGAGACCTTAACCGATCCTTCCTATCACAAACAGATCGTTGTGATGACAGCTCCACATATCGGCAATACTGGAGTCAATCATTTCGACAATGAGTCTCGCAAAATTTGGGTTGCTGGTTTCGTTGTACGTAACCCATCAACTCTTACGAGCAATTGGCGCAGTGAAGGCGACTTGGAAGAAGAACTCATCAAACAAGGGGTGGTAGGGATTCAAGGGGTGGATACCCGCGCAATTACTCGTCACTTGCGTGATCGAGGTGCCATGAGGGTGGGTATTTTCTCAGGGGAAAATCTCTCTCGTGAAGAGATGGTAGTTGAGGTTCGTAAGCAACCCTCGATGGCCGGTTCATATCTTTCTGAAGAGGTATCTACCGATCACACTTACATTGTCAAGGCAGCTGGTGAAAAGAGATTCACAGTAGCTGCGATCGATTTGGGTATTAAAGCTGCAACACCTAAAGCCATGGCAGAACGAGGAATCGAAGTTCACGTGATGCCATTTAACGCATCTTTTGACGATATCCAAGCGCTTTCACCTGATGGCGTTTTTCTCTCCAATGGACCAGGGGATCCAGCAACCATGTCGGCCACAATTGACTTGGTTCGAGAGATTCTTGCAGCAGAGATTCCCATTTTCGGAATTTGTTTTGGACACCAAATCTTGGGTCGAGCTCTCGGATTTGAAACCTATAAATTGCAGTTTGGCCATCGAGGAATAAATCAACCAGTGGTGGATCAAAGAAGTCGGAAAGTGGAAATCACAGCCCACAATCATGGATTCGCTTTGAAGGCGCCAACAGAGGGCGTATTTACAACGGTATATGGTCCAGGATTGGTAACACACGTCTGTCTCAATGATGGTGTGGTGGAGGGTCTTGAATTATCAGAACGCGGCGCGTTTAGCGTTCAGTACCACCCAGAAGCTGCGGCTGGTCCGCATGATGCGGCTTACCTCTTTGATCATTTCATTGAAGTAATGAAGAAGTATCCTCGCAAGGCGGTGATGTCCTAGTGGCCCGTGATCAATCCATCAAGAGTGTTCTAGTAATTGGCTCAGGTCCGATTGTTATTGGACAAGCATGTGAATTTGATTATTCTGGAACTCAAGCATGCCGGGTTCTGAAGTCTGAAGGAATAAGAGTTGTTCTGGTTAACTCAAATCCGGCGACAATCATGACGGATCCTGAATTCGCTGACGCTACATACATCGAACCTATTACTCCAGAGTTTATTGAAAAGATTATTGCTAAAGAACGCCCTGATGCTGTGTTAGCAACGCTCGGTGGGCAAACGGCGCTAAATGCCGCCATTGGATTATTCAAGGCAGGCACTCTGCAACGTTATAACGTGAAACTCATCGGGGCAGATGTCGATGCAATAGAACGAGGTGAAAATCGTGAGCTCTTTAGGGACATTGTTGAGAAAGTGGGCGGGGAGTCTGCGCGATCATTGATCTGCCATTCAATGGATGAGGTATTGGCGGCAGCGAATGAATTGAAATACCCGGTCGTTATTCGACCTTCGTTCACAATGGGCGGCTTGGGCTCGGGTATCGCATTTGATGAGGAGACTTTGAGACAAATCGCTGGTGCTGGATTGCGACATAGCCCTACTTCAGAAGTGTTGATTGAAGAGTCAATCATCGGCTGGAAAGAGTATGAGCTCGAAGTTATGCGTGATAAGTCCGATAATGTTGTAATTGTTTGCAGCATTGAGAACATCGATCCAATGGGCGTTCATACCGGCGACTCCATCACGGTAGCACCAGCGCTTACCTTGACAGATGTCGAATTTCAAAAACTGCGAGATTTATCTATATCTATCATCAGGGAAGTCGGGGTCGATACGGGCGGGTGCAACATTCAGTTTGCCGTAAATCCTGATAATGGGCGGATCATTGTGATTGAAATGAACCCTCGCGTTTCACGTTCATCAGCACTTGCTTCTAAGGCAACCGGTTTTCCGATTGCAAAGATTGCCACCAAGTTGGCTATTGGTTACACGCTCGATGAGATCAGGAATGACATCACTCAAATAACCCCAGCATCCTTTGAACCAACTCTTGATTACATCGTCGTTAAGGTTCCACGTTTTGCCTTTGAAAAGTTTCAGGACGCAGATCCGAGGTTGACTACCACCATGAAATCCGTTGGTGAAGCGATGGCTATTGGGCGTTCTTTTCCAGAAGCGCTAATGAAAGCCCTTCGTTCTCTTGAACGTAAGGAAGCAATCTTCACTTTTTCACGGGCCGCATCACCGCAAGAGCGTGATCGTCTTTTAGAGACAATGAAAACTCCAACGGAGTATCGATTACAGCAAGTTCAAAAGGCTATGTGGTTAGGTGCATCCATTGAAGAGGTCTATACAGCTTCGAAGATAGATCGATGGTTCCTTAAACAGCTAGAGATCATTAATGACCAAGCAAGGGATATAAGAGATGCGGTTGAGCTGGACGCTTCGACGCTTAAAGTAGCTAAAGAGCATGGATTCTCTGATTACCAGATTGGTCTACTGCGCTCAATGGGCGAAGAGGATGTTCGTAAAGTTAGGCAACATCTATCGATTCGACCAGTCTATAAAACGGTTGATACCTGTGCTGCGGAGTTTGAAGCATTCACTCCTTATCACTACTCAAGTTATGAGGAAGAGAGTGAGGTACGTTCAAGGACGAAACCAGCAGTCATCATTCTGGGAAGTGGTCCGAATCGTATTGGGCAAGGTATCGAGTTTGATTACTCATGTGTCCATGCGTCCTTCACTCTGCGTGCGGCAGGCTACGAAACGATCATGATTAATTGCAATCCAGAGACAGTTTCGACCGATTACGACACTAGTGATCGTTTGTACTTCGAACCTCTCACCTTGGAAGATGTACTCGAAGTCGTACATGCTGAAACTCAAGCGGGTCCAGTCCTCGGAGTCATTACGCAATTAGGTGGTCAAACACCACTGGGACTGGCTGCAGGCCTGAAGGCAGCAGGGGTAACGATTCTTGGTACAAGTCCGGAAGCTATTAACTTGGCAGAAGAGCGCGGGGCGTTTGGTGAAGTTTTACAGCAACAAGGTTTGACTGCTCCAGAATTTGGTATGGCTTCGTCGCAATTAGAGGCGTTGCAGATTGCGCAACGTATTGGTTATCCCGTCCTGGTGCGCCCTAGTTTCGTATTGGGTGGACGTGGAATGGAGATTGTTTATGACGATGCAGCGCTCTCTTCCTTCATCTCAAGAGCTACAGATATAACTCCCGACCACCCAGTTCTCGTGGACCGATTCCTTGATAGCGCCATTGAGCTTGACGTTGATGCGCTCTACGACGGAGAAGAGCTTTTCCTTGGTGGCATTATGGAGCATATCGAGGAAGCAGGTATTCATTCTGGTGATAGCGCTTGCGTTCTACCAGCTACAACAATAACGAATCTACAACGAGAGCAGATTCGAGCTGCGACACTCAAAATTGCCCAGGGTGTTGGGGTCTTAGGACTTATCAATATTCAATTTGCTATGTCTGACTCAACGCTGTATGTATTGGAAGCAAATCCACGTGCTTCACGTACCGTTCCATTTGTCAGCAAAGCAACAGGGGTTCCACTCGCGAAAGCAGCGGCGCGATTATCGCTTGGTTCAACAATTGCAACCTTGCGATCAGAGGGACTTCTCCCAACGACCGGCGATGCGATCGCCAAGGGAATCAGTGTGAAAGAGGCCGTATTACCGTGGAATCGTTTCAGAAGAGCTGATGGTCGCGGTGTAGATGCAGTTCTCGGGCCTGAGATGAGATCGACTGGTGAAGTGATGGGTATTGCTTCAACTTTTGGAGCCGCCTACGCCAAATCTCAGATTAGCTCCTTTGGGCCCCTGCCTAAATCAGGGACTGTATTCATTTCACTTGCTGATAAAGATAAATCTTCAGGGATTGCTCCTGCAAGAGCTCTCGCTGACTTGGGCTTTCATTTGCTTGCAACCGAGGGAACATCAAGATATCTCCACCAGCATGGCGTGCATACAGTTTCGGTTCGCAAGAATTCTCAAGGAACGGGACCCATGGGAGAAAAGACAATCGTTGAGATGCTCAACGCGGGGGATATCAACCTAGTGATCAATACACCAGTTGGTCGAGGAACTCGCGCAGATGGTTGGGCGATCCGTACCGCGTCGGTTCAGCGCTCGATACCTATCATCACAACGACGGCCGGTTTTAGTGCGGCTGTCGAAGGCATTAAATCGATTCAGGCGAATGACTTGCAGATCGCGCCAATTCAAGAGTGGCTCTCTCGATAATGGGCACCATCAATAGGAACGCGGTGCAACAAAAAGCTACCGTGCTTTCAAACAAACGTATTGGGGCGTATCACCAAATACTTCTGCATGTTGGCGAGGTAGTTAAGTTCTGTCGCCCAGGAAATTTTGTAGCGATATCGGTGGGTGGAGAATCTTCAAAAATGATTCTCCGTCGGGCTTTCGCAATTTCTCGGACTTCAGAAAGTGCGCAATATGGTGGAACCATGGAATTGATTGTTGCGCCACATGGTTCAGGGAGTAAATGGCTGTGTGCGCAAATCGAAGGTAATGAAGTAGATATTGTTGCCCCACTAGGAACGGCTTTCGGTATTCCCACTCAAGCCATAAATGCACTGTTAATAGGTGGAGGCTATGGTTCAGCTCCACTCTTTGGTTTGGCTGATGTTCTCAAAGCACGAGGCTGCCGGGTAGATATGTTGCTTGGCGCAAGTATAGGTTCAAAGATTTATGCACCCATGGAGGGCAAGCGTTCCGTCAATTCTTTAAAGATTTATACTGAAGATGGTTCCATGGGCGAAAACGGACGAGTTACAGAAGATCTTCTGGAAATTATTGAGAATCGAAATATTGATGTTATTTACTCGTGCGGACCGATGGGCATGTTGCGCGCAATCACAGAGTTGACAGCTAATACCGAGGTAATACACCAATGTGCAGTTGAGGAGTCGATGGCCTGCGGAATTGGAATCTGCATGACCTGTGTGCTGCCCGTGAAAAATAGTGAAGGAACAACCTCCATGGTGCGCTCATGCATCGACGGCCCGGTCATGGATGGATCTTTAGTGCGTTGGGATCTCGTAGGAAAGGTCCCTGAATAGCCATGGCCATGCCCGTCGATATGTCAACCACTCTTGGCAATGCCTGGTTCCCCTCACCAGTCTTCACTGCAAGCGGATGTGCAAGCAGTGGCAAGGAACTCGCTCAATTCTTTCCATTAAAAGACATTGGTGCAGTTGTCACAAAATCGGTGATGACTAAGCCTCGCCATGGACGACCTACGCCAAGAATGGCTGAAACTCCTTCGGGAATGCTCAATTCAATCGGACTGCAAGGGCCAGGAATAGATGCATTTCTCGCGAACGACGTTCCTTGGCTATTGGAGCAAAAGGCTCGGATTATTGTTTCGATAGCAGGCGAGACCATCGAAGAGTATTCGACTCTTGCCAGAAAGCTGCGTTCTGTCTCTGGATTAAGTGCTGTCGAAGTAAATATCAGTTGTCCGAATGTTGAAAATCGAGGTCTTGTCTTTGCCTGCGACCCAGATGCTTCTCGTCGCGTGATTGATGGAGTAAGGCGAACAATTGGGGGAGAACTTCCAATTATTGCCAAGCTCTCTCCTGACGTTACTGACTTACCTGGAATAGCAAAAGGGGTAGTTGAAGCGGGTGCTGATGCTCTCGCGTTGATTAATACAGTTCTTGGGATGGTTATCAATCTTGATTCGATGAAGCCACACTTGGGAGGCAAAACAGGTGGGCTATCTGGCCCTGCCATCAAGCCAATTGCAGTTCGCGCTATTTACCAGGTCCATGCCGCCCTTCCTACGGTTCCAATATTGGGAATGGGTGGCGTGGCAAATGGCAGAGATGCACTCGAACTGATTTTGGCAGGCGCGTCTGGAGTATCTGTTGGAACCGCTAGCTTTGGAAACCCATCTGCGATTATCAATGTGCGAGATGAACTCCATGAGTTACTTTCCAGCAAAGGTTTTACAACTCTTTCACAAGCAGTGGGATATGCCCATCGAGAGGAAGGAAGATGAAAGCACCTATCGTTTTAGCAGTTGATACACCTGATCTCGAGGTTGCAAAGCGATGGGTGGCTGCGACCGAACAATATGTGAGCGTTTTTAAGTTGGGCCTTGAGTTCTTTCTTACCTTTGGACATGATGGTGTGAAGGCTATTCAAAATGAAACCGATGCCGAAATCTTTCTTGATCTAAAACTTCACGATATTCCACATACAGTTTCTGGGGCCGCTCAAGCGATAGCAGCCTTGCACCCAACTTTTCTGACAGTTCACGCATCGGGTGGTAGCGCGATGATTAGAGCTGCGGTTGAAGCAGTTCCTAATACCCATGTCACGGCGGTGACTATCCTGACTTCTCTTTCTGAGGAAGACCTCTTTACGATTGGTTTTGCAAATCGTGCGTTAGAAAGCGCTGTTGCACTTGCAAAATTGGCGGTTGAATCGGGGGCAAAAGCACTGGTGTGCTCGCCCCTAGAGATTGCAGCAATCCGGTCTGTTGTGGGAAGTGCCCCGCTAATAATTACCCCTGGAGTACGTCCGCTCTCTGAACAAGGAAGTGATGATCAAAAACGAACAATGACTCCTCGAGAGGCGATTGAAGAAGGAGCATCTCTCGTGGTTATCGGTAGGCCCATCACGCGAGCCTGGCAGAGCGGTGCAGCTGAGATGAGTTTAAAGGCGCGAGATATTGCGCAAGAGATAATGAATTAGATTTGTCCCATGGGAGCTCCTCCACAACTTACCCCCGAAGAACGTGCGCACGCTCTGGCCAAGGCGAAGCAATCGCGGCTCATCCGCGCTTCGGTAAAGGCGCGGGTGAAAAGCGGCGAACTTTCAATCTCTGATGTCCTAACTCTCGCGAAATCAGATGAGGCTGTTGCGAAGATGCGCGTATTAGAGCTCATTGAATCTGTGGCTGGTGTAGGAAAAATCCGTGCTCGGTCAACTCTTGAGAGGTTAGAAATTTCTCTTACTAGACGAATTCAAGGTTTAGGTAATCGTCAAGCAAGAGCTTTGGTATCTGAATTTTTGCCACCCACGAACATTAAAAGAGGGCAACTGATTGTTTTATCCGGGCCTGGCGGAGTTGGAAAAAGTACGGTTGCTCAAGAGTTGAAGAAATCATCACCATTCTTTGTTTCTATTTCGGCAACAACTCGTGCGCCGCGATTTAATGAGCGCAATGGCGTTGATTATCATTTTCTCTCAGATGAAGACTTTGATCGTGCTATAGCGAGCGATGAATTTCTGGAATGGGCATCATTTGCAGGCAATCGCTATGGCACTCCTCGAAAAGCTGTTGAGGAGGCGCTTCGTGCTGGTAAGAGTGTTCTTCTGGAGATAGAGATTTCTGGAGCGAAGCAGGTAAAGGCGAAAGTTCCAGAGGCAGTATTGGTCTTTCTGGAGCCACCCACCTGGGAGGAATTAGTCTCTCGCTTGGAAGGGCGTGGCACCGATAGCGCTGAAAGACGGGCGGCTCGACTGGCACTGGCGCAAGAGGAGATGGCCGCCTCATCCTTTTTCGACAAGGTGCTAGTCAATACCGAGGTAAAGCAGGTCGCGGCAACCCTGATAGAATTGGCCTCTGCTAAATAGCCTGGGTTTTAAGCCCAATAACCTTTGATGGAGTCTTCAGATGAGCCTACATATGGATGGAATTACGAACCCACCAATCGATGAACTTCTTGATAAGGCTGGCTCTAAATACAGCTTGGTTCTCTACGCAGCCAAACGTGCTCGTCAGATTAACGCCTATTACTCACAACTTGGCGAAGGGTTGTTGGAGTATGTCGGACCTCTTGTCGATACACATGTTCATGAGAAGCCGCTCTCGATAGCCCTTCGTGAGATTAACGAAGGCTTGCTTACCATCGAAAATCTAGAACCAACTGCTTAACAAAAAATTCCACTGGTAGCCATGCAGGGCTTAGGACGCGAGGTCATTCTCGGAGTCGGTGGGGGAATAGCGGCATATAAGTCTTGTGATCTCTTGCGTCGACTTCTGGAGGCAGAATTTGGGGTCACGGTAGTTCCCACTCCTTCGAGTCTGAACTTTGTCGGCGCTGCAACGTGGGAGGCTCTTTCTGGTAGAAGTGTAACTACCGAAGTATTCCAATCAGTTCAGGAAGTGCGCCACGTTTCTCTTGCCAAGCAGGCAGATTTTCTCATTATTGCACCCGCCACCGCAGATCTTCTTGCGCGAATTGCTGTTGGCCGCGCCGATGATCTCTTGACCAACGTTGTGCTTGCCTCACATGTCCCAACTTTGATTGTTCCAGCCATGCACCCACAGATGTGGGATAACGCTGCGACAGTTGAAAATGTTAAAACTCTTCGTGCACGTGGATACATCGTTCTAGATCCTGATGTAGGGGCGCTGACCTCAGGAGATGTTGGACGAGGGCGCTTTCCTTCAACGGAAGCTATTCTGAGAGCTTTCGCTGCGCTCATTGGTCAGACACAGGACATGCAGGGAATAAAGGTTTTGGTGACTGCAGGAGGTACGAGAGAGCCTATTGATCCGATTCGTTTTATTGGGAATCGCTCTTCCGGAAAACAGGGATATGCCCTAGCGCGAGCAGCGAAAGAACGTGGTGCAGAGGTAACACTCATCTCCGCGAATGTATCTTTACCCGATATTCCTGGCATCAAAATAGTTAAGGTAGAAACAGCACAAGAAATGGCGATCTCACTGGAAAAGGAATTTTCATCGACTGATGTTCTTGTCATGTCTGCAGCTGTCGCAGATGCGAGACCCTTGCATGAGCAAAGTGAGAAAATCAAAAAAGGTAATCTCCAGAGTATTGAACTCACTGAGAATCCCGACCTCTTGGCAACTATTTCAACTCAAAAGAAATCCCAAGTAATTATTGCTTTTGCTGCGGAAACAGCCCTCGATACTGTCGCAGCACGGGAAAAGCTAGAGCGTAAGAATGCTGACATCCTTTATCTGAATGATGTTTCCAAGGGAGACATCTTTGATAGTGAGACTACCCAGGGGCAGATCCTCTTACGACAGGGTGCAGTCATCGAAGTGGCTAAGACCACCAAGGACACGCTAGCTAATCAATTGCTCTCAGAAGCCCTACATAAGTTAGGTTAGGACAATGTCAAAACGCCTTTTCACTTCAGAATCAGTCACTGAAGGTCACCCAGATAAAATTGCGGATCAGATTTCTGATGCGATTCTCGACTCACTTCTAGAGCAAGACTCCACCAGTCGAGTGGCTGTGGAAACGCTTATTACCACTGGACAGGTTCATGTTGCAGGTGAAGTAACAACTAATGGTTACGCCGATGTTATGGGTATTGTGCGTGACACAGTTATTGGAATCGGTTACGACTCATCGGTGAAAGGCTTTGATGGTAACAGCTGTGGAGTGTCGATATCTATCGGACAACAATCTCCGGATATTGCACAGGGCGTAAACGATGCTTTCGAACACCGAGTGGCTTCGGCTACAGATCCACTTGATCTCCAGGGTGCTGGTGATCAAGGTTTAATGTTTGGTTATGCATGCGATGACACAAAAGAACTCATGCCGCTTCCCATTTGGTTGGCCCATGAATTAGCTCAGCAACTTTCCAAGGTTCGCAAATCTGGTGCTCTGCCTTATCTACGTCCGGATGGAAAGACACAGGTAACCATTGAATATGACGGTGATAAAGCTGTTGCCCTCGATACTGTTGTAATCTCAAGCCAGCATTCTGAAGATGTTGATGTTGTGAAACAATTGACTCCGGAAATCATCGCGCAGGTCATCGACCCAATTCTTAGCAAGATTGATCTACCTCGAAAAGACTTAAGAACGCTCATTAATCCCACTGGCCGATTTGTCATTGGTGGCCCTATGGGAGATGCTGGTCTGACTGGGCGAAAAATCATTGTAGATACCTACGGTGGCATGGCTCGCCATGGTGGTGGTGCTTTCTCAGGAAAGGATCCATCGAAGGTAGACCGTTCGGCGGCTTACGCGATGCGTTGGGTTGCCAAAAACGTTGTTGCAGCTGGTCTAGCTCGCCGTTGCGAGGTGCAAGTCGCTTACGCGATTGGTAAAGCCCAACCAGTAGGCGTTTTTGTTGAAACCTTTGGAACTGAAACCGTTCCTGTTCAGAGTATTCAGAGCGCAGTAACCTCTGTTTTTGATTTACGCCCAGCCGCGATAATCCGAGATCTCAATCTCAAACGCCCGATTTACTCACAGACGGCTGCATATGGTCACTTTGGCCGCGAGCTCCCAAATTTCACATGGGAAGCAACCAATCGCGTTGCCGAGTTACAAGCAGCTGTTAAATAGAGGCTAGAAATAACTCGTGGCGCTGACGCGGCCACTCAAGCTAAAGGCGGAGGTCGTTCGCGCGCGCCAAAAGAATTCCAACGGTGAAACTAACGCAGTCAAAGTCTGGGTTGATTCTGGCGTCTTTCATCTAGATTCCGAATTCACATATGCCATTCCTGAAAATCTTGATAAACAAGTAGATACAGGAATACGGGTTGTTGTCCCATTTGGAAATAGAGAGTGCGAAGCAATAGTTCTCAGCCGTTTGCAAACATCTCAGGTTGGGAGTTTGAAGCAAATCAGCAAGGTTCTCTCACCGATTCCGGTAGCGACAGGGCAATCGCTGCAACTTATCGCTACTGTTGCAAAGCGTTGGGCTGCCCATCCTTATGACGTTATAAGGTCTGCAATTCCACCGCGTGTGGCGAGCGTGGATAAAGAGTTTCAAAGCGATATTTCAGAGAATGCGCATCATGACCGGCCAACCAAAAAGGTTGCGCGCAACTACTTCCAATTACCAGCTCGAAATGAACCGATACAACTCATTGCAGAATACCTGAAGAAGAGGGATTTAACTCAGGGTTCCATTCTCGTTATCGTTCCAGAGAGTCGATTACTTCTACGCTTTGCGCCATTTTTACCAAATGCTGTAATTCTTGATTCTCATTTGGCAAAGTCCGAACGTTATAGGAGTTATCTAAAAACTCTTCAAGGGAAGAATCAGCTTGTTATCGGTACCCGGGGAGGCGTGTTTGCTCCATTAAGAGATCTGAGCGAGATCGTCATAGTGCATGAATCATCAGAGCACTTGTATGAGATCAGGACGCCTGGGTGGAATGCAAGGGACGTTGCTATTCTTCGTAGTTCGCAATCGTCTGCTTCGTTGACATTCTTTGGTTACTCGCCCAGTAGCGAAACTGCTCGCCTAATTGAAATTGGTTGGTTGAAGTTCAATTCTTCAAATACTTCAGTTCGGGTACGTGACTTTTCACCTCGATCAGGGGAGTTGCTCCCACAAGGGATTTTTTCATCTATACGTACTGCCTTAAAAAGTGGTCCGGTTCTATTTGTTTCGCCTCGTAAAGGATATTCGCAGGCTGTCCGATGTTTAGAATGCAAAAATGTTGCACTCTGTTCCTGTGGAGGAAAATTGCAACAACGATCTCCGTCCCTAGATTTTGAATGCGTCTTATGCCAAACAAAGTATCCGCTATGGCGTTGTTCTTGGTGTCAGTCTCAGAGAAGTCTTCTTCTCGGCAGGGGGTCCGAGCGTTTCGCACACGAAATTGGGAAAGCATTTCCAGGGCACGCAATCGTTCAGTCAAGTGGCGACAAGATTCTCGATTCTTACTTGGATTCCAAAGGGATTGTCATTGCTACTCCGGGGGCTCTTCCGACGGCAGTCAATGGCTACTCGGCGATCGTCATTCTCGAATGTGATCGATTGTTCACTGAGATAGATATGCGTTCTGCAGAACGGGCGCGCGAAATAATCTTTTCTACTGGTGGATTGCTGGCTACAGACGGCGAACTTCTTCTCGTTATCTCGCGAAACCACGCTGTTCTATCGGCTGTAGCTTCAGGAAAACCTTCTCTTATAACGCGTAAAGAGTTGCGAGAGAGGAAAGAGATAGGTTTCCCTCCGTTTTCGCGCGTACTGACTCTCGATATCGATACTTCTGAAGCAACATCGTTACTCCGAGCGCTCAAGAGCGCTCAAGAATCAGAGCGACTGCCTAAAAACACCCGAATTCTTGGACCATCACAGTTGTCCCTCGGAACTAGCCGCTTTCTCCTTATATCGCCGATTAGTGACGGAGAATCGTTTATCTCTCTCATCCATGAATTCCAACGAAGGCGCTCTTCTTCCAAGAAGAAATTAGCGCAGGTTCGAGTAGACCCATATTCATTGACGTCTTAATCTCGCTCTTGGAACCCATTAACTTTTCAACTTTTCGATAGACTGCGCACATGTCAATTCAACAAATCCGCCACTTTGGAGATCCTGTATTAGTAACACCGGCCTCTGAAGTAATTGACTTTGATAAAGAGTTACGAGTACTGGTGAAAGATCTCACTGAGACTATGTTGGCGGCTCCCGGGGCTGGGCTCGCAGCACCTCAAATCGGAGTGCCACTGAGAGTTTTTGTCTGGGATGTCGATGAAGCACTTGGCCATCTCGTAAATCCGACGCTAGACCTGAGTGATGAGATTCAAGAGGGAGATGAAGGCTGTCTGAGTTTTCCCGATCTCGTGTATCCAACTCCTAGAGCTTTTCGCGCAGTTGCTAAGGGATTTAACATGCATGGTGAACCCATTGTCGTAGAGGGGACTGAGCTTTTGGCCAGAGCTCTGCAGCACGAGACTGACCATCTCAATGGAATTCTCTTCATTGATCGTCTCAGTAATGAGGATAGAAAGAAAGCTATGAAGGAGATTCGGGAATCAGATTGGTTTGGTTTAGCAGCCAGTGCAGGCGCAACTCCAACAATCAAGGTTTCACCTCATGGTCCTTTTGGACAAGGCCTCTAGATGCAAATTTGCGTTGCAGCAACACCGCGCGTTGCACTCCCGACGCTCAACTATCTCAAAACAAGTAATCATGTGCTCGTATCGACTATAACTCAACCAGATAAGCCCGCAGGGCGTGGTCAAAGTTTCAGGGAGACCTCTGTTTCAATCTGGTCCAGAGAAAGCCAAATTCCCTGCATTAAGCCAATTAGCGTCTCAGAAACCTTAGACGCGCTCGATAACATCGATCTTCTCATCACCATCGGATACGGGGTAATTCTTCCTGAGCAAGTCTTTTTGAAACCTAAGCACGGAAGTATCAATCTCCATTTTTCTCTCTTACCGCGTTGGCGCGGAGCAGCGCCTGTGCAGCGGACAATCGAGGCGGGGGATTTAGTCTCAGGAGTTACCGTCTTTGCCCTTGATAAAGGGATGGATACAGGACCAATTTTTGTCCAGAAGCGATTTGCTCTCGATAGCGATATCACAAGCGATGAACTTTTAGAAGAACTTTCCGAATTGGGCGTTGATGCCATCACGGAATCTCTCGACCTCATAGACCGTGGCATCCGGCCGACACCACAACCACAACATGGCGTTACTAGAGCGCATAAAATTTCCAAGGAAGAAAGTAATATCGATTGGAATTTACCTGCAGAGATAATATCTCGAAAGATTCGATCACTGACGTCGAATCCAGGCGCACGAGCTCGCTTTCGCGAAAGTGATATCAAGATTTTTTCACCTTCATTGAGTGATATTTCTCTAAAGCCAGGAGAGTTGCTTGCTATAGAAAACGATCTTCTAGTTGGAACATCGACCCAAGCGCTTCGAATTGCGCAAGTGCAGCCAGCGGGCAGAGCGAAAATGTCGTCTTCCTCTTGGGTCAATGGAATTCGGTTAAAATCTGGTGAAGCTTTTGAATAAAGCAAGAAGAGATTCGTTTAGAGCACCACGCCCCGATGCAACGCGATTATTGGTATATGACGTATTGTCGGAAGTCAATCGCAAGGAAGGCTACTCAAATCTACTGCTTCCTAGTGCTTTGACAGCGAGCGGCCTTGATGAGCGCGACAAGGGTTTTGCTACCGAACTCCTCTACGGAACTTTGCGCATGCAAGGACGACATGATTTTTTTCTGTCTCAGGTATTAGATCGCGACATATCAGCTGTAGATCCTGGCATTGTTGATCTTTGCCGTATGGGAATACATCAACTGTTCGAGATGCGAGTTGCGACCCATGCTGCAGTATCTGCCACGGTCGAATTAGCACGACGGGTAATCGGTGAATCAAAGGCTTCCTATGTGAATGCAATTCTGCGCAAGTTGAGTGCGCAGAACTTTGAATTTTGGTTAGCCCCGGCGCTAGATATGAAAGATTCAATTTCAAGACTCTCTATCATGTACTCACATCCTGAGTGGGTTGTCTCTGCCTATCTGGACTTATTAAAGGATGAGACTCGAGTTGAAGCAGAGTTGCGTGCCAATAACACTCCAGCCCCTCCAACTCTTGTCGCATGGCCAGGACTTACTTCGCAAGGGGATCTTCTCGCACTTGGGGGAGTAGCAACTGCTTATTCTCCCTATGGAGCAAAAATTGATATTCCACCCGTCAATATTGAAATGATTCGCCAGCGAAAAGCTGGAGTGCAAGATGAAGGTTCTCAGTTGGTGGCACACCTTTTCTCGGTTGCCACTTCTAAAGCAGAGAAAACTTTAGATTTATGCGCAGGCCCCGGAGGAAAGGCTGCCCTTCTTGCCAGCATTGCGAAAGAAAGCGGTCGCACCTTTGTTGCCAATGAAGTTTCGGGAGCACGATCTGACCTGGTGAGAAATGTTGTGCGAGGTGCAACGGTGTGGACAGGTGATGGACGGACTATCTCAAAACGTGGTGAAACTTTTGATGCAATCCTCGCCGATGTACCGTGCACTGGTTTGGGTGCTCTTCGTAGACGTCCGGAGGTTCGATGGAGGAGAAATCTCCAGGATTTACGCACATTGACACAGTTGCAATATGAACTCGCAGAAGAGGCTGTCTCTGTACTAAATCCTGGAGGAGTCTTCGGCTACGCAACATGCAGTCCTCATTACGCCGAAACAACAGCCCAGGTGGATGGCCTTCTTAGGCGTTTTCCAGATCTAGAACTCATGGACATTAGTACTTATCTACCAAATAATCTTCATGGAGCGGTTAGAGAAAAGGCGCTCTCACTGTGGACGAGCATTCACGACACTGACTCTATGTACTTAGCGCTCCTAAAAAAGAAAGTGCAATAGGATTTAATTGTGGCACCCGAAATCCGTATTACGCCAAGTATTCTTAATGCAGATCGAAGTAACCTACGAGGCGAGATAGCGAAGATTGCTCAAGTCAGTGATCTATTGCATTTAGATATTATGGATAACATCTTTGTACCCAACACCACATGGGATTTTCAGGCTGCGGCACAAATTATTGCTGAATCTACCCTCCCTGTAGATTCACATTTAATGGTTGCTGACGTCGATCAAATTGCTATTCAATATGCAGAGGCTGGCTCAACAAGTGTCACGATTCATGTGGAAGCTTGCGCCGATATTCGAAAGACCTTGCGGGAAATCCGAACCCATGGAGCGCGAGCTGCAATTGCGTTCAAACCTGGAACAGCCATAGCTGATTATGAAGATTATTTCGATTCGATTGATATGGTTCTAGTGATGACAGTAGAACCAGGTTTTGGCGGACAAAAATTTATGTCAGAAATGATGGATAAAGTGCAAGATGTTCGGAAGAAAATTGGGTCTCGCCCGATTTGGTTGCAAGTTGATGGCGGCATTTCTCTTGAAACTATTGAAATTGCGAGGGATGCTGGAGCTGATACTTTCGTAGCAGGTAGTGCAGTCTTTTCCGCTGAGGATCCTGCGAGGATGATTAATATGCTCCGCGCCAAGGCGCTGGGCCAGTAAACTCTTCCCATGAAGAATTTCGATGAGTTGTGGCAAGAGCTAACTCAAAAGGCGTTGACTCGGCCCGACGGTTCTGCGACCGTTGCTGCGCTGGACGCGGGAGTTCATCACATCGGCAAGAAAATTCTAGAAGAAGCTGGTGAAGTGTGGCTTGCCGCCGAACATGAATCTGATGAGGCCCTCTCTGAAGAAATCAGCCAACTTCTCTTCCATATTCAAACTCTCATGTTAGCCCGTGGTTTATCGCCTCAAGATATCTATCGTTATTTATAGCCGTTTTCTCGTTAGGAGCTTTACGTCATGTTAAGAATCGCAGTACCGAACAAGGGTTCATTGGCAGAGTCATCCATCTCAATCCTTAAAGAGGCGGGGTATCGACAGCGCACCGATTCCCGTGACCTCATTTTGATAGACCCAGATAATGGAGTTGAGTTTTACTATCTGCGACCCAGGGATATTGCCATTTACGTTGGCACAGGAGAGCTAGAAGCAGGTATTACTGGGAGAGACTTATTGATTGATTCGGGGGCGACCGCACAAGAAGTTCTTTCGTTGGATTTTGGAAAATCAACTTTTCGGTTCGCGGCCCCGCTTGGTAAAAATTTTTCACTCGCTAGTATCGAGGGTAGACGAATTGCGACAGCGTATCCAGGTCTTGTTTCAGATTATTTAAGAAGGAATTCGTTATCAGCAACGGTTGTCCGCCTAGATGGCGCAGTTGAAAGTAGCGTCCGCCTTGGTGTCGCTGATTTAATCGCTGATGTGGTGAGTACCGGAAATACTCTCAAGCAAGCTGGATTGGAAATTTTCGGAGATCCTATTCTTCATTCAGAGGCGATTCTCGTAAAAAGAGCTGGCGTAACACTTAATGAAGATCTAGAAGTTCTGACTAGAAGGCTGCAAGGAGTGGTGACGGCCCGCCAATATGTACTTCTTGACTATGACGTTCCATTGAATCAGGTGGAAGATGCGTGTGCGATCACTCCGGGTTTAGAGTCACCTACTATTTCGCCGCTACAGAAGAAAGACTGGGTTGCAGTTCGGGCGATGGTGCTGCGAACTGAGACCAATCATTTGATGGATCAACTATGGTCTCTGGGAGCGCGAGGAATTCTCGTCACCGATATCCATGCCTGTCGCTTATAAATAGCCTTGCAAGTTTTTGGAGTTTACTTGCGAATAGCGCCAGCGGCCTCAATATCTTCACGGGTAATACCTAGAAGATAGAGAACTGAATCAAGGTAAGGAGCGCTCACGGAACTATCAGCCGCAGCCTTGACCGCTGGCTTTGCATTGAAGGCTATCCCAAGCCCTGCAATAGCAATCATGTCAAGATCATTTGCGCCGTCACCAATAGCAATAGTTTGTTCGAGTTCAACAGCCTCGAGAGCCGCAAACTCGCGAAGCGCTGTCGCTTTGGCTGCTCGATCAATAATAGTTCCTAGCACTTTGCCAGTTAGAACCCCATCAACTATTTCCAGGGTATTAGCCCGGTAATGCTGTATCCCTAATTCTTGAATAAGCGGTTCAATTACTGCGGTAAATCCGCCGGAAACGACTCCTACGCTATGGCCCAACTTCTTCAAAGTTTGCACCAAGGTCCGCGCCCCAGGAGTGAGGGTAATCTCCTTTCGGACTTCGTCTAACACCGATTCAGGTAAACCTTTAAGGAGTTCAACTCTTAGTTTCAGGCTCTGTTCAAAATCAATGTCACCACTCATTGCTGAGTGAGTAATTGCCGCTACTTCTGTCAAGCAGCCTGCACGAGCAGCCAATAGTTCTATAACTTCCTGTTGAATCAATGTTGAATCAACATCCATAACAACCAATTTTTTCGCCCAGCGCATTAGCCCACCTGGTGAAACAGCAATATCAACTCCCTGCTCTGCCGAGACGACTGCAAGGGCGTGTCTTAAGGAAAGACCGTCAGCACCCGAGACAGTGAATTCAATCGCTGTTACTGGGTAGCTAGCTGTGCGATGTATTCGTTCTATATTCCCGGACAGATTCGCTATCGAACTGGCAACTTGAGCGATTGCACCCGGAGAAAGCGGAGAACCAAGAGCAACAACATGGACAAGCCCAGATTTAGCTGCAATTGAGGATAATTCCTGTTCTTGAAAGGAAGTGGCAATATCGACGTTTAGACGACTCGCGCAGTCATTGAGATCCTGATCTATTGCAGATGCATGGCTGGGGTTAAGTTCAATGAGTACGGTAAGGATGAGACGTTCTCGGATCACCACTTGCTCTATATCTATTACGGTAATTGCGAAGGGCGCCAGAGTCTGGAAGAGCGCCTGCGTGATACCCGGGTTATCTACTCCAGAGACGAGGATAAGGCCCGTATATCGCTGATTTTGAACGCTCACTGGCTGAGGTTATCGCGAATCACTTAGCGGGCGGCGATGATTTCCCAAATTTTGCGGAGTGAAAGATATATCTTGAGGCACTATGACCGAGCAGACAGTTTTGGAATTACGTGATGTCTCTGTTCGTCGTGGCCAGCGAACGATTTTAGGCCCCATTAATTTTTCAATTACATCAGGAGAGCGATGGGTAGTTCTCGGGCCTAATGGCGCCGGGAAATCTACCCTGATTCAAATTCTGGCTACACGTGTATTTCCTACAACTGGTTCGGTTTCAATTCTGGATAAGATGATGGGAAGGGTCGACCTCTTTGAGCTGCGCACACGTATAGGAATTTGTGGCGCCCTCGTTGCCGAAGATATTCCCTATGGTGAGAAGGTGCGTGATGTTGTACTCACCGCAGCCTACGCAGTTCTTGGGCGCTGGAATGAAGCCTACGATTTATGGGACGAATCTAGGGCGGTAGCGCTCTTAACTACCTTTGGAGTTCGCGATCTTGCCGATCGCGAATACGGAACTCTCAGCGAAGGTGAACGGAAGAGAGTTCAAATTTCGCGCGCCCTCATGGCCGATCCCGAACTTCTTCTACTCGATGAGCCCGCTGCTGGTTTGGACCTTGGTGGGCGTGAAGATCTCTTAAAACGATTCTCTATTTTCGCCGCGGATCCCACCTCTCCAGCGTCCATTCTTGTCACACATCACATTGAAGAAATCCCCTCTGGAACAACCCATGCGCTGATATTGAAAGATGGAAAAGTTGCAATCAGCGGGCCTATTAGAGATGTCATTACATCTGAACATATGTCAGCAGTCTTTGAGCTGCCCATGGAAGTCACATTTGATGGCTCTCGCTTCTTTGCCCGTGCATACTAGTTGGAGAGAGGCACTTGCACCTCTTGATGAAGAGATTCAAAAGGTTCTTCACAAGATCAATGAATCTGAGGTTACTCCGGCTTTTAAAAGTATTTTTAAAGCCCTGGAAATTGATATCGATGTAGTTCGTGTAGTTATCTTTGGACAAGACCCGTATCCAACCCTTGGAAATGCGACAGGTTTAGCCTTTTCAGTACCTCGTGATGCTGGGATACCAGCTTCGCTACGTAACATCTATCAAGAGTTACAGAATGATCTTGGAGTGCCACAGCCTACACATGGTGATTTGAGCTCTTGGGCAGATCAAGGGGTAATGCTTCTTAACAGAGTGTTGACCACAAAAATTGGGATGCCGGGTGCGCATTCAAAGATCGGTTGGCAAAAGATCACTGATCACATTGCATATGAACTCGGTCATCGTGGTGTGGTGGCGGTTTTGTGGGGAAAGAGCGCTGAGGATCTCTCCCGGTACTTTTCAGATGTAGTTGTCTCTGCACATCCCAGCCCCCTAAGTGCCTATAGAGGTTTCTTTGGATCTAAGCCTTTTTCTCGGATAAATCAGATACTGCAGGAGCGGGGCGAATCGCCCATTGATTGGTCAATCAAATAAATGAGCCCGTACCGATTCGGTACGGGCTCATTCGCCAATCTAACTTAGGTGACGTTAACCAATCCAAGCATTGATCGGAGACGTCAAGAAGTAGATCATAAAGAGACCTGCGACAAGTAGAAGCAGGGGATGAACATCCTTGCGTCGACCTTGGATGTAGCGGATGACGACGTGTGTTACGAAGCCAGCACCAATTCCAACTGAGATGTTGTAAGTGAATGGCATCAGAATGATTGTCAAGAATGCAGGAATTGCAATTCCATAATCTTCCCAATCAATTGACTTAATCTGTGTCATCATCAAGAATCCGACGATTACTAGCGCTGGTGTAGCCGCTTCGTAAGGAATGACGGCGACTAGTGGTGCTAGGAAGGTAGTCAATAGGAAGCAGATTCCAGTCACTACTGAGGCAAGACCAGTTCGCGCACCTTCACCTACTCCAGAGGCAGACTCTATGTAGCTGGTATTTGAGGAGATGCTTCCAGCTCCGCCTGCAACTGCTGCCAGTGAGTCAACGAGAAGAATACGATCGTTATTAGGGATGTTTCCATCCTTATCAATCAATCCTGCTTCATGACCAATTGCTGTCACAGTACCTACTGTGTCAAAGAAGTCTGAGAGCAAGAGAGTGAAGACAAGAAGGATCATCGTGATAAGCGGGATGCGATCCAGTGATCCGAAGAGGTTAAATTCGCCGAAGAGGCTAAAGTCGGGCGTTGCGACGATGTCACTTGGAACCGCTGGAACGTTGAGCCCCCAACCCTTTGGATTAACTTCACCGGTTGCGCCGTTGAAATTTGGACCAATCTTGAGAGTTGATTCGATAATTACTGCAGCAACAGTGGCGAGGATGATTCCTATGAGAATTGCGCCCTTCGTCTTCTTTACCATCAGCGCAATTGTTAGGAAGAGACCAAATGCAAATACGATAATTGGCCATCCGACAAGTGTTCCACCGTCTCCTAAGGTAACTGGAACAGGTCCCGTAGAAGTTCTACGAACAAAGCCTGCGTCGACAAGTCCAATGAGAGCGATAAATAGCCCGATACCTACTGAGATAGCAACCTTGAGTTGTGCTGGCACCGCCCTAAATACTGCAGTACGGAATCCGGTGAGAACAAGGACTGTAATGATGATTCCTTCGAGAACCACCAGACCCATGGCATCAGCCCATGTCATTTGAGAAGCGATACCGACTGCAACAAAAGTGTTGAGACCAAGTCCGGTTGCAAGTGCAAGTGGGTAATTACCGACAAGACCCATCAGTATTGTGAGAACTCCTGCCATGAGAGCAGTCATCGCTGCAACGAGAGCGAGATTAGGAGCATCTCCGCCCCCGATGTATTTACCATCTGCATCTTTAGCTAGACCGATGATCAGCGGGTTGAGCGCCACGATGTATGCCATTGTGAAGAACGTGACGAGTCCGCCACGAATCTCACGGCCGACAGTGGAGCCGCGTTCAGATATTTTGAAGTAACTATCGAGCATGACGACCTTCCTGATTTTGTTAACGGGGGTGTTTGCGACCCCGTGTGAAATGACGGCTCACAGACCGAGGGAAGGTAGTTGAAGGCTAGGGGAGACGGACGTTACTGGTGGGTCAGACGCGCGATAACTCCGAGAGAAATCGCAACGGACTGCCCGATGAGCAGAGCAAAGAGAGCAGTTCCTAACCCCACTGTTCCACCCATGAGAAATCCAATAATCAGGACAGTGAGCTCAATACCCATTCGAACCCGCCCAACGCGAATACCAGTTCGGTAATGCAGCCCAGTCATCGCCCCGTCGCGTGGCCCAGGCCCAAGACCACATGTGATGTAGAGCGCTGAACCGATACCGACAAGTGAAATGCCGATGAGATCGTAAATAACGCCCATAGCGATGGATTGCTGCGCGGGAAAGATGTGAGTTCCTACCTCGATAAAGGTTGCGATGAGAACTATATTTGCAAGAGTCCCAAATCCAGGACGTTCTTTCAACGGAATCCAAAGAAGCAAGACACAAACACTGATGGCGAAGGTGGCGAAGCCGATACTCATTCCAGTTTTGTACGTTAGCCCCTCAGCAAATACTGTCCACGGAGCGTTTCCTATTCCACCTTGAATAAGAAGTGAATCACCCAGGCCAAAGATAGCCAAACCAAAGAAGAGTATTGCCACTCGGGAAAGCGATAGATCCCAGCGAGACTTCGCTCTCCAAGGTGTCAACGGTACTGTCTTATGGGGTTTGAACATATGAAGGAAATCCTTGGGATTCATAAATTCATTCTATAGATGCAATCGCGTTATAGTTCACTAATGCCTAGCAGTCTTATTTTCGTCGGTTCGGGAACGGTTCTCAACATCGTTGCAATTTTGATCGGTTCTTCGCTTGGCATTCTTATTGGAGCCAAGTTGTCTTCTAAATCGCAGATTTTGATTACTGACGTACTTGGGCTCATAACTTTATTAGGCGCCGTATCAGCACTAATTCCTCTTTGGTCAGAAGATTTCACCTCTGCTCTTCCTGATGGGTCCTCGCTCCTGGTCATACTTGCAGCTATGCTGATTGGGGGATTGCTCGGCTCAATGCTTTCATTAGAGGATCGCCTTGACTCCTTTGGAGAAAATCTGCGGAAGAGATTTCGGGCATCCGTAGATAGCCCGTTTGTCGATGGATTCGTCTCCGCATCTCTGCTTTTCGTGATTGGGCCACTTGCAATTCTTGGCAGCATCAGCGATGGAATGTCACAGGGTATAGACCAACTGGTCCTTAAATCATCACTCGACTTCTTTGCTGCGATGGCCTTCGCGTCGACCTTAGGGTGGGGTGTCGCTGCATCTGCGATTCCAGTAGGTATTTATCAAGCGTTCTGGACGGTAACTGGTCTCTTGCTAGGAAAAATCCTGACGCAACCACAAATAGATGCCATGACAATTACCGGGGGCCTGATGCTAATCGGAATCGCCCTTCGACTCCTGAACATCAAGAAGATTGCCGTAGCTAATTTGCTGCCGGCTTTGGTAATAGCTCCTGCGATAGTTGCGTTATTCGCGTAATCGAAACCTTTCTAAAAAGTTTTTGCATCGATAACGAATCGATATTTAACATCACTGTTAACGGTTCGTTCATACGCCGTGTTGATGTAGTCAGCTTTAATTACTTCAACATCGCTCACAATTGATTTCTCACCGCAGAAATCAAGCATTTCTTGCAATTCGGGAATTCCTCCGATCATGGAACCACCGATAGAGCGACGCCCATTTAATAAAGACCCAACGTGCACTGCATATGGCTTTCCGGGGAGCCCGATTACTACCAAAGTTCCATCCAATTTGAGAAGATTGAGATACTGGTTGATATCTAACTCAGCGCTGACTGTATTGAGAATGACATCGAAGCTTCCCGCAACCTTCTCAAACGAGCCTTCCGAGCTGGTATCAACAAAGTGATGCGCGCCCATCGATAGTGCGTCATCCTTCTTTTTCGGTGAATGTGAAAGCACAGTGACGTCAGCTCCAAGAGCGGCAGCAAACTTGACTCCCATGTGCCCTAGGCCACCAAGACCCATGACAGCAACTTTCTTGCCAGGACCTACGCCCCAGTGTTTGATTGGAGAGTACAAAGTGATTCCAGCACACATCAAAGGTGCCACACCTTCTAAAGGAAGATTACCTGGAATATGAACTGCGTAATCTTCGTTGATGACAAAGTAATTGCAGTATCCGCCCATAGCTGGAGTTACACCATCGCGCTCGAGCCCGTTGTATGTCCCAGTCATTCCTTCTAGACAGTATTGTTGAAGTCCACGTTGACAGGAACTGCAGGTGCGGCAAGAATCGACAAAGACGCCTACTCCAATCTTGTCGCCCACTTTGAATTTAGTCACCGAAGAACCAACCTTCGTTACGATTCCAGCGATCTCGTGGCCAGGAACCATAGGAAAGAGAGCCGGACCCCACTCCTCTCGCACTTGGTGGATATCTGAGTGGCAAATTCCGGCGAAGAGAACGTCAAGGGCAACATCATGAGCGCCTAGTTCGCGGCGATTGAATTCGTATGGGACGAGTTTTTCCTTGGCAGCCAAAGCCGCATAACCCTTTGTATTCGTTGTCATCGTTTCATCTCCTCAATTGATTGTCGATAGTAACTAGGATTTTTATCTACTGAGCTTTGATATCTGTGAAGGGGAGTGGGTCGGCCGATACATGGCCCGCACGTGAAGCTCGCGCAGTAACTTGACGCATATGGTGTCTGCGACACAAAACCTCATAGGCAATCTCATCACTCTTTCCAACGTCGCCAACAACCACCTGTTCGCCTTCGGTGACCATAACTCCGTTGACAGTGCGAGCGTTATGGGTTGCGCGAGAACCGCACCAGCAGAGCGCCTCAACTTGGAGGGTATTCACTCGATCAGCTAATTCAACAAGGCGTGCTGAACCGGGGAATAACTTGGTACGAAAATCGGCAAGAATTCCGAAGGCGTAAACATCAATTCCTAGGCCATCGACAATTTTCGCCAACTGATCAATTTGGATTGGAGCATAAAATTGCGCTTCATCACAAATGATGTAATCAATGCGATCTCCCATAGATAGTCTCTCAACTACGAGCTTATGGATATCTAAGTCTGCTTCTACTTCAAGCGCCTCCGATTGAAGGCCCAGCCGAGAACTGATAACTCCTGCTCCTGCGCGATCTTTGCTAGTGAAGATCAGTCCTGAACGACCACGACTCTTATGATTGTGTGCAGTTTGTAGCGCGAGGGTTGATTTGCCGCTATCCATTGTTCCGCAATAGTAAATAAGTTCGGCCACAGTTGAATCCTGCCATCTTTCGACGCTTTTTGCGCTATTTCTCTTAAAACCCGCTACAAGACACCTAAACGCTGCAGAGCTCTTCCTAATGGTTCGGAGAGTGAAGCGCTCATGAGGCGAGAGATATGAGAGCCATCACGATAAGCAATGACTCCATTGACGATACTTGGACATTTATCTTCGCATAACCAGGGCGTTGGATTTACACTCTTTAAATTAGGAATTGAAATTGGTTCAGATGGTTTACTGTCGTTACATCTTGAAATGACGCCACCTGCAAGACAGGCAGGAATATCCTGCTGGGGGTGTGGGGTGTCGTTGAGATAAATAATGTGTTGCGCATTTCCCTGCAAAGCCTTGAAAGTCTTCTGTTGACCTTCCTGCCACCATTCACGTCGAGACGAGTATCCATTCGGAATCTTAAAATGCTGGAATCCAGAGAAAATTACCGCATAGGGCTTCAGTTTCTCTATGCGTTGCAGAGAATTCTCCCGCCAAGCGAAGCAATCAGCATTTTTATACTCGCCAGAATCCACTTTAAGAACGGCAGGACCTGGACAGGCAGATTTTGTCAGAGATATCAACTCAAAATTTCTCTCTTGAGCTAGTTTTTCCAAGGCAGGAAACCACTGTGCAGCATGCGAATCACCGAAGAGAACAACTTTGCGTTGGGCGCCTTTTGAACCATAGGTACATTCAGGCGAAATCGTTTCGCCGTTATTCACATGGCAACCATCATCATAGACGATCGGCCTCTTGGTAACTTCGGAGACCGAAAAGGATGTTCCATTATCAAGTTTGATTCGGTCATTCCAAGAGAAATGAATCACTACTCCGAGAAGGAGGGAAAAGCTTGTAGCGAGTAGCGCCCCCCGAACAATAGTTCTATCTTTTGGTTTGGAATATCTGATTGGATCCTCAATGAAACGGTGAGTCAGATCGGCCAGAACTAAGGTAGCAACCACACAAATGAATATCTCAAGATAATTGAGCGATCGGCCCCACATGACGGAGGGAATCACGAGCACTGGCCAGTGCCAGAGATATAGGGGATAGGAGATTTCTCCAAGCCACTGAACGATGTGGGTATTGCCTAGTTGATCTAGAAAGGCAGGCCAATTGTTGGCACAGGCAATCGCAAAAATAGTTCCAATCACTGGGAGAAGCGCTGCTGTTCCAGGAAATGGCGTTGAATCTGTATAGGCAAAAGTCCCGTAAGTTATTAAGCCAAGTGCAATCCATGCATAGTTTGAACTAAATCGAATTTTTTTCGGTATGAAAAGGAGTAGGGCTCCGATCCCGAGTTCCCACGCCCGAGTAGGCAAAGAGTAGAAAGACCAGATTGGTTCACGAGCAGTGAGATAGAGACTTAACAAAAAAGATGATGCCGTAATGGCGCAGACACCATAGAAGACAGCCTTGCGCGATCCATAGCGGAAGAGAGCCAAAATAATGAATGGCCAAAAAAGATAGAACTGCTCTTCAACGGCGAGAGACCAGTAATGGATCACGACTGGGGGAGTCGCATCAAGATTTTGGTAATCCATCTGCCATAGCGCAAAGAGATAATTGGAAACGTAAGCTCCAGCAGCTGCGATATCTCTACCTAGACCAGGACGTAAGGTTGATGGGTAAAAGATCCACGCTGCTATGGCGGTGATAATCAAAACGAAGAATGAAGTTGGAAGTAATCGTTTAACACGACGAATGAAAAAGGCCTTGAGTTGAAGTGAACCTGTTGACTCAAGCTCTCGCAAAAGTAGTCCTGTGATCAAAAAACCTGAAATAACGTAGAAGATATCGACGCCGATGTATCCGCCAGGGGTAACTTTTGCGTGATAGGCGACTACGAGGAGAGCTGCCAGCGCACGCAGCGCTTGAATTTGGGGGATGCGTTTCACACTTTCACCAGCGCATGAATTTCTAATCGAGGAAATTGCGCGCCCAAGCGTTCTCTGCCTCCGAGCGCTGAAATTTCAATAAGTGTTACAACGCTTAACACCTGGCCGCCAGCACGTTCAGCAAGTTTTATAGCGGCTTCTAAAGTGCCGCCAGTAGCAAGAACATCGTCGACTACAACTACTGCGCGAGACTGATTGAAGGCATCCTGATGAAGTTCCAAAGTTGCCTCGCCGTATTCGAGCGAATAGTTCTCGGAATACACCGCAAAAGGAAGTTTTCCACTCTTTCTAATGGGTACAAATCCTGCTGAAGAACGAATAGCCATGGCGCTAGCCAGAATGAATCCCCGGGCTTCTATTCCAGCGAATTGCGATACATGGGAATTGAAAGTTAGGAGTGCATCGACAACAGTTGAAAATGCTTGCGGGTTGGACAGCAACGGGGTGATATCTCGAAATAAGACACCTGGCTGAGGAAAGTCAGGGACCTCTCGAATAAGAGATAGTGCGCTATCAAGATTCATGCGAGTGATTTCACCATCTGTAGAACCCACCATAACTGTGTCCGAACGGGGACTTGAACCCCGAAGCCCTTGCGGGCACTAGCACCT